>NZ_DASPHO010000430.1:0-5697 GCF_035629615.1 Hyalangium sp. | reverse complement strand
TGAACGCCGCCAAGGCCGAGGGGCGCCGGGTGGTGACGGTGGGCACCACGGTGGCGCGCACGCTGGAGTCCGCCACGGATCCGCAGACGGGCCGGCTGCGCGCGGGGCAGGGGGACACCGTCCTCTTCATCCGCCCGGGCTTCACCTTCCGACAGGTGGACCTGCTGCTCACCAACTTCCACCTGCCGCGCTCCACCCTGGTGATGCTGGTGAGCGCCCTGCTGGGGCGGGAGCGCACTCTCGCGGCGTACCGCGAGGCCATCCAGGCAGGTTATCGGTTCTTCTCGTATGGCGATGCCATGCTGGTGACGGAGTAAGCAATGGACGAGCCAAAGGGTAGGGGAGACACGCGGGTGGCACCGGGGCTGGTGCGCTTCGAGCTGCTCCATGAGGATCCGGGCTCCAAGGCCCGGCGTGGCCGGGTCCACACCCCCCATGGGCCTATCGAGACGCCCATCTTCATGCCCGTGGGCACCGTGGGCAGCGTCAAGGCCGTGGGCCCGGACGATCTGCTCACCTTGGATGCGCAGATCATCCTCGGCAACACGTACCACCTCATGCTGAGGCCCGGCGAGGCGCTCGTGGGCGAGCTGGGCGGCCTGCACCGCTTCATCTCCTGGAACCGGCCCATGCTCACCGACAGCGGGGGCTTCCAGGTCTTCAGCCTCTCCGAGAAGCGCAAGATCACCGAGGAGGGGGCCGCCTTCCAGTCCCACCTGGATGGCTCGCGCCACATGCTCACCCCCGAGCGCTCCATCGAGATCCAGGAGACGCTCGGCGCGGACATCATCATGGCCTTCGATGAGTGCCCGCCCGCCCAGTCCGAGCGTGCCTACATGGAGCAGTCCATGGCCCGCACCACGCGCTGGCTCCACCGCTGCGCCAAGGCCTGGAGCCGCGAGCGCTCGTCCCTGTTCGGCATCGTCCAGGGTGGGCTCCACGAGGACCTGCGCAAGGCTCACGCCGAGCAGGTGTGCGCGGTGGATCTGCCCGGGTACGCGCTCGGCGGCTACTCCGTGGGCGAGTCGCCCGAGGCCATGCACGCAGGCGTCGCCTTCTCCGCGCCCCTCCTGCCGCGGGACAAGCCCCGCTACCTCATGGGGGTGGGCACCCCGGTGGACCTGGTCACCTGCGTGGAGGCCGGCGTGGACATGTTCGACTGCGTCCTGCCCACCCGCTGCGCCCGCAACGGCCTGCTCTTCACCTCCGAGGGCAAGGTCGTCATCCGCAACGCGGTGTATGCCAAGGACCCACGTCCGGTGGACCCGGCCTGCTCCTGCTACACCTGCCGGACGTTCAGCCGGGCGTATCTCCGCCACCTCTTCGTGGCCCAGGAGATCCTGGCCATGCGGCTCAACACCCTGCACAACCTGCACTACTTCCTGGGGCTCATGGCCCAGGTGCGCCGCGCCATCGCCGAGGGCCGGTACGCGGCCTTCGCCCGGGAGTTCCGGGAGCGGGCGGCGGCTCAGGAGGCCGAGAGGACCGGCGCTCGGTGAGCACCGGGGGTGGTGGGTGTTGGGAAGGGGCCGCCACCGCCCGCGTTCTCTTGCTCATGGAGGGGGCTGCTGCTAAGAGGCGCACCCTTCTGGGTCGACCTTTGCCCACACCTGGGCCGGGGCCGGTTCCAACCTTTCCAAGCGACGAGGCGGTACGTGGCAGAGAGCTTCCTGATCCTGGCCCAGGCCGGTGGCACGAACCCGATGGTGAATGTCGGCTTCATCGCCCTGCTGGTGGCCATCATGTACTTCGTGATGATCCGGCCCCAGCAGAAGCAGGCGAAGGCCCACCGGGATCTGCTCACGGGGCTGAAGAAGGGGGACGAGGTCGTCACCCAGGGTGGCATCCTCGGGAAGATCCACCTCGTCTCCGAGCAGACGGTGACGGTGGAGGTGGCCAACGGGGTGCGCATCCGCGTGCTCAAGCGGTCCATCTTAGCCAAGGGCGCGATCTCCGATGAGGGCGCCAAGCCCGAGGACAAGGACAAGAAGGAGGAGAAGTAATGGACCGCGGCTGGTGGTGGAAGTTCGGACTGATCGTCGCGGTGACGGTGGCCACCGTGTGGCTGCTGATCCCCACCTATGTCTCCCTGGTGGTGATGAAGCCCTCGGAGCGCAACAACCTGGCCCTGCTGGAGGAGAAGCTGCCCGCCTGGGCGCCTCCCGCCAGGTACCGTCTGAACCTGGGGCTGGATCTCCAGGGCGGTATCCACATGGTGATGCGTGTGGACACCAAGACGGCGCTCCAGAAGCGCACCGAGCGCCGGGGCCTGCAGGTCGCCCGGTGGATCACCCAGGACAAGAAGCTGGGTGAAGTCACCGTGGACACGGATCCCGAGCGGCTGGAGCTGACGATCACCGCCAAGGATCCGGCTACCATGGATGCGATCGAGAAGGAGGTGGTGACCACCTTCACTGACTTCACCCGGGTGAGCCGGGAGGGCGGGAAGCTGGTGCTGAGGCCGGACGAGAGCCAGGTGACCCGCTTCGAGCAGGAGGCGGTGGACCAGGCGATGCTCGTCATCCGCAACCGCATCGACAAGTGGGGCGTGGCCGAGCTCGATGTCCGCAAGCTGGGCACGGACTCGATCCAGATCTCGCTGCCGGGCCGCTCGGATCCGGAGCAGGCCAAGGAGCTGGTGGGCACCACGGCGCAGCTCGAGTTCCGGATGGTGGATGACACCAACGCGGCCTTCTTCCAGGAGATGCTCCAGAAGACCCCTCCGCCCGAGGGCAGCACCATCACCGTCACGGATGAAGAGGGCTTCCCGCAGCTCAAGGGCCCCAACCGCGAGGCGATGCTGGCCTACGTGAAGGACAAGGTGCCGGAGGGCCGCGAGGTGCTGCTGGAGTGCGTGGCCAACCCGCTGAAGAAGAACGAGTGCCTGGCCTACCGCTCCTACCTGGTGCATCGCGAGGTGCCGCTGACGGGCGAGAGCGTGGAGAGCGCCAACGCCAACATCAGCCAGATCAACGAGCCCGAGGTGAACATCACCTTCGACGCGGTGGGTGCGCGCGAGTTCGAGCGGCTCACCGAGGCGGGCGTGGGCAGGCGGATGGCCATCGTGCTGGATGAGTACGTGCAGTCGGCGCCGCGCATCAACGAGAAGATCGGCGGCGGCAGCGCGCGCATCACCATGGGCCGCGCGGGCGCCAAGTCGTTCGATGAGTGGTTCCAGGATGCGCAGACGCTGGCGCTGGTGCTGAAGGCAGGCGCGCTGCCGGCGCCGGTGACGGTGGGCGAGATCCGGCAGGTGGGGGCCTCGCTGGGCGAGGAGCTCATCAAGAAGGGCAGCCTGGCGGCGCTGGTGGGCGTGCTGATGGTGATCATCTTCATGGCCATCTACTACCGGAAGTCGGGCCTCATCGCGGACGTGGCGTTGTTGCTCAACGGCCTGCTCATCCTGGCAGGGCTGTCGCTGTTCAACGCCACGCTGACGCTGCCGGGCATCGCGGGGTTCGTGCTGACGCTGGGCGTCGCGGTGGACGCCAACGTGCTCATCAACGAGCGCATCCGCGAGGAGCTGGACCACGGGAAGACGGCGCGGCAGGCGGTGGATCAGGGGTACGACCGCGCGTTCTGGACCATCTTCGACGCACACGTGACCATGCTGATTGCCGGCTTCATCCTCTTTGCCACCGGCACGGGGCCGATCCGCGGGTTCGCGACGACGCTCATCATCGGTCTGGTGGCGTCGCTGTTCACTTCCATCATGGTGACGCGCGTCATCATCACCTACTTCGTCCACGGCCGGAACGCCCAGACGGTGTCGGTCTGAGAAAGAGCCGCCATGCGCATCCTCAAGAACAAGACAAACATCGACTTCATCAGCAAGCGCCGCATCGCCGTCTACATCTCGATGATGGTCAACCTGGCCATCCTGGTGGGCATCGCCACGGTGGGCTTCAACCTGGGCGTGGACTTCGCGGGCGGCACGGTGGTGGAGCTGAAGTTCAACCAGCCCATCAGCGCGGCCGAGGTGCGCAAGCGCGCGGAGGCGGGTGGGCTGCATGAGGTGTCCGTCCAGAACATCGGCAGCGAGGCGGAGAACACCTTCCTGCTGCGCATGGGCGGCGTCACGCAGCTCAACGAGGCGAGCTCCGAGAAGGCCAAGGCCGCCATCAACGGGCTGGGCAACGTCAAGAGCATCTACGTGGACATGCCCAACGGCATCATCAACCTCCGCTCGACCGCCCCGCTGACGACGGGCTCCATCAAGCAGACGGTGGAGGCCTCGGGCACGGGTGTTCAGGAGGTGCGCGAGCTGGGGGAAGCGCAGGGCGGCGGGTTCGACTACCAGGTAGTCGCCAGCGGCATGGCGGACAAGGTGCAGGTCGCGCTGGCTCAGGGCCAGCCGCAGCCGGACTTCGAGACGCGCCGCGTGGACTACGTGGGCCCGCAGGTCGGCAAGCAGCTGCGCAACAAGGGCATCGCGGCGATGCTGTACACCATGGTGGCCATCCTCGTTTACATCGCGTTCCGGTTTGACTTCAAGTTCGGCCCGGGCGCGCTGGCGGCCATGCTCCACGACGTGGTGATGGTGTCCGGCTTCTATCTGGTGAGCCGGCGCGAGTTCAATCTCACCTCCATCGCGGCGCTGCTGACGATCATCGGCTACTCGGTCAACGACACGATCGTGATCTACGACCGCATCCGTGAGGACATGGGTAAGTTCAAGGGCAAGCCGCTGCCCGAGGTCATCAACATCGCCATCAACGACACGCTGGCCCGTACGTTCCTCACCTCATTCACCACGGCGCTGTCGCTGGTGGGCCTGCTCATCTTCGGCGTCGGCGAGATCTGGGACTTCGCCATGGCGATGCTCGTGGGCATCGTCGTGGGCACCTACTCGTCCATCTACATCGCCAGCCCGCTCACCATCTGGCTGGATGAGCGCGCCGCCGCGCGCGAGGGTCGCGCCAAGGGTGGCATGAAGCCGAAGACGGCCTGACTGGAGCAGGGGAGGGCCGAGAGCTCCTCCCGTGCTCCCTGGAACCGTCGCTGTGATTGGGGCCCTCCTCCCACCGTGGGAGCGAGGGCCCTGGCTTTTCTGAGGGCCCCTCCTGTCGAGAGCTGGATGGACGCGCGGGTGGGGCGTTGCCTCGCTTCCTGGCTCGCAGGACGATGAGGCCGATGGACACCCAAGGCTGGAGGTTCGTGCTGGGCATGCTCGGGGGGCTCCTGGGAGTGGCTTGCGCCCACCCGGAGCCGACAGCTCGGAGCTCGCTGGCCGCGCAGGTCCGGCCGGCGGGGGCTCCTCGGGAATCCTCCGGGGCTTCCCTGGCGCCAGCGCCCATGCCTCCCTCATCCCAGGGGCCCCGCTTCGCGCAGGTTCGAGAGGAGCGCGGACGCGCCTGGAAGCAGGAGTGGAACGTGGTCATCGGTGAGGCCCTGGACGACATCGGCCAGCCGTTGCTCGAGGACGACAAGGTGCCCGCCGAGGAGGTGCGGGCGCTGTGCCCCAGCTATTTCGACGCCTCCCGCGAGGAGCGGAAGGCCTTCTGGGCCCTGCTGCTCGCCTCCATCGCTCGGCTGGAGTCCGGGTTCGATCCGGAGCGCACGTTCCTGGAGCCCCGGCCGCTGCGGACGCTCAGCGTGGGGCTGCTCCAGGTCAGCTATGGGGACCAGGAGCGGCACGCCGGGTGCCCGCTGAATCCCCTGGACGCGAACATCACCGATCCAGCGGTGAACCTGCGC
>NZ_DASPHO010000429.1:0-24502 GCF_035629615.1 Hyalangium sp. | reverse complement strand
GCTGGTGGACACCGTGCTGCAGCGGATGGGACGGCCGCCGAGCACGCTGTCGGATCAGACGCGCGCGCTGCTGGCGCAGTACCCGTGGCCCGGCAACGTGCGCGAGCTGCGCAACGTGGTGGAGCGCGTGGTGAACCTGGGTGAAGAGGTGCTGCCGGAGGTGGCGCCCACTCCCGTGGACAAGCCACGTCCTGCAAGCGCCCCCACTGCCACGCTGGAGCTGGAGCTGCCCTTCAAGGAGGCCAAGGAGCGGCTCGTCGAGGGCTTCGAGCGCGACTACCTCAAGAGCTTGATCGAGCGGTGCGAGGGCAACATCTCCCGAGCCGCCCGCGAGGCCGGCATCGCCCGGCTCTACGTACGCAAGCTGCTGAAGAAGCACGGGCTGCATGCCTCCGACGAGCCAGAGTGAGGCGCAGCTGGTAACACCTGTGACCAGCGCCCCCTTCCGGCCCTGATCAGGACTGTTACCGCTGGCAACTGCCGTTACCACTCCAGGCTCCGGGTTCTCACTGTAACCACCTGAAACGACAGCGGCCGGAGGTGTGCGCTGGGTGCGCTGGCTGGCACACCGCTCGCAACAGGAGAAACGCGTCTTTCCCGCGTTCACTCTCTGGGAGCCAGGCCGACCATGAGCATCCGTACCCCGTCCTCGAGCGAAGTGCCGATGGTTCAGGTCCCCCAGGCGGAGCCCCGCTCTGGAGGCTGGCAGTCCATTCCCCACGTCCAGCAGCTCCAACCGCGCGGCGCCGAACAGGGCTACGCCAATGGAGCCTACAACTGCGCTCCCGCGGTGGTGGCGATGCTGGCCCGCGGTGCAGGGAAGAAGAGCGAGCTGAGCGACGCCCAGCTCATCACCGAGCTCGGCAAGGGGCTCGTCACCCAGGACGGGAGCACGCCCCAGGGCCTGGCGAGGATGCTCGCCCGCGCGGAGCTGCCCATTGCCGGCAAGGCGCTCGCGGGCAACTACAGCGACGCGGCGGTGCAGGAGCACCTGGAGCAGGGCCACAAGCTCATCGCCCAGGTCGCGCTGACGGGCGCAGACACGAAGGACGCCAGCGCGCACTACGTCCTCATCCGGGGAGTCAACGCCCAGGGCAACTACGTCATCTCGGACCCGATGTCCTCCGGGAGCTCGGTCGTCACCCCGGAGCAGCTCCGGAAGGCGGTCCACGGCGCCCCGCCGGACGGCGGCCTGCTGCTGCCCGTCGCCGGGCCTCGAAGCTCCGCCAGGACGAACACGGGCTCGCAGCTGCTCGCGTCCCTCCTGCGAACTCCCAAGCCTGCTCCCACGCCGCCCGCTGACTCCTTCGAGGGTTCCCCCTCCCCCCAGAAGCCGCGCACCGTCGCGGGCGCCGCGGACCTGTCGCAGCTGGATCCCTCGGCCTTCTCCGTCTCGGCAGCGGCCTTCAACGGAGTCAACACGGACTTCCAGCAGGACGCCAGCTCGGGGACGCGAGCGCCCATGAGCGGCTCCGAGTGGCGGAACGTCGTGGCCCTCAACATCGACTACGGTGAGCAGGGCAAGCAGCGATCCCTGCTGAGCCTCCTCCCGGTCACCCCCAGGGGCACCTCCCCCGCCGAGTTCGTCCAGGAGCTGAGGCAGCGCAAGCAGAACCAGGACCCCACGGTGGACGCGCTCCTGGAGCGGCTCGAGTCCAGCCTGGCTCCCCAGGACCACCTGGTGATGATGCTGTTCGAGCAGCAGGAGTTGCGGGACCCGGGCATCGGCAAGAAGACCTGGGTCGACCCCATGTAGTGTCGGCACCTGGGGCAGGCCCTCGTGACTCGACGTGACTCCAGCGGGTATACCCACGGCATGGCTGGCTCGCCCCCGGATGGAACGCCGCCCAAGTCCTCGGCCGGGGCTGAGGCCGCGGGCGGAGGTACACACACCCTCGATTCACCCGTGCCAGGCACGGCCCGGTCGCTCATGACCGAGCAGACCCTGGACGTCGATCCGCCTCAGGACACACGCAAGCTGGAGCAAGGCACCCGCGTCGAGCGCTACGTCATCCTCAAGTCCGTGGGCGAGGGCGGTATGGGCGTGGTCTACGCCGCCTATGATCCGGAGCTGGATCGCAAGGTGGCGCTCAAGCTGCTGCGCCCGGACAACGGGGGGGGCGACAGCTCCGAAGGTCGGGCCCGGCTACTGCGCGAGGCGCAGGCCATGGCCCGCATCACCCACCCCAACGTCATCGCCGTCCATGACGTGGGCACCTTCGCCTCCCACGTCTTCATCACCATGGAGTTCATCCAGGGGCGCAACCTGCGCGACTGGATCCACAAGGAGCAGCACTCCTGGCAGGAGGTGCTCGAGGTCTTCCTGGAAGCAGGACGGGGCCTCGTGGCCGCGCACCGGGCGGGGTTGGTGCACCGGGACTTCAAGCCGGCCAACGTGCTCGTGAGCGACGACGGGCGCGTGTGCGTCATGGACTTCGGCCTGGCCCGGCTGGCGGAGGCTTCTCAGCGAGAGGAGGCTGTCGCCAGCGGGGAGGAGCTGCTCGGCGAGCGCTCCGGCGTGGGACTCTCCACGGAGCTGACGGCGGCAGGGGTCATCCTGGGCACCCCCCAGTACATGCCTCCGGAGCAGTACGTGGCCAACCTGGGGGATACGCGTCTGGATCAGTTCAGCTTCTGCGCCTCGCTGTACTGGGCGCTCTACGGACAGCGACCCTTCGAGCCCAAGCGCATCACCCAGCTCGCCTTGGAGGCTCGCAAGGGTCTTCAGGGCGGCCAGGACCTGCAAGAGTTCGGGCGCAGGCTGCCCCAGGGCAGCGCCGCCGAGGAGCCGCCGCGAGACTCGCGCGTCCCTACCTGGGTACGGCGCACCGTGCTGCGCGGACTCTCGCTCAACCCGGATCACCGCTTCCCCTCCATGAAGGCTCTGCTGGATGCGCTCTCCCAGCAGCACCGGCGGGCGCGGCGCCGATGGGGGGTGGCGGTGACGGTGGCGGTCTTGTCCGTGCTCGGCGGCGGCTTGTACGTGCGCCACCAGAGCCAGGTGTGCCGGGGAGCCGAGCCGCTCATGGCCTCGGTGTGGAGCCCCACGGCGCGCCAGAAGCTGGAGGCCGCCTTCACCACGACGGGCACTCCCTTCGCGGAGCAGAGCTCCCGCCGGGTCGTCGAGCTGCTGGGCGCGTACGCGAGCGGCTGGACCCGCATGCACACCGAGGCCTGCGAGGCCACGCGCGTGCGGGGCGAGCAGACGGAAGACCTGCTGTCGCTGCGCATGGTGTGCCTGGAGCGGCGCCGCAAGAACCTGGGGGCGCTGGTGGGCCTGCTGGCCGAGGCGGACGCCAAGGTGGTGGAGCGCTCGGTGGATGCCGCCGCCGCCCTGCCCTCCCTGGAGCCTTGCCAGGACATCGACTCCCTGCCCGATCAGGCGCCGCTTCCGGCGGATCCCGCTCGCCGCGCCACCATCGAGCAGCTCGGCGCACAGATCGCCTGGCTCAAGGCGCTCCACGATGCGGGCCGCTACAAGGCCGCGCTGGAGCTGGCGCGTCAGCTCGAGTCCCAGGTGGCGGCCACCTCCTATCTGCCGCTCCAGGCCGAGCTGCGCTACCACCTTGGCTGGCTCCTGCAGCAGACGGGGGATGTGGACGCGGGCCTCCGCCAGCTCGAGCTGGCCTTCGATGACGCCGAGTCGAGCCGGTCCGACCGGACGAGGCTGGAGGTGCTCATCAAGCTCATCGTCACGCTGGCCAGCAATGGGCACCCGGAGCAGGCGCAGCGGTGGGGTGAGGTGGCGGTGGCGATCCTCAACCGCATGGGCGGTGAGTCGTCGCTGGAGAGCGATCTGATGGGCAACCTGGGGAACGTCGCGCTGCTGCGAGGGCGCTACCAGAAGGCTTGGGACTTCTTCGACAAGGCCCGCGCGCTGCAACGCGACACCCTGGGGCCAGACCACCCGAAGCAGGCGAAGGTGAGCTACGGCCTGGGACTGGCGGCCCTCCGCCAGGGGCAGCATGCGCGCGCCATCCAGATGCTCACCGAAGCGCTCATGCAGACGGAGGCGGCCAAGGGCCCACAGCACCCCGAGATGGGCTCGCGCCACGTGATGCTCGCCACCGCCTACCGCGAGAGCGGCCTGGCGACCCAAGCTCTGACGCACGCCGAGGCAGCGCTCCAGGTTCGCGAGGCCACCCTGGGGCCAGACCATCCGGCGGTGGCAGATGCGTATGATGAGCTGGGAGAGTGCCTCTTTGCCCTCAAGCGCTATGAGGAGGCCCTGAAGGCCTTTGGCAAGGCCGTGGACATCAAGCGCGAGAAGCTGGGCCAGGAACACCCGGACCTGACCTACTCCTATGACGGCCTGGGCAAGGTGCTGCTGGCGCGGGGGGAAGCTGGCCAGGCCATCACCTACCTGAGGCAGGCACTGAGCTACGAGGACGCCGAGCCCGAGGCGCTCGCGGAGACTGGCTTCCTCCTGGCTCAGGCGCTCTGGGCCACAGGGAAGAAGCCCCAGCACGCCCGCGAGGAGGCACTGCGCGCCCGGGAGCGCTACACAAAGCTGGAGAAACCCCAGCAGGTGGCGGAGATCGACGCATGGCTCCAGGAACGGCCGGCGTCGCCTCCGTCTGCTCCCTCCCCAGAGAGCACCCACCGCCAGAGGCGCTGAGCACTCCCCTTCCTGGCATCACAGGGTCTGCCCAGGCTGGCCTCAGCACAGCGCTCATAACAGGGGAGCCGCCATCAGGCCCTCTGCCAGGACGAGCCAGGCCAACCTGTCAGACAAGTGGACAGGCTCGGCCAGACCCTGCCGCCGGGGCACACGCGAAACGGCTGTGGGCAGCCAGGCCGTAGAGTGGAGGATTGGCATCAGCGGCTCCCTGGCTCCGGGATCTCGCGCGTCATCTCCACCATCGTGGTACGCCAGCCAAGCCGCGCGAAGAACCGCTGGGCACCTTCGTTCTTCGCCGCGGTCATGAGGATGACGCGGGGCACGCCCAGCTCGGCGAACCGCTGCACCAGCGCCTCGGCCAGCTGCCGGCCCGCCCCCGTGCCACGCGCCGCCTCGTCCACCCAGATGTCGTGGAACCCACCGCAGCGATCCCGCAGCACGGCCCAGTCGCGCTCCTCGACGCGACCGTACACATAGCCGATCACCTCGCCCGCCCGCTCCGCGACGAGCACCACCGCTTCCTTCGCCTTCAGCTCCTTGCTCAGCCACCAGCGGTAGCCGGACTCGACATCGTCGGGGAGCATGAACCGCTCCGGGTCGAAGCCGTGGTGCTGGCGAACGAGCTCGGCCCCCATCCGGCCCAGCGCGTCCGCATCCGAGGCCCTCGCAGGGCGAACCGTGATGGCCATGTCGTGGCACCTACGCCCGCGAGAACGCCTCGCTCACGATGGCGCGCGCCTCATCCACCAGCGCGTCCAGGTGCGCCTGGCTGCGGAAGCTCTCCGCGTAGATCTTGTAGACATCCTCCGTGCCGGACGGCCGCGCCGCGAACCAGCCGTTTTCCGCCACGACCTTGAGGCCGCCGAGCTCCGCGTTGTTGCCCGGAGCCCGGGTGAGGCGCTGGAGGATGGGCTCACCCGCGAGCGAGGTGGCTCGCACCGCCTCCGGAGAGAGCTTCTTGAGCACGGCCTTCTGCGCAGGAGTGGCCGGCTGGTCGATGCGCGTGTACATCGGCGCCCCGAACCTGTCGGTCAGGTCCTTGTAGTGGTCCCCCGGATCCTTGCCCGTGCGCGCCAGGATCTCCACCGCAAGCAGGTCCAGGATGATGCCGTCCTTGTCCGTGGTCCACACCGTGCCGTCCCGGCGCAGGAACGAGGCGCCCGCGCTCTCCTCGCCGCCGAAGCCCAGCGAGCCGTCGAGCAGCCCGTCCACGAACCACTTGAAGCCCACGGGCACCTCGACGACGCGGCGGCCCAGTGACTCGGCCACCCGGTCGATCATGCTGCTGCTCACCAGCGTCTTGCCCACCGCCGCTCCCGCCTTCCACCCGGGGCGGTTGCGGAACAGGTAGGAGATGGCCACCGCCAGGTAGTGGTTGGGGTTCATCAACCCCGCGCTGCGAGTGACGATGCCGTGCCGGTCCGAGTCCGTGTCGTTGCCAAAGGCGATGTCGTAGCGATCCTTGAGCGCCACCAGGTTCGCCATCGCGTACGGCGACGAGCAGTCCATGCGGATCTTCCCGTCATGGTCCAGTGGCATGAAGCGGAAGGTGGGATCCACCGTGGCGTTGACCACCTGGAGCTTCAGCCCGTAGCGCTCGGCGATGGGCGCCCAGTAGTCCAGGTTCGAGCCGCCCAGCGGATCCGCCCCAATGGACAGGTTCGCCCCGCGGATGACCTCCAGATCCACCACCTGAGCCAAATCCTCCACGTACGGCCGGATGAAGTCATACGCGCGCACGGTCGGCGAGGACCGGGCCCGCTCGTAGGGGATGCGCGCCACGCCCGCGTTCCCGGCGCCTAGCAACTCGTTGGCACGCTTCTCGATCCAGGAGGTGATCTTCGTGTCCGCCGGGCCACCGTTGGGCGGGTTGTACTTGATGCCGCCATCCTCGGGCGGGTTGTGCGAAGGCGTGATGACGACTCCGTCTGCCAGTCCCGCGCTCCGCCCTCGGTTGTAGGTGAGGATCGCGTGGGAGATGACTGGCGTCGGCGTGGCGCCGTCCGTGTAGCGCACCTCCAGCCCGTGGGCGGCCAGCACCTCCAGCGCCGTGCGCTGCGCGGGCTCAGAGAGCGCATGCGTGTCCATGCCCAGGAACAGCGGGCCGTCGATGCGCTCCTGCTTGCGGTACTCGCAGACGGCCTGCGTCACCGCGAGGATGTGCGCCTCGTTGAAGCTCCTGCGCGCCGCGGAGCCGCGGTGGCCAGAGGTGCCGAAGGCGACGCGCTGCTCGGGCTCGCGGACGTCTGGGCGCTCCGAGGAGTACTGCGCGCGCAGCGTCTCGGGGTTGATCAGGAAGGAATCAGGCGGGGGCTTGCCAGCGAGCGGATGGGGCACGAGGCCGGATGATACGTGCCGCGCCCCGCCCGTCAGGCGGGAAGTTGCACCCCTGCTCGAAAGCGTCCACTTTCAGGGACTTCCTGAGTTCTGCAATGGATCTCCCTTTCCGTCGTAAGGTGGGCAACAGACCCGGTTCTCGAGGCCGGGTCCTCCCTCGTCGCTGGAGGGTGTCTCGAGCGCCACCGAAGGAGCCGTCGTCATGAAGAAGCTGCTGGTAGTCGTCCTGCTGCTGGCCGCGGGGGCCGGGGCGGCGTACCACTTCGGCTACCTCGACCGCCTGATTCCCAGCGGGTTCGGCGGGGCACGGCTCATTCCCAAGGACCCCAAGCTGCTGGCCTACTTCAGGCCGGACTCGCGCGAGCTGCTCGTCCTCCAGCTGACGGAGCTGGACATCCGCCTCTCCGAGGAACCGCAGCGCAAGATGGAGCAGACCTGGCGCGAGTTCTACGACAAGACCGGCATCAACGTGAGCAAGGACGTGGACGCCGTCGCCGGAGCCGAAGGGCTCGCCGTCGTCCGCGGACGGTTCGACTGGAGCAAGCTGTCTCCGTACCTCCAGGCCGAGGGCTACACCCTCACGGAGCTGGGCGGAGTGCCCGCGGCGGTGAAGTCGCAGGCAGCGGACCTGGCGCTCGATGGGAACTACCTGCTGGTCGGCCAGCGCGCGGAGCTGGAGCTGGCGATCGCGCGCAAGCAGGACGGCAAGGGCCTCGAGGCGAACAGCCCGATCGTGAAGGCCCTCGACGACATCGGCTGGAGGCATGGCCTGGTGGGCGGAGCGGTGTCCGGCTCGCGCCTGGCCTCCCAGGGTCCGGGAGATCTCAAGCTGCAGACCGCCCTGGGGGCGCTCGACTCGACTCGGGAAGGGTACGAGCTGCGTGCGATGGCCCTCACCGGGAGCAAGGAGGAAGGCGAGGCGCTTCACGCCACGCTGGAGATTCTCCGAAAGACGGCCCTCCTGCAGATGGCGCTGACCTCACAGCCCGAGATCCGGACACTGCGCGACTCCCTGGAGCGCGCCAAGCTGGAGGTCGACGCGCAGGGTCGAGTGACCGGTGCCGTCCAGGTGCCCTACTCGATGATGGATCAGGCCTCCGCGAACCTCTCTCAGGAGAAGCTCCCATCGGCACTCGAGGCAATGCAGCTCGCGGATGAGGGCGAGGACGCCGAACCCGCGCGCACGCCGTCTGCCACCCCGCCGAAGCCTACGAAGGAGCCCTCGAAGGAGCCCTCTGAGCCGAAGGCCGCGAAGGATGCCGTCACGTCGCCGGTGCCGAGCACCGCGGTGTCCAAGAGCCTGGATTGGAAGCCGCCCGTGTTCGGGGTGATCCTGCTGGTGATTGCGCTGGTGACCATGGGCGCCCAGTCCCGCCCGGGAATGTTCAACGTCCTGCTCCACCCGGTCTTCCTGCTGCCGTTCCTCGTCTCCACGCTCGGCGTCTTCGTGTTCCGGTTCACAGGGCACTCGGGTGGCGCGTTCGATGTGCTCACCCTGCCGATGCCCGAGTGGCACCGCTTCCTCTCCTTCCCCATCGCCCAGCCGATCTTCCTGAGCGCCGTGATCCCCATGCTCCTGGCCATCCTCTCCGGCCCGGTGCAGCCGCTGCGGCGCTTCGCGGCGGGGCTCGCGGTGGGCTTCAGCGCCTACCTCGCGGCTCGGGCGCTCGCAGGCACCAGCCTCCCGCTGATTCCTCCCGCGTATACGGTGATCTGGCTCGCAGGGAACGCGGCGGCCGCGCTGCTGCTGGCACGGCTCACGATCCCGGGGCGCCGCGTCAAGCAGTCGGCGGCCCCTCCGCGCTGACGCACCCTGACCCGCAAAAAAGCACTGCCCTCGTCGCCGGTCGGGGAGCGACGGGGCAGTGAGTGTGGGTTGAGGCAAAGGCTCTTGATTTTCGAGACCCTCGCCGGGAAGTTGCGTCGTCTGGAAAGCCCTAGGAACTTCGCGGCTTTAGGCCCCTCCCCTACCGATCAACTTGCCAGGCCTGCTCCACCAGCGCCTCCAGGCCGGAGGGCAGCTCTCTCCAGCCACGCATGCCGGCGTTTCCCATCCCCCGCTTCCAGATGAACGTCCGCAGCACGTCACGGACCCGCTCGGCATCCGCGCCCAGGTTCGTGAGATCGGCCCGGCGGGCACGCTCCCGCAGGCGCTCCCAGTCCTCATCCTCCAGGCGCAGCGGATCCTCGGAGCTCTCCGGGCGCATCAGCAGCCGAAGCTCGTGGGCCAGCTCGATCAAGCCGGCGCGCGCCTCGCTCGCCACCTCCAAGGCGGGCAGCCGGGCTTCCGGGGTGAATTCGCGCGCACAGAGCCACCACGCCACTTTCACGCACTCGGAGGGGGTGGGCTCGACGGGGCTCAGCCGCACCCGGACCAGCAGCTCCAGCCGCTTGCGCGCCACGGAGCGCCAGTGCTCGGCGTGTAGCAGGTGCTCAGGGCCGTTGCGCGGTGGATGGAGGGGAGCCCGCTCCGCGCGCTTGCGCAGCTCCGCCACCAGCCCCCCTGTCCGATCCACCCCCGAGAGCCGGGACCACGCCTGCCCCAGCGCCACCTCGCCGCTGGACCACTGGCGGCGCAGTGCGGCCACTTCGTCGACGCGGAAGGGCAGTCGCTCCTCCGGATCAAAAGGCCGAGCGAAGAGCGTCGCCAGGAGTCTTCCAAACGAGGAGAGCTCCCGGAGCAAGGGCAGCTCCTCCGGGAGCAGCTCCAAGGCCGTGGCCCATCGCTGGTCGAAAGGGATCTCTCGGGGAGCGGTCAGCGCCTGCTCCTCCAGTCCTCTTAGCAGCTCGCGGAGCGACTCCTTGGGGCTCCGCGCGAGCCTCTGGGCCACGGTCTGCCCCAGCCTCTCCCGGAGCGCCTCCACGTCACGCAGGAGCTGAACCGTCGGGCTGGACGAGGGCCACACCTCGGCCTGGGCTCGGCGCAGCGCGGAGGCGAGCGCCTCGTCCACCTTCACCTGCGCGCCCAGCGTCTCCTTCAGCAGCGCTCCACTCTTGCGCAGCCGCTCCTCCCACCCCTTCGCGCCCAGCGCCTCCAGCAAGGCTCGGTAGCGAAGCCGGGCGGACTCCAGCAGCTCCGCCCGCCCCTCCAAGCGCAGCCGATACTCGTCCGCGACAGGCCGTCCCATATGCTCGAACTATAAGCGCCTTCCCCTCACCACTCCCGGACCGAGATTTTTAACATACCAAGCAACACGGATTTGATGGGGTGACGGCGCCCCGAGGACCCCAGCTCTCGGCCCGCTCGGCCCCAGCGCTAGTGCAGCGTCCGCTTGAGCCGGCTCATGCGCTCATGCGTGCGCTTCTGGGCGGGCAGCAGCTCCATGCGGACGAAGCGGCGGGCCTCGCCGTGCACCTGCTCCACGTCCCGCTGGTAGTCCGCCAGGCCGTGGTCCTCACCCTCCTCGAGCACCTGGATGGCCGCCTTCTCTCCAATCAGATCGGCGCCCCCCTGCACCGCCTTGGCAAAGAGTCCCCAAGGCCCCGAGCCCTCGGCCGGCTTGCCCCCCAGCTTCTCGATGCGCTCACGGATCGCCGCCACACGCTGCTCGTGGTCCTGCTGGCAGGCCTCCAGCTGCGAGCGAAGCCGATCGTCCGAGATGCGGCCGATCGCCTGGCGGTACGTCTCCACCGCGGAGATCTCTCCCCGCAGGAACGAATTGAGCGTCTCGACGTCGTCCTGGGCCATGCGCGTCCTCCTCGTGCGTTGTCCGCGACAAGGTGAGGCATTCCCACCATACAGCAACGAGCGCCTCCTCCCACGCTCGCAGCCCAAGGGCCAGCCAGTGGCCCGCCCGCCTGCTCCCTCTCAGGGCCGGCCCAGCAGCTCCAGCGCGCCCGCCACGAGCGTGGTGATCCCGGTGCGCAGCGTCCGCTCCCGATCCGGCGCAAAGAGGCCCGAGTGCAGCGATGGCAGCGTCTCGCCCGCCTTCTGCGCGGCCTGATGCCTCGCCGGCTCCACCGTGCCAATCCACAGCATCACCGCTGGCACCCCCGCTCGGCCGTACTCAGAGAAGTCCTCCCCACCCATGGTGGGAGTGCCCTCACGGACGTTCTGCGCTCCCAGCACCCGGCCCACCGCGGGCACCCACCGCTTCATCAGCTCCGGATCGTTATAGGTGGCCGGTGTGCCCTCGGTGATGGCGATCGAGGGCGGACGCGGCGAGCCGGCCGCCAGGGACTCGCCCTTGGCGATGCGCTCGATGGCCTCGAGGATCTTCTTGCGGACCTCGGGCTTGTAGGTGCGCACGGTGAGCTGGAGCTTCACTTCATCCGGGATGATGTTGTGCTTCGTCCCTCCGTGGATGGAGCCCACCGTCACCACCGCGGGATCCAGCGGGTTCTTCTCGCGACTCACGATCGTCTGCAGTGACAGCACCGTCCGGGCCGCCAGCAGCACGGGATCCACCGTGGTGTGCGGATAGGCCCCGTGCCCGCCCTTGCCATAGAGGGTGAGGTCCACCGAGTCCACGCTCGCCAGCGCGAAGCCGGACACGTACTCCACTGTCCCCGCTGCGGCGCTGGCGTAGTTGTGCACCGCGAGCGCGAAGTCCGGCTTGGGGAAGCGCTGGAAGAGCCCATCCGCCAGCATCGCCCGCGCCCCTGCGCCGGCCTCCTCGGCCGGCTGCCCCACCATCATCACCGTCCCCCGCCACCGATCCTTGGACCGGGCCAGCAGGGTCGCCGCCCCCACCCAGGCCGTCATGTGCACGTCATGCCCGCAGGCATGCATCACCGGCACGCTCAGCCCCGCGGGATCCTTCGCCTGCACCTTGCTGGCGTAGGGCAGCCCCGTCTTCTCCTCCACCGGCAGCCCGTCCAGATCCGTGCGCAGCATCACCGTGGGGCCCTTGCCGTTGCGCAGAATGCCCACCACGCCATGCCCGCCCACCTTCTGCGTCACCTCGTAGCCCAGGGCGCGCAGCCGCTCGGCCATCTTCGCCGCCGTCTTCTCCTCCTGGTTGGACAGCTCCGGGGTCTGGTGGAGGTGGCGGTAGAGCGCGTCGAGCTCCGGGTACAGGGCGTCCAGCCCCTGGAGCGCCTGAGGCGTGGGATTGGCAGGCTCCACAGCCCACGCGCTCCCTCCGAGCACGACTCCGAGCACGACTCCGTGCACGACAAAGGCGCGCACCCACCGAGCAGACCGTCGCAGCACGTTTCCTCCCTGTGACAATAAGAGACGGGGTGATTACACCACAGGCACGCCCTCAGGTTGGGCGGCAAGGTCCACCTACCAGGTCCCCCCTATTCTCCCCGCAACGGGGATGCAGTAGGTTCCCCACCCCATGCGCCATTGGTGGTGGTTGTGCCTCCTGCCTGCGCTGTGCTGGGGCGAGCCGTTGAAGCTCGCCGTCCCGGGTCTATCCGTCGTCGACCTGGATTCGCAGCGCTCCTCCTTCTTGACCGAGCACCTCGCGCAGGAGCTCTCCGATCAGGGAGCGCAGGTGGTGAGCGCCCAGGATCTGACCGTGATGCTGGGCCTGGACCGCCAGCGGCAGCTCATGGGCTGCGCCGGAGGCAAGTGCGTCACCGAGCTGGCCAGCTCGCTCGGTGTGGACGCCCTGGTGACGGGAGACGTGGCGCGTCTGTCGGGCGAGCGCTTCCAGCTCAACCTGCGCATGCTCGACTCAACCACGGGCCAGCGCCTGCGCACCTATACCAAGCGGGTGGTGGGCTTCGAGAAGATCCTCGACGAGATGTCCAAGGCGGCGCGGCTCATGGTGATCACGGGCAACAAGAAGTTCGGCCGGAGCTCGTCGCCTCAGACGCCCGTCTCGAGCCCCCGCGTGGAATCTCCGACGCCACAGCCCACGCAGCCCCCTGTCGCCGAGACACTGCCTCCCGAGTTCACTCCGGAGCCAGGGACCGCGGAGCCCTCCCCACCTCCCGCACCTGCCGTCTCGGTCTCGCGTGAGCCGCGTCAGGTGAGCTCGGTGCGCCAGTGGGCGTGGATTCCCGTGGCCGCGGGCGGTGTGGCCCTGGGCACGGGGCTCTTCTTCTTCCTCGGCTCGGACGCGAAGTACAAGGAGCTGACCGATGGGGATCCCCGACCGATCTCAGAGGCCCGGGCGATCAGGGACTCTGGCAAGAGCCAGCAGAACCTGGCGCGGATCGGCCTGAGTCTGGGCACCACGCTCCTGGTAACGGGAGGGGCCATGGCGCTGTTCAGCAGCCCGGCCTCGGTGGAGCCGCAGGTGGCCGTGGGCACGAACTCTGTCTCTCTAGGCTTCGCCGGGGAACTGCCATGGTGACTTCGACTGTCCTGAAGCGCGCGAGGGTGCTGGGAGTCGCGGCACTCCTGATGGCTGGCGCCGGTTGCCATGACTTCGATGAGGCCTTCGCGGGCTGCGTGGATGCCGGCGACTGTTTCCCTGATGACGCGGGGCGGCCCGACGCGGGCACTCCGGACGGCGGCCCCACAGGCAACGACGGTGGCGGCACGCCTGACAGCGGCACCCCCGACAGCGGCACCCCCGACAGTGGCCCCGTCGACACCACCGACGGCGGCCCCGACATCCCCGACGGTGGCACCGATATCCCCGACAGCGGCATCCCCGACAGCGGTATCCCCGACAGCGGTATCCCCGACAGCGGTATCCCCGACAGCGGTATCCCCGACAGCGGCATCCCCGACAGCGGCATCCCCGACACCTGCGATGGCGGTGTTTTCACCAGAGGTGCGTGCCCCATTGGGGACGTCGACGCAGGCGTCATCCCAGAGGGACTCCAGATCAACGAGTGCGCCAACGGCCTGTGCCTGCGGCACCAGTACACTGTCGACGGCCCCTACGAGCTCCAAGGACTCTGGGGAAGCAGCCCCGACGATGTCTTCCTCGCCGCCCGGGCCCGCTCCGAGGCGGGGGTGGCAGCCCAGGTGGTGCGCTTCAGCAACGGCCGCTTCTCCGCCACGACCGTGGACCTCCCTGGCTTCCAGCCCTTCAGGCTCCAGGGCACGGACTCCACCAACGTCTGGGCCATCAATGAGGCCCCCTCTTCCGGCCCCTGCAACCCGCTCCTCCCTTGCCCCTCCCCTGTCTTCCGATTCGATGGACAGAGCTGGGCGCCCGTCGGCTTCGTGACGAATGGACGGGCCGCCATCCAGCCGCCCGCGCTCTACACCGGGACGGACTCGACCTGGGTGGCCAGCAGCGGCGGTGGCGTGCTGCGGTGGACGGGTGGCGCGTGGGCACAGGAGTCCACCACCTCAGGCCTGGGCGAGCAGTTCCAGGCCTTGTGGGGAGACACCTCCGCGCCCCGGATCGGCGTGGGGAGCGACAGCCACCAGCTCGCGGCGTTCGGGCTGCGCCACTCCTTGGGCACATGGACTCCGTCCTCGAGCATGGGGCTCGGCCCGCTCACCGCCATCGCCGGTCCGAGCGAGAAGCACCTCTACGCGGCCACCAACCTGGACGTGCTGCGCTGGATTCCAGGCGACTGGTGGCAGTTCGAGGCCACCGTCCCCGAGCTCGATGGGCATTCTCCGGCGGTGCAGGACCTCTGGGTCAGCCAGGATGGCAGTGACGTCTGGGTCACCCTGGGGACCTCCTACGTGCTGCGCAAGCACCAGGGGGAGTGGAGCGTGGTCCACCTGCCCGTTCCTCCTGGCTTCGCGGCCCTTCAGATAGAGGGCTTCGACACGCCGGCCGGCGATCTGTGGATCACCGGGACCCAGTCGGGGGGTGTCCTCTTCAGGACGAGCGCCTACCACTTCGAGCGCCAGCAGCCGTAGCCGCTCACGGGCTGGGCCATCGTCCCAGCACATCCGCTAGCATGCGGCTCCACCGCGGGGGCCTGGACCGCCGCGGCCACGCCTAACGCCTACTACGGGGGACTGCGCCCATGCTCACCGGACGGATGATGGACTTCCCGCTCACCCTCACCCACTTCCTGGAGAGGGCTCGGACCTTCCACGGCCGCTCCGAGATCGTCACCCGGCGGCCAGACCGATCGCTCCATCGCTACACCTACGCCGACTTCCACCGCCGCGCGGGCCGGCTCGCCAGCGCCCTGGGGCGGCTCGGGGTGAAGCCGGGAGACCGCGTCGCCTCGCTCTGCTGGAACCACCACCAGCACCTGGAGCTCTACTTCGCCGTGCCCGCCATGGGCGCGGTGCTCCACACGCTCAACCTGCGCCTGCACCCCAACGATCTCGGCTACATCGCCCGCCACGCTGAGGACCGCGTCCTCGTGGTGGATCGCTCGCTGCTGCCGCTCTTCGAGAAGTTCGAGGGCTCCGTGCGCTCCATCGAGCGCGTCATCGTCGTCCCGGATGACGGCCCCGCCCCCAGCAGCCGGATCGACTACGAGCAGCTGCTGGCGCCCGAGCCGGACACCTTCGACTTCCCCGAGCAGCAGGAGCGCGCTGGGGCGATGCTCTGCTACACCTCCGGCACCACTGGCAACCCCAAGGGTGTCCTCTACAGCCACCGCTCCATCGTGCTGCACACGCTGGCCTGCTGCATGGGGGACGTGCTCGGTATGCGCGAGCAGGACGTGGTGCTCCCCGTGGTGCCCATGTTCCACGCGGCTGCGTGGGGCCTGCCCTTCGACGCGGTGGCCACTGGTGCGAAGATCGTCTTACCCGGGCCGCACCTGGATCCGGCCTCGCTGCTGGAGCTGATGGTGCAGGAGAAGGTGACCCTCGCGGGCGGAGTGCCCACCATCTGGCTGGGCATCCTGGCGCTGCTGGATCAAGAGCCCAAGCGGTGGGACCTGCGCTCCATCCGCAGCATGGTCATCGGTGGCTCGGCGGCTCCGCCCGCGATGATCGACGGCTTCCTGAAGCGGCACGGCCTGGAGGTGACGCACGCCTGGGGCATGACGGAGCTGAACCCGGTGGGAACGCTCGCACGGCTGAAGCGGCACCATGCGGACGCGGACGCGGCGACGAAGCTCGCGGTGTCCGCCTCCCAGGGCTTCCCGGTGCCCTTCGTCGAGCAGCGCCACGTGAGCGACACAGGGCAGATCCTCGCGTGGGATGGGGAGACGATGGGCGAGCTGGAGGTGCGTGGGCCCTGGGTCGCCTCGTCCTACTACGGCGACGAGGGCAAGGATCGCTTCACGAAGGACGGCTGGTTCAAGACGGGCGACGTCGTCACCATCGATCGCGACGGCTACGTGCGGATCACGGACCGCGCCAAGGACGTGATCAAGTCAGGCGGGGAGTGGATCAGCTCGGTGGCGCTGGAGAACGCGCTGATGGCGCACCCGGCGGTGCTCGAGGCTGCGGTGTTCGCGGGGCGCCACCCCAAGTGGGACGAGCGCCCGCTGGCGGCGGTGGTGTTCAAGCCGGGGCAGTCCGCCACGAAGGAGGAGCTGGCCACACACCTGGAGAGACACTTCGCGAAGTACTGGCTCCCGGATGCCTACCTCTTCGTGCCGCAGATCCCTCGGACGTCCACGGGCAAGTTCCTCAAGACGAAGCTGCGCGAGGAGTACGGCGACTACCTGCTGAAGCACCCGTCTGAAGAGGCGCTCAGTTGAGCGCTCAGTTGTTGAGCGCGCCCCCGAGGATCCAGGAGCGGATGCGGGTGATGAACCCCGGGTTGTTGACGAAGTAGGCCGTGTCGTTCCGGGGCATCCGGTTGCCGCAGGTGCTGCCCTCGATCTTCCGCACCAGGAGGGAGCTGTTGGGCTGATTCACCCTCACCCGCTGGATGGAGAAGCTCCCGCCGCACCTGTTGATGCCGTTCACTCCGACCATGCTGCTGTGAGAGCTCCCAGCCAGCAGGTTCATCCCCCCGCTCGGAGACGTGTTGTCGTGACAGCTCGTGCACACCTGGTTCCAGATGGGCTGGATGTCCGCGCCATACCTGGGCACGGTGACCCTCACGGTGACCGAGCGCGTGACGGAAGCCACTCCATCGGACACGGTGACCTGGAGGGTCTGGTTGGTGTCCGCCCCGGTGTCCCCGGAACGCCAGCTGGCGGAGGCAGTGTCCTCGTTGCTGAAAGTGCCGGAGCCCGAGGGACTGGTCCGCCACGAATAGGTCAGCGGATCCCCATCCGGATCCGTGGCCCCGATGGAGAGCGCGGCGGTATCCCCGGCGAGCGCCGTCGGCGGCGCGGTGATGGCGGCATCCACCACGGGAGCACGGTTCGCGGACGCGACATTCACCACCTGCAGATCCACCGTGCGCTGCGCGGTCCCCCCATGGCCGTCCGAGACCGTCACCCGCAGCGTGAAGGTCGTGTTTGCCGACAGCAGTGGCGCGGTCCACGTCGGCGCCGCAGTGCCCCCGTTGGTGAACGTGCCCGCGGGCGAGGCGGGTGACACCTGGCTCCACGCATAGGTGAGCGTGTCTCCATTGGGATCGCTCGCGGTCACCGAGAGGCTCGTGTTCTGCCCTTCGTTCACGGAGGTGGGGTTCGCCCCCAAGCCGGAGATGGTCGGCGGCAGGCCGTCTCCCACCGAGAAGGCGATGGGCACGGAGGCCTTGGTGTTGCCCGCGGCGTCCTGCGCCGTGGCCAGGAGCTGATAGTCCCCCGGAAGGGTGTTGCTCGTATCCCAGACGCACGAGAACGTGGCGCCCGAGTCCCGTGCCGTCCCATCCGCGCAGGCCAGCACGCCGCCGACGAAGAAGGACACCTTGGCCACGCGGCCAGAGTTGTCTTCCGCCACGGCATCCAGCGTCGTCTCCCCGCTGATGAACGCCCCGGCCCGCACCCCACCCGTGACGTCGATGCGGCTCGGAGCCTCCACATCCACCTGCCCTGGAGGCGGCGGCTCCTCCTCCGAGCCACAGCTCGTCGCCCCCAGCCCCAGCAACGCCACCGCGCAGGACCACACCCGCCAGCTCTGCAGGAGCCCAAGCCGTAACTCGCGCATAATACTTCCTCCCGGCAAACGGGGATGGGCTCTAGCACATCACGACAGAGGGCTCCACGCGACCCGGGCGCCCTAAGCTCCCTCATTTATTGGCGTTCCAACAATCGCGGTTCCTCCCCGCGTCTCGCCTTCGTGGGCGGGCTCGGCATGGCGCGTCAAACGGGTGGCCAGCCAGCGGGGCGCCTGTCCTCCAGGACAGCAACTCGGCCTTGCATCCGGGGGGGGTCCGTAGTGGATAAAGCCGCATGAACCACACCACTGCCTTGGCCTCCTCCGAGAGCATCTGGGAGAAGGAGATCCTCCCGCAGCTCGAGCGCTATATCCGCATCCCCAACAAGTCCCCGGCCTTCGAGCCTGAGTGGGCAAAGAAGGGGCACATGGAGCAGGCGGTGAAGCTGATCGCCGACTGGGCCCAGACGCAGGCGGCCCACATCCCGGGCCTCAAAGTGGAGGTGGTGCGGCTGCAGAACGAGAAGGGCGAGCCGCGCACGCCGGTCATCTTCATGGAGATCCCCGGCGAGGGGAAGGACACCGTCCTGCTCTACGGCCACCTGGACAAGCAGCCGGAGATGACGGGCTGGCGGCAGGGGCTGAGCCCCTGGGAGCCGGTGCGCGAGGGTGACAAGCTCTTTGGCCGCGGCGGCGCGGATGACGGGTACTCTTCCTTTGCGTCGCTGGCGGCCCTCCGCCTGCTGAAAGAGCAGAAGCTGCCCCACTCCCGCTGTGTGGTGATCATCGAGGCGTGCGAGGAGAGCGGCTCGTACGATCTGCCGGCCTACATCGAGGCGCTGGCGCCGCGCATTGGCCAGCCGTCCCTGGTGGTGTGCCTGGACTCGGGCTGCGCCAACTATGAGCAGCTGTGGATGACCACGAGCCTGCGCGGACTCATCTCGGGCAACCTGCGCGTGGACATCCTCACCGAGGGCGTGCACTCCGGTGACGCCAGCGGCATCGTCCCCTCTTCGTTCCGCATCCTGCGTCAGCTCCTGGATCGCGTGGATGAGGTGGCCACCGGCCGGGTGCGCGTCGAGGGCCTGCACGTGCAGATCCCCCCGGCCCGCCTGGAGCAGGCCAAGGCGGTGGCGCAGGTGCTGGGCCAGGAGGTGTACAGCCGCTTCCCGTGGGTGGAAGGGGCTCGGCCGGTGACGAACGACGGCACGGAGCTGATCCTGAACCGGACGTGGCGCCCGGCGCTGTCCATCACCGGCTCGGAGGGCATGCCGGCGCTGGGGAGTGCGGGCAACGTGCTGCGCCCCTTCACCTCGCTGAAGCTGAGCATGCGCATCCCTCCGCGCCTGGATCCCACGGCGGCCACGAAGGCGCTCAAGGAGGCGCTGGAGAGCAACCCCCCGTACGGCGCCAAGGTGACCTTCGAGGGCGAGAAGGCCAGCGCGGGCTGGGACGCGCCAGCGCTGGCACCGTGGCTGGAGAAGGCCACGGCGGAGGCCAGCCAGGCCTTCTTCGGCAAGCCTTCCATGGCCATGGGCGAGGGCGGCACCATCCCCTTCATGGAGATGCTGGGCAAGCGCTTCCCGGAGGCCCAGTTCCTGATCACGGGTGTGCTCGGGCCGGGCTCCAACGCGCATGGGCCCAACGAGTTCCTCCACATCCCCACCGGCAAGAAGCTCACCGCCGCGGTGGCCAGCGTGGTGGCGACGCACTTCAAGCGCTAGCCGCACCGGCCGGGGCCGCTCGCGAGGGCGGCCCGTGGCACTTCGTGGACACGCCCGCGCCTGGCCGAGGGGCTGGCAGCCCGGCCTGCTCCTGGACAGAGCGGGTAGCCTCCCGTACCGGGCACCTGGCTGGGCACGCCGCGCTATATGGCGCCCGAGGTGCTGAAGGGCCGGCGAGCGGACGCGCGCAGCGACCTCTACTCCTTCTGCGCCTCGCTCTATGAGGCGCTCTACGGGCACCTCCCCTTCACGGGCGACAGCGTGGCCGAGCTGTTGAAGGCCCAGCGCGCGGGGAAGAGCGCGCGCTCCGGCTGGCCACCGGGACGCGAGAGTTCTGGCGGCAGAACTCCCAGCAGGCCTTCTTCCAAAGAGCCTCCCAATGGCTGGAGGCACACGCCAGGCCCTGAGGAGCTCGACGGAATCCGTGGGCTCCACCTCACTGCAGGGGCGGGCCCGCCTGCTCCTCGGGCTCGAGCTCTGTTCTTCGCTGGCGGAGCATGTTCATCCGGTCCTGGCGGGCGCGGATGATCTGGTCCAGGCGCTGGAATTCTTCCTGGTCGCCACGAGCCCGGGCCTCCTCTCGCTGGCGCACGAGCTCCGCCGCGCCCCGCTCCGCCAGCTCGGCACTCCGATCTTTGATGGAGAAGAACTTGCTCTTGATCTCGCTCCTCTGCTCCGCGCTCAGGTCCGTGATCTGGGATCCTCGGGGGGCGTCTGGGGGCCGGGAGGGCACCGCGTCTGCTGGCTGCACCGGCTCGGCAGGCATTGCCACAGGGCTCGGCGGCTCCTTCACCGGTTGAACCGGCTTGCTGGAGGAGGGCCGCGCCACGGGCCTGGGCATGGGCGAAGGAGGAGCCTCCGCGGCAACCGGCGCTGGGAGGACCGGAGGAGGCACGCTCGGCAAGGACACGGTCGGCGCTGGCCACAGCCAGGAGCCCAGCACGGTCACGACGAGCACCACGGCGCCGACGATCGGCAGGAGGATGTAGGCAGGGAGTCTCATGGCGGAAGAGGCCCGGGAGCTTACTCCCTCCCAGTCTTGACACCGCGTGCCTGCCTCCCCTGCGGAGGACCTCCGAGTACGGGAAGTGGGTGCCGCCAGTGCTTGGCTGGCACCTTTCTCGCACAGTACCTCACAGTTCCACGAGCCACTTTGACAACAACCCAGTTGCACAACTATCTTGTTGGCCAACTAGGTTGTTGTATAACTAGGTTGTTGTGCATCTGGAGGACGCATGGCAGGCCCATTCTTCATGACGGGAGAGCTGGCGCCCTTCACTCGAAGGCTCTTGGACCAGCACTTCGAGTCCTGGCGCGAGGGAAAGCCGAGGAGTCGCGAGGAGCGCCTGACCGAGGTGCTCGCCTGGATTGAAGAGCAGACCCGTCCTTACGAGGCGGTAGGGCTCGCGCTGATCGCTCAGCTGGGCCCCCTGCTGACGGAGATCCAGCAAGGACTCCCCGTCCACGAGCGGAGACGGTTCCTCTTCCGCGTGGACGCCGCCCACCTGCGCAAGAGCCCGGAGAGCATCCTCGAGAAGATGGCGCGCGAGTGGCATGAAGCCGGAACCGAGGCGCCCCCCAAGAGCTTTCACAACCTGGCCGACCTCAAGGACCTGGGCCGCTTCCGCATCGTCGCGAACTTCCTCTCGGATGTGGAGCTGCTGTGCGATCGCCTCGAAATCACCTACGACGCGAGCCGCCGACGCTCACTCTCCCCAGCGCAGCAGCACCTCGCAGAAGGCTTCCGGCTCATCGACAACAGCTTCGAGGACCTCATCCGCGTGCGTCCACCGAAGCGCAAGAGCGGGGAGCGGTGCCGCAAGGGGTTGTTCGCCCCTCGGGATCCGAGCCAGGGCCAGTACCGCATCGAGGTGCAGATCGTCACCGCGTTCCAGGAGGGCTGGGACAAGAAGGACCATCACCTCGTCTACGAGCGCGTGCGCACCGGGCAGTCGCTCCATGAGCGTCATCGCGAGATGAGCTTCGCGCTCAGCGAGACCCTCTACATCGCTGACTCCCTCTTTGATGACCTCAAACGCACCGCGGATGCCTCGTCGCGTTCACGGAGCCACTCCCCTCGGAGGAGGTAGACACCATGCGCCTGCGTCGCGAAGGACTCAGAACCGGCCGGCTGCTGACCTGCTTCCCCGAAGTGGAGGGGCTCCGCAACGCGAGCCTCTTGTTCCTCGTGGAGGGGGCCAGCGACATCGAGCCTCTGCAGCGGCTGGACGAGGCGCTTCGCCCAGAGCTGGGTCCCACCTTGCGGTGGGCCGCGGCCGCGAGCACCTTGGATCTTGCTCAAGTCGACCCACGCCTTGATCCGGGAAAGGTCTTCCGGCTGGAGGCTGGGGAGTTCCGAGACCTGGCGTCCGAGCTCATCCGCGAGGTGCTTGCACCGGGGCTGGTGCAGCTCCGGCGAGGTGAGTCGGTTCGCTTCCCCAGCGCCACGCGCATGGAGGGGAGCGTGGTCATGGGCCCGGACTTCCTGGAACGCGAGGCGGAGCTCGCCGAGCTACAAGGACGGATCGAGAGACGCGAGCACACCCTCGTCCTCGCGCCGCGCCGCTCAGGGAAGACTTCGCTGCTGTACCGGCTGGCAGAGACGCTGGGAGAGCGCTTCCGGGTTGAGCTCCTTGATGGCGAACAGCACCGCTCACCCGAGGGGTTTACCGCGGCGCTCCAGGCACGCTCCACTGGCAAGCCCCACACGGCAGCCCTGCGTGAAGTGCGCGAGCGGGGCTGGGAGGTGGCGCTCCCCGCTGCGCTTAGAACGCTCGCAGGAGGCCGGAAGCGGCGGCTGGTCCTCATTCTCGACGAGCTCGTCTTCTTCTTGGAGCACCTGAAGAAGCGCGAGCCCGCGAAGGCGTTCCTCACCGTGCTGGGCAGCGCCGTCGAGCAGACCCAGGCAACGGTGATCGTCGCGGGCTCGGCGAACCTCATGCACTTCGCTCGCAACACCCTGCACTTGACGCTCCCGGGACTCTTTGGGTCTCTCGCGTCGTTCCCGCTTCCCCCCCTTCCAGCGCGGACGTTGGAGATCCAGCTCCGTCGTGTGCTGATGGGAACGGGGCTCGTGCTGGAGCCGGGGGATCTTGACTGGTTCCGCGAGAACTTCGATCTCGCAATGCCCTACCCTGCCTTGCGCTTCCTGAGCCACCTAGCCTCGGTGACACGTGAGCGGAAGCTGGGACCCAGGGAGTTGGATGACGCACTGGCCACCTACCTGCGCATGCCTGCCGTCTTCGCGGAAGTGAAGGCCCAGCTCAACCAGTTCGCCGAGGAAGAGCCCACGCGGGCCGACCGGGTGGAAGCAGTGATCGACCGGCTCGCCCAGGCCGGCACACTCAAGCTGGATGATGTGAAGGCCAGGCTGGGTGGCACGAAAGAGGCATCCACCTTCGAGTGGCTCGTGACTCATCTGCCCGTGCACATGGACGGGCAGGACTTCACGCTCGCTTCACGCTTGTTCCGTCGCTACTGGCAGGAGCGCACACGATGAGCGCAGGTCCCTCCCTCTACAATCCTCGTGACACCCAACCCGAGCAGCTCGACGCGCTGCTGACAGGCCGCACCGCGCTGCTGGATGAGCTCCTCGGCAACCTGCGCGAGCAAGCGGATGGGATGACGCGCCAGCACTGGCTACTGCGTGGGCAGCGTGGGATGGGGAAGACACACCTCGCCGGAGTCATCCACTACCGGGTGAAGACGGACGGCATGCTCAACAAGGCCTACCTCCCGCTGTGGCTAGGAGAGGCGGACACATACGAGGTCTATTCCGCTGCCACACTGCTGAAGACCATCGGCGAGCGTCTGGCGGAAGAGACGAAGGACGCGGACCTGCTGGCCCGGCTCGACAAGCTCGAAGGTGTCGGTGACGAGGAGGGCTATTTCCTAGAGCTGGCTGAACTACTCTCGGCTGAGGCCGACCGGCGTCAGCGCGTACTGCTCGTGCTGATGGAGAACCTGGATGCACTGCTGGGAAGCTTCGGCCCCAAGGAGCGCAAGGAGCAGACCCGGCAGCTGCGCTCGCTGCTGCTGCACAACCGCCATTTCCTCTTCGTCAGCACCACGCCCACGTACTACCTGAACAACCCGCTCAACGACCCGAAGGAACCGCTCTATGCACATCTGAAGGAACGGGACCTCGATCACCTGACAGAGTCCGAGACCGCGGAACTCCTGCGCAAGCTCGTTCAACTACACCCGCGCGAAGGCTCGGAGAACTTCCTTGAGGGGAAGGATGGGAGATTGCGGCTCCGAGTCATCCATCGGCTGACCGGCGGCCTGCCTCGCTCGATCGTGATGGCCTTCACCGCCATCCGGGAGGCCGCGGGCATTGGCTCACTCGTCCAGGAGCTGCGGGCCTTGCTCGACGCCCAGACGGCCTATTTCGAGGCGCGCCTCTCTCAGTTGCCAGCTCGTGAGCGGGCCATCGTCACGACGATGGCCCTGGCACCCACCAACCTGACGATGAAGGAGATCGCAAAGCGCAGCCGTCTCCCCGAGCGGACGCTCTCTACCCTCATCCACCGCTTGGAGAAGGATGGGCACGTGCGCCCTGTCGCTCGTTCCGGAGGCAAAGGGACCTTCTACGAACTGAGCGAGGGGCTGTTCCGGCTCTGGTACCAATACCGCAAGGGACGCCCGGTGCTCGAACCGCTCGTGGATTTCCTCGCATATTGGTACCGCGCGGAGGAACTGGAGCATGTGGTGACGGCGCTCCGACAAGGCGCCGAAGCCAGAGGCTCGACCCGAGCGGCTGAGCTCGCTCTCCTCCAAGCCGAGGAGGCCCTGCGCCGCGCAAGCTCCGAGGAAGGACAGCGCGAACGAGAGCGGTTCTGGGCTGAGTGCCAGCAAGCCCTTCTCGAAGAGAAGAGAACCGCCGTAGTCGAAAAATGGGCAGGAGTTACCGCACGCCAGTTGCTCGATGCCGCCGCAAAACTGAACGTCCCAGACGAAGCGGACCTGGGTCGAGAGCAAATCCATGAGCTTCTGCAGCAAGAATCCTTGACGAATATGGACTTGCTGCCAGACCTCCTGGCC
>NZ_DASPHO010000428.1:0-20190 GCF_035629615.1 Hyalangium sp. | reverse complement strand
AGGCCGCTCTCACAGCGCGAGACGAGGTAGGCGATGGTTGGGAAGCGGGGGTTGGCCCTGGGGGTGGGGATGGTGACGCTGGCACTCTTGGCGGGGTGTGCCGAGCCGCCGCAGGACGCCGAGGCCCGGCTGGCCGCGCTGGAGGCCGAGGGCCAGCAGATGGATTCAGCGCTCGACACCGTGGAGGAGCGGCTGTTGGGCAACCAGGCGCGGGTGCACCTGTGGCAGGAGCTGGGCGAGCGGCACAAGACCGTGTCGGCCGTCCACTGCAGGCACGCGGACGCGAACGTGGAGGCCATCCTCCTGCACGAAGAGAAGCAGCTGGAGAAGGCGCGCAAGCTCAAGCGGCGCCGCCACGTGGCCTCGGTGGACACCACGGTGCTCACCTCCAGCAAGGCAGTCCAGAGCAGCCAGAACTGAGCGCAGCGGCCGCTGAGGGGTGATGGCCAACACTCCAATGATTCCCTTGGATTAGGCAATACCAGATGCGCCGCGTCACACGGGCCTCCAGGCCTCGGCTGGCGAGCAGCCGGACAGACTGTCCGATCCGTGACGTGGCTCCCGAATCCGGCTAGAAGGGACCCGTGCGACTCCTCTGGCGTGGGGCGCTCGCCGTCGCCGCGGCGGCCGGGCTCCTGGGATGCAACGACATCGAGGTGTGCGGCTCGCGGCAGGAGACGCTCCTGGCTGCGGATGGCGGCTTCTATCGTTGCACCACCGCCGAGGACTGCCCCCGCTCCTCGCGTGTGTCTGTCTGCGTCACGGACGTCTCTCCGCAGCAGGAGTGCGTCAAGTGCCAGGAGACGCTCTGCACCAAGGTCATCCCGGAGGCGTGCAATTGAGGCAGGTGCTCCTCATGTGCGCCCTGCTGGGGGCCCTGGTGGGCTGCCGCGAGACGGCCTCTGACCACCTCCAGCGCGCGAGGGATGCCGTCTTCGAGAAGCGCCCGGATGAGGCCCTGGTCGAGTACCGCAAGGCCTTCGACATGCTGCGCAGGGATGAGTCCGCTCCAGCGCTGGTGCTGCGCGCCCGCGCCCTCAAGGGGGCGGCGGACGTGTACTGGCTGGAGCAGCGCAAGGTGAAGGAGGCCGTCAGCGTCTACAAGGAGCTCATCCAGCAGTGCCCCGAGTCTCCCGAGGCGCTCGAGGCGCGCATCATCCTCGCGGAGCTGCTGCGCATGTACTACCGGGACCTGCGCGGCTCCATCGATCAGCTCACCGCCGCGCTGCAGCGCAACCCGCCCCAGGGCGCCGAGCTGCACTACCAGGTGGCCAAGCTCTACTTCGAGCTGGGTGACTACGCGCAGTGCGAGCTGGAGGCGCGCAAGCTGGCCGAGCGCTTCGCCACCAGCACCTACGTGGATGACGCCCTCTTCCTCCAGGCCCAGGCCGTCCACATGATGGAGGGCCGGCGCCAGGAGGCCTCGCGCGTCTACGCGGACCTGCGCACCCGCTTCCCGGACTCGGAGCTGGCGCCGCACGCCCTGGTGGAGATGGGGAAGATCCGCGCGGATGCGGGCGAGAACGAGAAGGCCATCGAGCAGTGGGTGGAGGCCCTCAAGACGCACCCGGATCCCTCCTTGGTGCAGGACTACATCACCCGCGCGCGCAAGCGCATCACCCGCACCACCCCCGAGGCCGTGGGCCAGAAGGCCGTCGCCTTCGACCACGCCCGGGCGCCGCCACGTCCTCCGCGCAACTCGGTGGAGGCCGTGGGTGGCACCGCCGAGGAAGCCTCGCGCGATCACGGCGACTGAAGCCCCGCGCTGCCCTCAAGGGCCAGGCTTGCCGGTCTTCTGAAGCTCGCTGGGGTGGGTGGGGATCTGGATCTCTCCGGCGATGAGCTTCGCCTTCAGCGCGTCGACCTTGCGCAGCGCCTCCTCCTTGCCAGGGAAGTCCAGACGCACCGGCGCCAGGGCGATGCCCCCCTCCTTCACTCCCAGCACCTGGGCGCCACCCTGGAAGCGGCCCTGGACGCGGTCCCGCACGCCCTCGTAGATCGTCAGGTCCACGCGCTTCAGCACGGTCGTCAGCATCGCCTTGGGCGCCAGGTGGAACTGGTCCGAGTCCACGCCGATGACGTAGACCTCGCGGCCCGCATCGCGCGCCTCCTTGATGGCCTGGATGGCGCCCAGCCCGTCCACGCCCGCGGCCGCGAAGATGACGTCCGGGCCCTTGGCCAGGAGGTCCTGCCCCACCTGCTTGCCGAGCGCGAAGTTCGTGAAGCTGCCGGTGTAGTTGGAGATGACGGTGGCCTGGGGGTTGGTGGCGGCCACACCGGCTCGGAAGCCGGCCTCGTATTGCTTCACGAGCGGGATCTCCATCCCCCCCACGAAGCCAATCTTTCCTCCCTTGGAGACCAGCCCCGCCAGCGCTCCGGCCAGGAAGCAGCCCTCCTCGGCGCGGTAGACGACCGTGCGCACGTTGGGCAGGGTGTAGGGCTCGTTCTGGGGCGTGAGCAGCGGGCTGTCCACGAAGAGGAACTGCCTGCCCGGGTTCCGCTTGGCCGCCACCTCCACCGCGTTCTCCAGCATGAAGCCCACGGCGACCGTGAGCGACACGTCCTGATCCACCATGAGCTGCAGGTTGGGCTCGTAGTCCTCGACCACCCGGCTCTGCACGACGGAGGGGGTGATGCCCAGCGGGGTGATGGGCGGGTCTCGCCGGGCCAGCTCCGGCCCGAGCGAGGCCTGGAGCTCCTCGGGCGAGGCCTCTTTGTAGGCAGCGCCCTCGTACTTCAGGCCCGCGCCCCACAGCTCCAAGCCCCGCAGCGCCGAGTCATTGAAGGACTGGTCCCCACGCCCTCCCAGCCCGAGGACGAGCCCGATCCGAGGCTTTGCCTCCGAGGGTGCGGAGGCTGCCGCCGCAGCCGGTGCCTTGGCTGGAGCGGGAGCAGCAGGCTCCTCCTTCTTGCAAGCGAGGGCCAGGGACAGCGCGAGGACAAGCGAGAGGTTTCGTGAGGCCGCGAGCATGGCCTCTCTCTAACACACGCCCTCCAGCACTGCCTCCAGCAGCGGCGCCGCCACGGCTGGATCATCCGCGTCCGCCACCATGAGCAGGTGCACTCGCCCGCCCTCGATGTGCGCGCTCACCCCTTCCAGCTTCACCTTCGCGTCCACCATGTCCAGGAACAGCGGTGAGCCATCTGGCGCCAGCACGCCCACCGCCGAGCCGACCACCGGACCGTCCGCATAGGAGTCCCGCGTGTCCTCGGCGGCTGCGGTGAAGATGATGCGCCCGTCCGGCAAGGGCGAGGCGTCCGTGAAGGACAGCCGCACTCCTCCTGCCTGGCCCAGCTCCCAGCGCCGCACCGTCCGCACCGTCTCGGGGCCTGGGTCCCGGCCCTCGGCTAGTGCATGCACGACTCGCTCATGATCCAGGTCCACCAGCGCGTCCTTGCCCTGGTCTCCATTGCCGCGCTGAAGCAGCCGCAGCCGCGCTCCCGACACGGCCGCGCCCTCCACGTTGAGCGGGCCCAGCTCGCGGCTGAGCTGCGCATACAGCACCGTGAAGTCCACCGGGCGTGCCTCGCCCGTCAGCAAGCCATCCGCCATGAGCGGCAGGACGGCGCCTCGCTGCCGGACTGGGGTGGAGCCCGAGGGCAGGGCCAGCAGTGCGCCGTGCGGGCAGCCCGCGAAGGGTGCCAGCAGGCAGAGTGCCTCCAGATCCGGCTTGGCCGCCTTGCGTGCATGGGGCTCCGGGGGCAGCTCGCCCGGGAAGAGGCGGACGCTCCGCCCAGGCGCAGCGCCCTCACGAGGGAAGACAGCGAGGTGGAGCGCGTCGTCGGCGACGACATAGAGCCACGAGCCCGTGGCCACGAGGCCACTGGCTGCGGAGACGTGCGCGGGACGTCCGGGCTCCTCTGGAGCCTCCAGAGTGAGGGTCCGGCGCTGAGTCATGCGAATCATGGGGCCGAGTCTCGGCTGACGGGAGGTTCTTATCCAGCAGTCAAGCACTGCACTCCTCCCGGCGGGAGCGATCTGGGTCGCGCGCGTGTGGTATGCAGCGCGGCATGAACCACTCCCAGAGCAAGGCCCTCTTTACCCGCGCCCAGGAGCGTATCCCCGGCGGAGTGAACTCGCCCGTGCGCGCCTTCCGAGGCGTCGGTGGCGACCCCGTCTTCTTCCGCGAGGGGGCAGGTGCGTGGATGACGGATGTGGATGGCAACCGCTACGTGGATCTCGTGGGGAGCTGGGGTCCGCTCATCCTCGGCCACGCCTACCCGCCCATCGTCGAGGCCATCATCGACGCGGCCCGCCGCGGCAGCTCCTTCGGCGCTCCGAGCCCGGGAGAGGTGGAGCTGGCCGAGCTCATCTGTGCCACCGTGCCCTCCGTGGAGAAGGTGCGCCTGGTCTCCAGCGGCACCGAGGCCACCGTGGCGGCCGTCCGCCTGGCCCGCGGCTTCACCGGCCGCGAGTACATCCTCAAGTTCGAGGGCTGCTTCCACGGCGCGGGCGATCCGTTCCTCGTGAAGGCAGGCAGCGGCGTGGAGACGCTTGGGCTGCCGGACTCGCCGGGCGTGCCGTCCGCGCTGGCCAAGCTCACCCTCACCGCGCCCTTCAATGATCTCGCAGCGGTGGAGCGCATCTTCGCGGAGAAGGGCAAGGAGATCGCCTGCACCATCATCGAGCCGGTGGTGGGCAACATGGGCGTGCTCATCCCCAAGCTCAACTACCTCAAGGATCTCCAGGAGCTGTGCCGCAAGCACGGCGTGCTGCTCATCCTGGACGAGGTGATGACGGGCTTCCGCCTGGCGCGCGGCGGAGCGCAGGAGCTCTACGGGCTCCAGCCGGACCTCAGCACGTTCGCCAAGGTGGCGGGCGGGGGCATGCCGCTGGGCGCATACGGCGGCCGCCGCGACATCATGGCGAAGATTGCCCCCGAGGGCCCCGTGTACCAGTCCGGCACGCTGTCGGGGAACCCGGTGGCGGTGGCCGCGGGCCTGGCGTGCCTCAAGGCGCTGGCGGCGCCGGGCACCTACTCGCGGCTGGAGCAGATCAGCGGAATGCTGGAGGAGGGGCTGGTGGCCGAGGCGAAGTCGGCCGGCGTGCCCATCACCCTCAACCGCGTGGGCAGCATGCTCACCGTCTTCTTCACCGGCAGCCCGGTGTACGACTACGCCAGCGCGAAGAAGGCGGACACCGCGCGCTTCTCCAAGTTCTTCCACGCCATGCTGCGCGAGGGCGTCTACCTCCCACCGAGCCAGTTCGAGGCGGCCTTCGTCTCGCTGGCCATCGGCGAGCCCGAGGTGGCCCACATCCTCGCCGCGGCTCGCAAGGCCTTCCGCGCGCTTGGCTGATCCCCACGAGCCGGAGCCCCAGCGCGGGCCCTTCCGTTTCGGTCCCTATACCCTGGCGCGCCGCATTGGCGCCGGGGGCATGGGAGAGGTGTACCTGGCCCGCGAGAACTCCCCCCGCCGCGCGTGCGTGGTGAAGAAGGTGCTGCCGCGGCTCATGGAGAACAAGCAGTTCCTCGGCCGCTTCCGGGACGAGGCGCGGGTGGTGGTTCACCTGCAGCACCCCAACATCGCCCGCGTCTACGCCATGGGCGAGGTGGAGGGACAGCTCTACCTCTCCATGGAGTACGTGCAGGGCAAGACGCTCAGCCGCCTGGCCCACCGCATGCGCCAGCGCGGCAAGCTCATGCCGCTGGGCATCCTCCTTCACATCGGCAAGCGGCTCTGCGAGGGCCTGGCCTACGCCCATGACGCGAAGGATGGCGCGGGCCAGCCGCTGCACCTGGTGCACCGCGACCTGTCCCCCGCCAACATCTGCCTCTCCTATGACGGTGAGCTGAAGATCATCGACTTTGGCGCCTCGCAGTCCACGCTGAAGGAGCAGCAGACGGCACCCCGGGTCGTCATTGGCAACCTCACGTACATGTCCCCGGAGCAGGCGCGGAAGAAGTTCGTGGATCGGCGCGCGGACGTGTACTCGGCGGGCGTGGTGCTCTGGGAGCTGGCCTCCTGGAAGGCCCTGCCGCAGAAGGGAGATCCGCTCGAGCGCTGGCGCCGCGCGGCCTACCCGAAGTGGGATCCGCCCAGCAGCGTGCGCTCCGGCCTTCCACTGGCCTTGGACACGCTGCTGATGCGCGCGTTGGCCGTCGAGCCCGGAGACCGATTCCCGGACGCCGCGGCGCTCGGGGCGGAGCTGGCCCGGCTCAAGGAGAAGCTGGCGCCTGGCATCGGGGATGCGGACGTGGCGCGCCTCATGCGCGAGGCGTTCGCCGAGGAGAAGGCGCAGGAGGACGCGGTGCTCGCGGAGCTGCTGGAGCAGGAGCCCTCGCGCGCGCTCACCGAGCAGGCCATCTCCGCGAGGCTGGCGCCGCCCACCGCGCTCGCCTTCGAGCACAGTGGGTTGGATGCGCCCGAAGACTATGTCCCCGGCGAGGACCCTTCGGGAGCGAGCCCTGCGGTCAAGCCGCCTCCCTTGCGGCGCAACGAGACACGTGAGGCCCGCGTCAGCTTCGGCCTGGACGTCGAGAATGACCCCACCGTGGGGATGGTGGAGGCACGCCGGCCGCAGCTCGTGCGCGCCATCGAGGACGAGGAGGAGGACCCCGTCCCGGCTGTGGAGACAGGCGAGACGGACTGGCGGTGGAGGGGTTGGGTGGCGGTGGGCCTCTTCGTGGGCGCATGCGCCCTGGGCTTTGGCGTGGTGTGGCTGCTCGCCCATTCCTAGAGCAGGACAAGAATGATCCGGATCAAGCGCGTGCTGGTGATCTTCGTCTCGATAATCGCGCTGTGCTACCTCGGGTTGATGGGGGCGGCCTTCGCCGTCCAGCGCTCTGTCCTCTTCCCGGCACCACGCAGCCCGTCGCAGGAGCTGCCTCAGAGGCCTGGCTTCCGGCGGCTCTCACCGCCAGGGGGGCCGGTGGTGGACGTGCTGCACCTGCCCGCGAAGCCGGGCATGCCCACGATGGTGCACTTCCACGGCAACGGAGAGCAGCTCGCGTACCTGGATGAGCTGGGCGAGGCCCTGAACGAGCGGGGACTGGGGTTCCTGGCGGTGGAGTACCCGGGCTACGCCACCAACCCCGGCGTGCCCACGGAGGAGGGGCTGTACCGGGCCGCGGAGGTGGCGCTGGCGGACCTGCGCGCCTCGGGCGTGGGGCCTGAGTCCACGGTGCTGAGCGGCCGCAGCCTGGGCGGGGGTGTGGCGGTGGAGATGGCGAAGCGTGGCCAGGGAGCGCGGATGGTGCTGCTGGCGCCCTTCACCTCCGTGGTGGACATGGCGAACCTCACCTTCCCGTTCCTGCCTACCCGGCTGCTGGTGAGGGATCGCTTCGACAACGCGGCGAAGGCGCCCGGCATCACCGTGCCGGTGCTCATCCTCCACGGCGCTCAGGACGAGGTCATCCCCGTGGAGATGGGCCAGCGGCTGGGGCGCCTGTTTCCCCAGGCGACGATGGAGACCATTCCGGGCGCGCGTCACAACGACTTGCTGGAGCGGACGTGGCCCGTGCTCGTGGATCGCGTCGCCGCGTTCGCACGAGCCGGGCCCGCCGCTCAAGTCATCGGAAGGTGAGGCTGGGACGCGTCAGCACTCGATGGCGTCGATGTCGACGAAGTACCCGGTAGACGCAGAGGACTTGGTGTCCATGCTCACGATGGTGACGGAGAAGTTTCCGGTGAAACCCACCCAGTAGCCGCCGCCAAGCGCGAGGACCTGCCGTTGCGTCGTCGGTGAGTACGCGTCGACCCAACCGATCGAGTTGCCATTCACGTAGACCATGAACCTGCCGCGATTGGCAGCCGTGGTGATGTAGAGGTCGAAGGAGGACGAGTTCAGGCAGGTGAACGTCGCCACCGAGCCAGGCGTCTGCGTCAGATGGAGCGTGCCGTTGTATGCACCGGAATAGACGCCGCCTGAGACGGCTCCCCACTCGTTGCTGTAGGTCCAGCCCTGGTGCGTGTCGTCATACACGTCCGCGTGGGCGGCTCCAGCGCCCAGCGTGATGGACAGGAACGAGGCAACCAGAACAGCCTTGAAACCCTTGTTGTGATTCGAACGCATCAAGTCACCACTCCAGGGGGCCGATGCCTCTCGGCCATCCCTTCCTCATTGAGGCGCGACCCATTCGCGCCTCGATGAATGGGACGCAGTGCCCGCGATTCCTTACTTCGCGGGCTTGCTCCTGCCCTGAGGAGTGTTGGACCCGAGTGGGCCCATCGGCTCCGGGATCGGCGTGCGAGGGGGATCTTCAGGGACCTGGGACTCCTCTGGTAGCTGCGTACCCGGATTCTCCGGTTGGATCTGCGGGTCCTGCGACTTGGAAGGGGAGTTCTCGTTCATGACTCAGGCCTCACTCGTTGAAAGTGAATCGACGTGCTTCGTACCAGGATACGTCACTGGCGTTGTTTTCTTACCTGGCCTCAGTCGTAGAGCAGGACGCCCTTGAGCCACTGCTGGCCCTTGTTCTCTGCGAGCCACTTGCGCCGCTCATCCCGCAGCGCTGAGGCCGGCGTGCTGCCCTGGCGGATCCGCTCCCGGACGGCGTTGAAGAACTCGGCCGCCTCCAGATCCGGGATCTCCTCCGTGGCGGCGATGACCGCCCGAGCCCCCGCCTGGATGAAGGCCGCAGGCAGACCCGAGGGCTCGTGGAGGATGTAGGCGCCGCGTGCGGCCCGGCAGGCAGCCAGCACCACCAACGGCGCTCCCTCCAGGCGCTGTGCCTGGATGTGGCCCGCTCGCAGCTCGTCGCTCGAGCCCTCCCGCGCGAGCACGAGGTAGGAGAACCGGGAGGAGGTGATGATGCCGTGGGTCACCATGTCGATCTCCGTGGCGTCCCGCATGGCCGCGAGCACCCGGGAAGGAGTCGCCTCCGTGCCCATGAGCACCTTCTGCTCCTCGGTGGGGCCAAAGGCCGCCTTCCAGGCGTTGAGCCGCCCCAGGGTCTGCACACGCTCGGGGGAGAGCGCCACGTCCTTCACCACCAGGTGGACTGCCCGCTCCGTCCGGGGTGATGTGGGGAGCCCCGCGCGCAGCCGATAGCTCCAGGCCAGCTCTGTCGGCAGCAGGCCGGGCCGATCCTGCAGGGGAGGTCGGGCGAAGGCCTCCACCTTCTCGCACCCCTGAAGCGCGGTGAGGGCCTCGCCAGGCACGAAGCCGCTCAGGTCCTCGGGCAGCCGGGTCCGCCGCGCCCCTTCGTAGGAGCCCAGGATCTGACCCGAAGTTCCCCGGACGATGAGCAGGCTCCGCTCGCTGTCCTCTGTCACGGCGACGAGGCATCGCGCAGGCAGGGGACTGCTCTGCTCCCGGCCGAACAGCTCCAGCGCCGCGCCGTAGTCTCCGCTCTTGGCTGCATCGAGGATGAGCGAGGTGAAGGTATAGGCCTTGAGCTTCTGGGCATCCTCTTCCTGTGTCAGCAGGCCCGCGGACTCCACACCCTGGAGCGCCTCTTCGAGCAGGGCCCGGCCCTTCTGGCGATCTCGCTCGATGGTGAACCGGCCCAGCGCATGCCGCAGCATCCAGCGATGGACCGGCTTGAGGGTGGCTGGCGCCTCCGCGAACGCCCGGTGCATCGCGGCCTCGTCCCCTGGGGCTGGGCGCCGCCGCGAGATGTCCGCCAACGCCATGGCCCCGCCATACGTCAGGGGCAGGCCGGTGGCCATCGCCCGATCGATCTCCACGCGCGCCAGCTCGAAGCGGAGCTCGCTCAGCGCGAGGTGCGCCAGGGTCTGATGGGCGAACCGCTCGAACGCCTTGTCCTCTGGCGGGTTTCGAGCGAGGAGCTCCGTGAAACAGGCGCGCGTGAGCGGCCCATCGTTCCGGAGCCGCGCGAGCTGCGCGAGCCGGGCCAGCGCCTCTTCCGCGGTGCCCCGATTGTTCGTCGCACGGGCGTGCCGCCAGACCTGCTCCGTGAGTGTCCAGGCCTCATCCAGCCGCAGCTGCCGGGTCTGGATTGCGGAGAGGTTCAGGCGGATGAGCTCGCAGCGGTACTCGATGGGCGTAGAGGCGCAGAGCAAGTGGGCACCCAGGAGCGTCTGCCGGGCTTCTTCCTCCTGCCCTCGCGCCAGCTGGGCTGCCGCGCGCTCCTGGGCGGCGAGGAGCTGGAACCAGGGATCCTGGCTCGCCTCGGCCCTCGCCTCAAAGGCCTCGAGGTGGCTGGCCACGGCCTTGGCGTAGACGAGCACACCCATGAGCAGGTCATCCTCGGGGGAGCGGAGCAGCTCCGCGATCAGCGCCTGGAGTTGCTCGGGAGGCAGGGTGCCCTGGCGGAGCTGGGCGTAGGCCTGGGCCAGAGGGGCCCGGCGCGCGAAGTCTCGCGCTGCGATGCGTTCGACGTACCCGGCCAGGACCTCGCCTCCCCCCGCCTGCTGATCGAGCTCACGCGCCAGAGGAAGGAGGGCCTGCACCTGCTCCCGGGAAGTGCGGGTGCGCACCGCGTTATAGAAGTGCAGCCGGAGGATGGGCGGGCGCTCGGCGAGGATCTCGGCGGGAGGCAGGGTGCCGTCCGTGGCGAGCGCCTGACTCGCGCTGACGACAGCCTTCCACCGCTGGATGCGCGCCTGCTCCTCGGCTTCGAGCGCCTCGGCGTGCTGGCGCGCCTCCTCCGCCCACCCAGGCTCTCCCTGCTCGGCGACCTCGCGGAAGGCGAGGGCCGCGGACTCCGGGAGATCGAGGTCCCTCAGGGCGAGGCCCTTGTTCCAGAGCGCTTGGGGGAGTTGGGGAGCCTGGGCGAGCGCGAGCTCCAGGTGTCGGAGCGCCTCTTGCGGGGCCCCTTTCATGAGGAGGGCTGTGGCCCGGAGGGTCTCGTTCTCCGGAGTGCTCGGCAGGGGTGCGAGGTAGGCCTGAGCCTGCTCCACCAGGCTCCTGTCGTTCCTCGCGAGGAAGGCCGCGGCCAGCCCCGCGGCATCATCGTTCCGCTCGAGCTCTGTGAGGGCCTCGAGCGGGAGCTTCCCGCTCTTCGAGGGTTCCTGCCCCATCTTCCGGGCCGACAGGGGCCGGTGCCGATCGGCGGACGCGATGGCCAGGCGCATCTCAAGCCGCCGCTCCGGCTCGCTCATGAGCCATGGATCGGTCCGCGAGCTCCCGCTCCGCACGAACACCCCGATGGCGAGGAGCGCGGCACAGGCTGTTCCCACGGCTGCCGCCACACTCCAGCGGGAGAAGCTCCGGCGGGCGGGAGCGGGGACCGCGGCCAGCGGCTGCCGCTCCACGTGGCGCGAGGCCATCATCTTGAGCTGCAGGAGGCTGCCCAGCTCGGCCTTGCAGCGGGCGCAGTCCAGCAGGTGCTCACGGAAGGCCTCCGCCTCTTCGGGAGCCAGCTCACCATCCGCGAAGCGCTCGATTCGTTCACAGTGCGCGGACATCAGTTGTCTCCCAGCTGAATGAGGGGCTCGAGCAGCTTGCGGAGCCTCGAGCGGGCATCGTGGAGCCGCTTGGCCACGGTGCCCTCCTGGACGCCGAGCTCCTGGGCGATCTCCTTGTACTTCCGGCCCCGGGCATGCAGCTCGAACGTGGTGCGCGCCACCGGGCTCAAGGCCTGCACGGCGGAGCTGAACTGCTCGTCGGAGACGCGATCGGCGAGGGACTTGGCGGGAGGCTCGGGGTCGACCTGGTGCTCTTGCCGGGCCAGCTCCGACGCGCCTCTGTCCCGGGTGCGCTGCCTGCGGAGCTGATCGTAGAAGCAGTTCGTGAGGGTGGTGACGAGCCAGGTGGCGCAGACGTGCTCGTCCGGCAGGTGGTTGACCTGGCTGAAGGTGGCCAGGAAACGGAGGATCGTCTCCTGGGTGAGATCCTCGGCATCTGCCGCATTGCGGCAGAGCGCACGGGCCTGGATGAGCAGCCAGCGCCGTTGCCGGGCGAGCAGCTCGTGCAGCCGACGGGCAACGGCCTCATCGGCATCTGGGGGGACAGTCATTAGCACTCACAGAGGGGACGTCGAGCGGCGAGACTCTTACCCTCTGTGTGCCAAGCTCTTCAAATCAGGACGGTTTCCTGTCGGCCGGGCCGTCCTGTCTCTCGCCCGTCAGGTCAGCGCCTGGGTCAGCCGCTCCAGCCGTCCCAGCCACTCGGTGCGCTGCACGTCGCGCGCGGCCCCCGTGGGCAGCAACTCGTGGGTGAGGGCCAGCTCGGTCCCCTTGGGCACCTTGCGGAACTCCACCGTCACCAGCGTCCCACCCAGGCCCTTCTTCCCACCCTCACCCACCCAGGACAGGACGAGCATGTCCTCGGAGATGTCCCGGAACTCGCCCACCACGGCGCCCTTGTCACCTGCGACGAGCGGGTAGTCGAACCGGAAGGTGCCGCCGATCTTGGGCGTCCAGTCCACCGCCGCCATGGGGCCCCACCACTTCTGGAGCGCTGCGGGATCCATCCACGCCTTCATCACCTTGTCCTTCGGCGTGGGGTAGGTGCGGGTCAGGTAGAGCGCGCTCTCTGTCGCGGGGTTGAGGCTGAACTTCATTGACCGGCTCCTTGCGAGAACGAGGTTGTGCACGAGCTTTTCAGGCGAGACGCGCCCTGGCCAGCCTCGCGGTGGGCCAAGGTGCTTCGGACACGGTGTTTCTGCAAGCCTTCATTCCAGGCGGTACGCTGGCGCACCCAGGCATGCCTCTCGTCACCGAGTCCTACACGTCTCAGCACGTTCGCAGGAGGTGCTGCCGGGAGTCCGAGACATGAAGGCTCCGCGCCTCACCTTCTTCTGCGAGCTGGGCGCCGGGCCGCTGCAGGCCCTCTTCGAGGACCCGGCCGTGCTCGAGCACCTCGTGGCGCTGAGGGCCTCCGTCAGCCTGGGCCTGTTGGACTTCGGCGCGGAGCGAGCTGCCGTGGTCCGGCGGCTCCACGAGGCCGGCATCCCCGTCATCGCCTGGCAGCTGCTGCCCGCCGAGCAGGGCTACTGGTTCAACCTGGACAACGCGCCGCAGGCCCAGGCTCGCTACGAGGCCTTCCGCGAGTGGACGGCCGCACACGGCCTGCGCTGGGACGGCGTAGGTCTGGACATCGAGCCGGATCTCCACGTGCTGCGGAGGCTGCTGGCCGAGCGCTGGCGCTACCTCCCCGCACTCTTACGGAGGCTCCGGCAGGGTGAGCGGCTGCACAGGGCCCGGGAGGCGTACGAGGCGCTGGTGGCGCGCATCCGCGAGGACGGCTACCGGGTGGACACCTACCAGCTCCCCCTCATCGTGGATGAGCGTCAGGCAGGCACCACCGTGCTGCAGCGGCTGCTCGGCGTCGTGGATCTGTCAGCGGACCGAGAGGTGCTGATGCTCTACTCCAGCTTCGTGCGCCCCCATGGCGTGAGCCTGCTGGAGAGCTACGGCGCCCAAGCGGGCTCCATCGGCGTGGGCAGCACGGGCGGCGGAGTCGAGCTCCCGGGCGCCGGTGCGGCACCACCGCTGTCCTGGGACGAGCTCTCCCGGGATCTGCGGCTGGCCAGGCGCCGGTGCGAGGACCTGCACGTCTTCAGCCTGGAGGGGTGCGTGCGGCAGGACTTCCTTCCTCGGCTCCGGGCCTTCGACTGGGGCGCGCCGGAGGAAGCACTGAAAACAAAAACCCGGCGCATGGGGCTCATGCGCCGGGTCGCGAGGTGGGGGCTGCGGGCCTGCGCACGGTGGGTGCGCTGAGGCCCGCTCCTCTGGGGGGATTACAGCAGCTTCTGGTAGGCGATCATGTCCGCGATGTCCTGCTCCGTGAACGGGATGCCCAGGAAGTTCAGCACGGCCCGGTACTGCACCATCAGCTGATTGAGGTCCTTGGCCGAGTTGTCGTGGAAGTACGGCGCCGTGTTCTTGATGTTGCGCAGCGAGACCATCTTGAAGAGGCCCGCCATCTGCGCCGAGCCCGTCGCCAGCATCATGCCCGGGTCAGGCGACACCACGCGCGTCTCGGTGCCATCCGGGTTGGTCACGATGTACTCCTGCGTGGGGTTGTTGGCCAGGTTGAACTCGGAGACGAACGTCATGGCGAACGGGGAACCGGCGGGCAGGCCCATCGGGTTGCCAGCGGCCATCTGGCTGAGCAGCGGGCCAAAGTGGCAGCTGCCGCAGACACCGGTCTCCGCGAACCACGCCTTGCCGCGCTTCTCGGACTCGGTCTTGCCCGCGGGCAGCGGCGGCGGCGTGCCGGTGAGCGCGTACTTCATCATCGCCGACGAGGAGAAGAGCACCTTCTCGAAGTCCACAATCGCGTTCAGCTCCGTCTGCGTGGGCTGCCGGCCCGCCTGGGCGTGGCCCTGAGCGGCGTGGAGCGCCTGGTTCTGCAGCGTCGCCTCACGGCCGTCCCACATGATCATGCTGTCGAAGCGCGGGGCGTCGAGCGTGCTGGGGATGCCGCGGCGCAGCTTCACGCTGCGGGCCGAGGGGTTGGCGGCGAGCCGGATGTTCGCCGGCAGGGCGAGGTCCACGGTGACCGTCGCGTCATTCAGCAGCTTGCTGTAGCTGGCGCCGGTGCCGTCATCGCTGTCGATGGCGCGGAAGAGGGGGTCCTTCTTGTTCTTCGCGTAGATGGCCTTGGCCTGAGCCGGCGTCAGACCGCCCGTGGACAGGGTGTGGCAGGTGGCGCAGGTGCGCCCGTTGCCCTTGAAGGTCTCCTTGGTGAACAGGAACGCGCCGTGCGCGGTGCTCAGCAGCGTCGCCTCCTGCTCGGCGTCCCAGGTCTCCTCGACGATGGGCTCCTCGACAATGGGCTGCTCATCGGGAGTCGTCTCGCCCCCACAGCCGGCCGCAGCCAGCATCATGAAGGAGCTCAGGGTCACTGCCTGCAACCGCTTCAGAGTGAAAGGGTTCATCCGGGGGCTCTCCTCCCCCATCGGGGGCAAGTGGGGGCTCGCGTTCCCTTTAAGCAGGCATCGTGCCAGCCCTTGCCAAGGGAGGCCTTGAACGTAAGGCCCTGGAGTTACTAGGAGTCAGAAGCCCCTGGCGACAAGGTAGCCTTTTTGGTGACTAAGACATGGCTGCTCCATTCGGTTTTGATCGGAATGTAAGTATTTGGCTTCAAAACCGGGCTCTCTCGAAATTCCCTTGAGAAAACAGCCTCTTGGGACCAAATCCGGGAAACCTTGAACACTGGATAATCCACGCTCCAGTCCTGTCCGAAAAAAGGACAGGGGCTGAGCCTCTGCCGGATCAGCCCTGCGGGTGAGGGCTGGCGTCAGGGACTGTCGGCCTGCGCCAGGGGAAGGGCGGCCTCGGGCTCGCAGGGCAGGAAGAGCCGGAAGGTGGTGCCCCGGCCTGGCTCGGACTCGAGCACCACCCTGCCGGAGTGGGACTCGACGATGCGCTTGACGATGGCCAGCCCCAGCCCCGTCCCCTTGGCCTTGGTGGTGAAGAAGGGCTCGAAGATGCGCGCGCGAAGCTCCGCGGGGATGCCCGCGCCGCTGTCGTTGAACTCCACCTGGACCTCGGGCGTGGGGCCTGGGGCGCGCTGCGCGCTCACCCTCAGGGTGCCCCCCTTCGGCATGGCCTGCACGGCGTTGAGCGCGAGGTTGAGGAAGGCCTGCCGGATCATCCGCTCGTCCACCAGCACCGGCACCTCCGCCTGCACCCGCCACGCCACCTCGATCTTCGCCGGGGCGTCCACCAGCGCCGCGCGCACCGAGTCCTCCAGCAGCCGCTGCAGGGGCACGGGCGTGAGCGAGGGCGAGGGCGGCCGCGCGAAGTGCAGCAGATCATCCACGATGCGGTTGAGCCGGTCCGCCTCCTCCCCGAGGATGTCCACCATGGGGAGGGCGGGGCTGTCGGGGCCGATGAAGTGGCGGATATAGGAGACGGAGTTGAAGATGGCGCCCAGGGGGTTGCGCACCTCGTGGGCCACCACCGCGGCCAGCTCGCCCAGCGCCGCGAGCCGCTCGCGCTGGACGAGCTGCTCCTGCGTGCGGGCCAGCTCCTCGTAGCTCTTCTTCAGGTCCTCGATGAGGCGGGCCTGCTCCAGCGCCAGCGCGAGCTGGTTGGTGATGGCAGAGGCTCGCTCCACCTCCGAGCCCGTGAAGCGGCGCGGCCCGTGCGTCTCGGTGATGAAGGCCACACCGAGGACGCGATCTCTCACCACCAGGGGCAGCACCAGCCCGGCGGTGACGCCCATGAGGTTGCGGCCATCCGGGTGGAGGCCGGACTCCTTCTGTGCGTCCTCCATGATGATGGGCATGCGAGTCTGGAGCGCCTGCGCGGAGAGCGAGCTGTCCGGCGGCCACGCGGGCAGGGAGTACCCGACCAGCTCCGGCTTGTGGACGGAGGCGCGGACCTCCAGCCGCTGGCCTGTGGGATCCAGCATGAGCAGGAAGGCGTCCGGGGCGCGGGCGATGAGCGCCAGGCCCTCCACGCCGATGCGCATCAGCAGATCCATCTCCAGCGTGGCCACCATGTTGCGGCCCACCTCGTGGATGAGGGCCATGTCATCGGCGCGCCGGCGCACCTCGGTGAGCAGCCGGTGGGACTCGGTGGCGGCGGCGAAGTGAGCACCCATGGCCTGGAGCGTCTCTCGCTCCAGGTGCGTCAAGCCGCGGCGCTGACGGAAGGCGACCACGAGCGTGCCCACCAGCCGCGAGCGCACCCTCAGCGGCACCACCGCCACGGTGGAGTAGCCCAGGCGCTCCATGTGCTCGCGCGTCAAGCCGGTGCACGCCTCCAGCTCCAGCACCAGGGCCGAGCCCTGCTCCATCGCCTGGCCGGAGAGGCTGCCGCGCGTGGGCATGCGCCCGTAGTAGTCGGCGCTCAGCTCGTCCAGCCCCTGCGAGTAGGCCAGCTCCATCTCCTCCAAGCCATCCTTGCGCAGGAAGAGGCCCAGGGCATCGCAGCCCAGCAGGCGGGTGATCTCCTTGGCGCCAGGCCCGAAGAAGTCCCGTGGCTCCTGGGCCGTGGCCGCCGTGGAGGCCAGGCGGTTGAGCGCGGCGAGCGCGATGTTCTGCGCGGAGAGCTGGGAGATGGTGAGCGCCGCGTCGAGCGCCGCGGACACCTGGGCGCCGAAGAGCCGCAGCGGCGGCAGCTCCTCCTCGCGCAGCCAGGGCGCCCCCAGCACGAGCACCGCCCTGCGCATGCCGCTGACCTCGATGCGGACACCGATCATATGGAGCCCGGCGTCCTTGAGGCGGGCCTGCACCTCGTCGGAGATCTCCCCCTTGGCGAAGCGGGAGGCCTCCTGGGCGAACTCGGCATCATAGGCCGAGCCCTCCTTCCAGGTTCGCTCCAGCAGCGGGGACCAGGTTCCCGTCAGCCTCAGGCCCTCCGCCCAGGCGGTGTCCTCGGACTCCTGGGAGAGCTCGGGGGGCACGTACAGCCGCTCCAGCAGGGCCTGGCCGCCCAGCGGCATCAAGTAGGCGAAGGTGAACCCCAGCTCGGCGAGCCCGTCGAAGACGCGGGTGAGCACCTCCTGCTCGGTGCGCATGCCGGGCAGCCCGGCGCCCAGCTCCGCCATGCGCTGGAGCACATTGCGGTGGTGGGCGCGGGCGCTCACGTCTCGCAGCAGCACCACCGCGTCCTGGCCCTCGACGGTGACGGAGATCTCCAGCCGCCGCTTCTCTCCTGCGGGGGTGGTCAGCGCGAACTCGTACACCGCGGGCACCTGCTCACCGCGCATGCGGCGCAGGTGCCGATCCACGACGAACTCGTTGCTGGAGGGGGTGATGGCGATGTCAGGGAGGGAGCGGCCGAGCACCTCCTCGGCCGTGCGCCCCAACAGCGTGAGCATCGACGCGTTCGCATAGACGAACCGCCCCTCGCGGATGACCCCAAGACCGAGGGGCATCGCGTCGAAGTGCCGGTACTGCGCGCCGGCTTCGTTGGACGTCGTCACGAGCGGGAACCATTGCACCCTCGGCCGTCGAGTGGAAGTCACCCCCACCCAGGGGAAAACGGGGTGGGAGTGGACGGGCCGCGCGAGGCTCAGGCGCTGACGTGGGGGTGGGTCTTCTCGTACGTCCCGATGAGCTGGGCCTCTGCGAGCACATGCCCCTGGATCGCCTTGAGGAGCTGGGCGCGAGTGGGCGAGCCCAGGTCTGGCAGCACGGTGTCCAGGGCATACAGGTGGTGGACGTAGCGGTGGCGGCCGATGGGAGGACAGGGCCCGCCGTAGCCAGCGCGATGCCAGTCATTCAGGCCTTCACGGGTGCCGGCGGGCAGGGTGCCGGGGGTAGCGCCCTCGGGCAGGCCTCGCGTGCCCGGCGGGAGGTTGTAGAGGATCCAGTGACACCAGGTGCGCTGTGGGCGCTGAGGATCCGGCGCGTCCGGGTCGTCCACCAGGAGTGCCAGGCTGCGGGTGCCGGGAGGGACTTCGCCCCAGTGCAGGGGCGGGGCCTTGTCCTCTCCCTCGCAGGTGAAGGCGATGGGGATGGGCTCTCCCTCCTGGAAGCGGGGGGAGATGAGCTGGAGTGGATGCGCCATGGTGTCCTCCTTCGTAGGCAGGCATCACCTCTCAAGCTGGCGCGTCCCTGGTCTAGAGTCAGGTCCCGTGAAGCCGCTCCTGCGCCTGCTCCCCCTGTTGCTAGCCCTGCCCGCGTCGGCCGCCGAGCGCCTGTCGGTGCGTGTCCTGGATGGAGGAGGTCTCGGGAGCTTGGAGGCCCAGCTCGTGCTCGGGGCGGGTGTGGAGCTGGCCCGCGAGCTGTCGGCCCTCACGGTGAGTCCGGTGTCGGGAGTGTCCCGCCGCTGTGGGGATGAGGCGTGTCTGCGAGAGCTGCTCTCGGAGGCTCAGGCCGAGCAGGGCCTGTTCCTGCTGGTGACGCCGGCCCGGCGAGGCGCCGTGGACGTGGAGGCCACGTGGGTGGAGGGGGTGGCCGGGAGCACCTCACGGCGCAGGGTGTCGGGCGCGGCGACGGCGGAGCTGAAGGGGGCGTTGCGGCCGGTGGTGGCCGCGCTGGTGCCACCGTTTGTGCGCAAGGGGTGGGGCGGGCTGGTGGTGGCGGCGGACTCGGCGCGCTTGAGGGTGGATGGCCGCGCGGTGGCGCCTTCTGGCGCGGTGGTTCCAGTGACGGCGGGTCCGCACGAGGTGGATCTCCTGCTGCCCTCGGGGGAGGCCTCCCTGTCGCGGGAGCTGGTGCCCGAGGGCGCGCGCCTGCGCCTGACACCTCCCGAGGAGGTTGCGGCGGGCGTTGCGCGGGCGGCCTCTCGTGGCAAGGGGCTGCGGGCGGCCTCGTACGTCACCTTCAGCGTGGGGGCGCTCGCGCTGGCGGGCTCGCTGGTGGCGGGGGGGCTGTCTCGCGGTGCGCTCGACGGCATCGCGCCGTGCACGGGCCCGGATCGGGGGTGCGCGCGGTACCCGGCGGCGCAGGAGGCCCACGAGAAGTCAGGCCGCTATGCGCGCACCGGCAACGTGCTGCTGGGCGTGGGCGGGGCGCTGAGCACGGTGGGCATCGGCCTCTTCGTCTTCGATCTCGTCTCCTCAGAGGATTGAGGGAGCTTAATGACGAGCGTCACTGGCGCTCACGACCTTGAGTGCCCAGGCCCGCTCTTCCATGCCGGGCATCAGCGGATCGAAGCGGCCCTCTCGGATCAACTCCACAAGTCGCGTGTCACGTGCATGAAGACCCTGCACCTCCCATGGAAAAGTAAGCGGCACCTCACCCTTCTTAAACCCTGGAGTTGCCAGCAAGGCCTCGAGGTAGCGGGAGTAGACATCGAAGAAGCTGTCCACATTCGAGGCCATGGGAATGGCATAGGGTTCGGCGTAGACGTCCACCCAGACCACGGGTTGGTACCCCTGGGCATCCGCCAAGCCTGGAACCGTAGCGAAGTGGTAGGCCATGAATGGCTCCCCCGCGAAGATGACGGTGGGGAGAGCCAGTTGATTCCGGTAACCCTCACGCCACCATTGGTTCTTCGCTTCCAGCTGTCGCTCCTCGTCGTCAGATCGATGGAGGATGAACCCCGCTACGTCCGTGGCGAACGCGGCATAGCCCAAGCGGGAATAGACAGCAGCAAGCACCGGGTCGAGCGGCAGTCCCTCGATCAGTGTCCCGGTTGCCAGCGGGGTATGGCCCGGAAGCGCAACCTTCTGCTCTACATTGAGTCGGCGGCAGACCTCCATCAGCCGCGCCAGGCCAGGTAGCTCTGTAGGAGAACTCATCCGCGTTGCCTCCTACTTCAGGCCCGGAAAGAGCCGCTGCAGTTCCGCCAGAGCAGCTTCCTCGGCGCTGCTCGACGAGTACGGCACGTGGGACGGGGGGCCAGGTTGGTCGTACCAAGGTCTGAACCGAGCATCGATGATCCTGGCTGCTTCCTCTACTTCTTGCGAAGTCGCCTGAGGACGTGCCTGCCGGA
>NZ_DASPHO010000427.1:0-31768 GCF_035629615.1 Hyalangium sp. | reverse complement strand
CTCGCACCCACGCCCTGCAGTGGTACCGGAAGGCCGTGCGCGGCGGTGAAGCAGCGGCCGCGAACAACATCGGGACCATCTATCGGGACGAGGGGCGGCTGCGGCTGGCCGTCCGGTGGTTCGAGAAGGCCGCCGCCATGGGCGACGGGGATGCAGTGCTCGAGGTGGCCAAGCTCTACGCGGGTCCGCTGGAGGAACCCGCCAAGGCCAGGAAGCTGCTCTCTCGGGTCCGTACCTCCAAGCGCGCGACGGCCGACAGCCAGGAAGAGGCAGCGAGGCTGTTGGGCACGCTCGAGCAGCGCGAGCGCCTGAGCCGTCCGAGCAGGCCCGCCTCTCGGCGATGATCAACGCCCAACCTGTCTACCTGTCAGACAGGTTCGTGGCTATTGCGGCTCCACGTATGGCACGAAGATCGACACGATGATCCCCTCTCCTCCTCTTGGTGCCCCGACCGAGACCCAGCGCTCGCCGACCTTGCGGAAGGCGCCTGGAGCACCTTTGAAGACCCAGGCGCCATCCTTCTTCTCCACGAGATGGTTGGCGGACTTCGACCAGGCGGCGAGCAGGGCGCGGACGTCGGCCGGGAGCGGCACCGTCTGCTTCCGCCCTTCGAGGAGTGCCGTGTAGTCCTTCGCGAGCCCCGCAAGCATCGTCCGCTCCTCGGCATTCTGCGGAGCGATCTCGGTGAGTGCGCCCCAGACACCGACACTGTCCTTGTTGAGCGCGAGCGCGGAGACCTTCGGCTCGCCCACCTCCGCCTTCCCGGCCTTCCCGCGCTTGACGATCCAGGTCAGCCCTACGAACGTGTTCTTGCCGCGAAGGTCCTCGGCTGTCCCCTTCTCCTCCATCTGGGCGACGGCACACAGCGGCTTCGGGGTCTTGGCAGGCTTGTCGCATGCATACTTCGCCGATAGCGCCTGGAGCACAGGCCCCCGCTCCGCCTCGAAGCGTTGGAAGACCTCAGGAGGTACAGCAGGGGTCTGCGTCAGGACGAGCGCGAGCGCCAGTTCGATCATCCTCAGAATCTACACCCCACGCTCCGGGGCGCGCATCACGTCCATGATGCGCGCCCGTTCAGAGCGATGGCGCGTCAGTGCTTGCCGTACTCCAGCCGCCCATCCCCGCAGCCGTCGAACTGGCTGAACGGGTCCGGACGGTTCATCTGCGTGGTGAAGTTCGGCAGTCCCTCTGGCGCGTACGGCCACGGCCACGCCGTGGACAGCCTCCCGTGGAACTGCATGTTGCCGATGCGGTGGGTGAGCAGCTGGTGCGTGTGCCCGTGGATGACGGTGACCTTCTCGAAGGGCTTGAGGATCGCATGCACCTCGTCCGCGTCGTCCGTCCAGAAGTTCCACGGCTTGTAGTACTTGTAGAGCGGCGAGTGGCTGAAGACGATGACGGGCGTCTTCTTGTCCACCTTGGCCAGATCCTTCTGCAGCCAGGCGCGCTGCTCGGCATCCACCTCGAAGCGCGACTGGATGCCGTTGTCCAGGCCGGCGACGATCTTCATCCGCTCACTTGTTGGACATGGTGTGCGCGTCCCCTACTTCTTCTCCGCGGTCTGGAGGGAGGTCTCCGCGCCGTACACGCCGAGCTCCGCTGGGTTCTTCTGCTCAAGATCCGGGTTGGGTGCGAGGTCCCCCAGGTGGCCCTTCTTCCCCAGGGCCACGGCCGTGTCGCGCTCCGGGCGGTTGTTCTTGCGCCCGCGCTGCCTGGCCAGCTCCTGCTGGTTGAACTGGGCAAAGCGCTCGTCCGTGAGGGCGAAGAGGAAGGCCACCACGTCGTCGATCTCCGGCTCGGTGAGCCCCAGCCGCTGCATGCCCCCGTCCAGGTACGGGTTGGGCACGCCGCCCTTGTTGTAGTGGTCAATGACGTCCCACAGCGTCGTCAGCGAGCCGTCGTGCATGTACGGGCCCGTGATGCCAACGTTGCGCAGCGTGGGCGTCTTGAAGGTGCCCACGTCGTTCTCCTGCTTCGTCACCAGGAAGCGGCCCAGCTCGGAGAACTTCGTCTCCAGCGCCAGCTCGTCGATCTGCTGCTCGTCCCCGGTGCGCACGACTTTCAGGGCCTCGCGTGCCAGCTCCACGAAGTTCTGCTTGTGCGCCGCGATGCCGATGTTGTGGAACTTCTGATCCGAGAAGAGCGGCGAGGCGATGTTGGCCGCGTGGCACGTGTTGCAGCGCGCCTTGCCGTTGAACAGTGCCCAGCCGCGCTTCTCCGAGGCGTTGAGCGCCTTCGCGTCACCGTGGATGAACGTGTCGAAGCGCGCGCTGCCGGAGAACTGCGTGCGCTCGAAGGCGGCGATGGCGGAGGCCAGGTCGTCATAGGTGACCTCCCGCCCGAACACCTGCTTGAACTCGGCGGCGTACTCGGGGATGGCGCGCACCTTGGTCACCACCGCCTCGGGGGAGGGCATCCCCATCTCGCGCGGGTTGAGGATGGGCAGCTTGGCCTGATCCTCCAGCGTGCCGGCGCGGCCATCCCAGAACTGGGTGGCGTTGAACATGGCGTTGAGGACGGTGGGGCTGTTGCGTGTCACCTGCTGGCCCTTGATGCCCGTGGACAGCGCCTTGCCATCCACGAAGCCCTTCCTCGGCTCGTGGCAGGTGGAGCAGGAGACGGTGTCATCCACCGACAGCCGCTGATCATTGAAGAGCTTCTCTCCGAGCAACACCTTCTCCGGCGTGGGCTCGGCTCCCGCTGGGACGGAGATCCTCCACAGCACGGGTGAGACTCCCAGTGGCAGCTTCGGGGGTGGAGCTGAAGCCCGCGGCGGCTCTGCCGCGTGACTGGCTCCAGCGCCTACGCCTACCAAGACGGCAAGCATCCAGGTGACGGACGACCTGAGAACCATGGGCATTCCTCCCTCGAGCAGGCAAGCATCCGCACGCCCTACCTGCCACGTTCGTACGCCCCCAAGTACGTCTGGGATGTTCACCGTCAGTCAACCTCCTTTCCCACCCTGGAGGGTATGTCCGCCAGGGAACCCGGTGTTTTCCAAGAGGAGATGGACGCGCAGGAGTTCCCTGCCGAAGAGCGAGTGAGGAGGAAGCGATGATTGACCCTGGTGAGCTCCGAGAGGGCATGACCGTGCGGGATGTCGAGGGCCACAAGCTGGGCACGGTGGCCAACCTGGAAGCCACGCAGTTCGAGCTCGAGCAGGGCTGGCCCGCCCAGCGGGACTACGTGGTGAACCTCCACCTCGTGGAGCGAATCGAGGGGCAGGTCGTCTACCTCCATCTCCACCCTGGCGCGTACGTTCCGCCGGAGAGAGAGGACGCCGTCCGCCGTCAGGAGTGAGCCGGAGGAGGATGGCGCCAGGCCCATGCCAGCAGGCAGGCCGCCGTGGCGGGTGCCAGCACCGCGACTCCGATGATGACCCAGTCGAGCAGCTGGTTGGCCCGCGGCGCGTTGTAGGCCACCGCCTGCCAGGCAGTCAGACAGGCATCCACGGCAATGACTCCGCCGAGCAGCCCCGCCAGCCATGAGCGCCAGCGGTGGAGCAGCCCGAAGAGCGCGCCCGTGAGCCCGACGTCGAAGCTCACCCAGGCCCATTGGACGCACTGAGAGGGGAAGTGGTCCGAGCTGATGGGCAGGGCCAGCAGCACCGTCCAGGGAATGAGCAGGATCGCCAGCAGGCGGACGAGCAGGTCCGCGCGGCGCAGCAGGGTGACGAGGCCGAAGCGAAAGAAGCTTCCACGCGCGAAAGCCTGCAGCGCGTCGTACACGGGCCAGAGGCTTCCTGTCCGCGCAGGCCAGGCCAGGTGGATGGAGTCCCAGGCGTGGGGCCGCAGCTTCGCCTTGAAGGCGCGCAGGCCCTCGAAGTCGAAGAGCGCCGTGCCCCAGACCCTCGCCGCGCGGAGCCAGGGCGCCACTTCCCCGGAGAGCGGCGCCAGCCCCAGCGTCACGTAGTGCCTCCCCTCCTCCGCGGCCGCGCGCATGGCGGCGTCGACCATGAGCTCCGCGGTGCCGTTGGGTGCCCGCGGATCGCGGATGATGTGCTGGAGCAACCACCCCTCGCGCGCGAAGACGGGGGCCGCGGAGAGGAAGCACACCACCTCACCGCTCAGCTCTCCCACGAAGGCGCGGCGCTCCTCCGCGAAGGCGTAGGGAGACATCTGCACGAGGAAGCCCATGGGCGCCATCCGTCGCGAGGCGAGCCAGCGCGCCAGCAGCCGGTCCACCGCGCGCCGCGTGGGGTGCTCCGAATCCCTCAGCTCCTCTGGGCTCACCCGGCGCACGGTGACGCCCCGCGCCCGGGCCCGGCGGAGCTGCTCTCGCAGGCTGCGGCTGGAGCGCACCGTCTCCTCCCAGCGGCGCGGATCCCACATCGGCTGCTCGCCGATGGACATCACCTCCACCGGCACGGCCGAGGCGAAGCGCTGCTCCGTGGCGAAGAAGCAGACTCGCCGGCCCTCGGCGTGCGCCGCTGCCTCGAAGGCGGAGGCCACCTCGGCGAGGCGCTCTGCGGGAGCGATGGGCGCACCCGCCGCCACCCACGCGCCGCCCGTGTCCACGTACGCGACGCAGGCGTCCCCCTCCGCGTCGAACCAGTAGCGGAACCCCGGCTCCAGCACCTGGAAGGAGGTGGAGTTCCAGCCGTACCGCTTGAGGAGCTGGAGGACCCGGGAAGAATCGCTCGGAGGAGAGGTCTCGGACATGGAGCGGAGGTCAGGTGGGCCCGGGGCCCGGAAAAGGATCCGAAAAAGAGCAGGTAATAAACCCGTCAGAAAGCATCTGGCTCTGCGAGTGACCCGCAGGACACACCGAGAGGAGCCAACCCAACCAAGACCCTGATCGTTCCCGTCTCACCGTGGCAGGTGCCTGAAGCCCACGAGCGCCGCCGCCTCCCCGCCCACGCGGGGACCCACTCTTCCCCATCACTTCCAACCGCTCCGGATCCGCGCGCTGCCGCGCGGGCGAAGGGGCCCGTCTTTTCTTCAACCCCGGCTGGTGGGCTCCACCAGCTCGCAGCACCTCAGGAGGCAACCCATGAACACGCAAATCACTCGGATCTTCACGGCCCTGGCGGGCCTGCTCCTCGCGGTCCCGGCGCTCGCCGAGACCGTCTACGACAACACGAACCCCGCGATCGTGTACACCGGCGCGTGGAACCACGAGTCCAGCCAGTACAACACCGTCTATGACAACGCCACCCAGGACACGCTCAGCGAGACCCAGAGCGCCGGCGCCATCGCGAGGCTGACCTTCACCGCCAACCACTCCATCTCCCTCGTGTACACGATGGGCAGCAACCGCTGGAAGTCGCAGGTCTACATCGACGGTCAGCTCAGGGAGACGCTCGAGAACCGGACACCGCACGTGAACCAGCGCTGGCACGTGATGAAGACCTGGGCGGTCTCCCCAGGGACGCACACCATCGAGGTGGTGGCCCTGGGCGCCGTCGATGGCCAGAACATCCACCAAAGCTGGAGCGACGTCGACGCGTTCATCGTCGATGCGAACGCCGCGGTGGGCGACCCTAACTCCACTTGGACCTACCCGGCCGACTATTGGCTGTGGGTGTACGGCGGGACGTGGAGCTGGGTCACGGACGCCACCCATGGAGAACGCATGCAGTCGCAGACCCGCGGGAGCTCCGTCCGGTTCACGTTCTCCGGAACCAACGTGGAGCTGAGGTACCTGGCCTCTCCCAACCGGGGCATCGCGGAGATCACCCTGGATGGCGAGCTCCTGGGCGACCTGGATCAGTACGGAGCGGGCGAGGTGAAGGCCTTCAAGCTCTCGAACCTACCACTCGGCAGGCACACCCTGACCATGACCGTGTCGGGCAGGAAGAACCTCCAGGCCACGAACGACATCGTGGGCGTCACCCTCCTCCGCATGAAGTACTGAGGACCTGTCGAGCACCCGTGCCGCGGCGCTCACCGGGTTCGCCCGGCGGACGCCGCGGTCTCCGTTGCGCGGGCAGGGCGCTCGCTCAAGGCTTCCTTCCAGCCGCGAGCTCACAGCGCTCATGCGCGGCCCGGGCCTGCTCGGGTGACTCATCCAGGTACTGCTGCCGCTCCTCGAGGCTCAGGCAGTCGCGGGTGGCAGCCTCCAAGCGCTCTCCCAGAAACCGGGTGCCCACGGGCCACACCCTGGCTGTCCTGTCGGCCGAGGCCGTCACCAGCCGCTCCCCATCCGGGCTGAAGGCCGCAGACTCCACCCAGCCCTGGTGGCCTTTGAGGGTGCCCAGCAGCCTCCCATCCGTGCTCCACAGCCGCGCCGTATTGTCGTGCGAAGCCGTCACCACCCACTGCCCATCCGGGCTGAAGGCCGCCGAGTACACCCCCTCCGTGCCGTGGCCCTTGAGCGTGGCCTGCAGCTTGCCCTTCACGCTCCACACCCGCGCGGTCCCGTCCGCGGAGGCAGTCACCACCTGCTGCCCATCCGGGCTGAAGGCCGCCGACAACACTCCGCCCCGGTGGCCCTCGAGCGTGGCCTGCAGCGCTCCGCTGGCGCTCCACACCCGCGCCGTCCCATCCGTGGAGGCCGTCACTACCCGCTGCCCGTCCGCGCTGAAGGCCGCTGAACGTACGCCCGCCCCGTGGTCCGTGAGCGTGAACAGCAGCTCCCCGCTGGCGCTCCACACCCGCGCCGTCCTGTCTCCCGACGCCGTGAGCACCCGCTCCCCCTTCGAATCGAAGACCGCCGTGTGCACGTCGTCACCGTGGCCTGCGAGCGTGACCTGCAGCTCCCCACTCGCGCTCCAAACCCGTGCCGTGTTGTCCCCCGAGGCCGTCACCACCCGCTGCCCGTCCGCGCTGAAGGCCGCGGACTGCACGCCATGACGGTGGCCCTTGAGCGTGGCCAGCAGCTTCCCCTCCGCGGCCCACACCCGCGCCGTCCCATCCTCGGAGGCGGTCACCACCCGCTGCCCGTCCGCGCTGAAGACCGCGGACGACACCTCTCGCTCATGGCCTGCCAGCGTGGCCAGCACCCACCCATCGCTCCCCGCAGGCCACAGCCGCGCAGTGCCATCCTTGGAGGCCGTTGCCACCTGATGGCCATCCGGACTGAAGGCCACGGACAGCACCCCCTTGCCGTGGCCTGTCAGCGTGGCCAGCAGCCGGTCCTTCAGCAACGTCTCCTTCACATCCCATACCCGCGCCGTCCCATCTTCCGAGGCCGTCACCACGCGCTGGCCATCCGGGCTGAAGGTGGCCGAGAACACCGGGCCGGCATGCCCCTCGAGGCGCGCAAAGATCCCCCCGTTGGCCTTCCAGACCCGCGCCGTCCCATCCTGGGAAGCCGTCACCACTCGCTGCCCATCCGCGCTGAAGGCGGCGGACAGCACTCCCTCGCCCATCCGTGCGGCCCCTCCATGGCCTGAGAGCGTGGCCTGCAGCGCCCCATCCACGCTCCACACCCGCGCCATCCCATCCATGGAGGCCGTCACCACCCGCTGCCCGTCCGGACTGAAGGCGGCCGACATCACCCAGTGTCCATGTCCGGAGAGCGTGGACAGCAGTTCCCCGTCCACGCTCCACACCCGCGCCGTCGTGTCGAACGAGGCGGTCACCACCCGCTGCCCATCCGCGCTGAAGGCGGCCATCCGCAGCGAGGAGCCGTGTCCCTCGAGCGTGGCGAGCAGCTTGCCCTCCACACTCCACACCCGCGCCGTCTTGTCCGCGGAGGCCGTCAACACCTTCAGCCCGTCCGGGCTGAAGGTGGCCGACTCCACCCGCGCGTCGTGGCCCTCGAGGGTGGCCAGCCGCTTGCCTTCCGTGCTCCACACCCGCGCCATCCCATCCCTGGAGGCTGTCACCACCTTCTGCCCGTCCGGGCTGAAGGCTACCGAGTACACCTCTCCCCACTCCTCTTCCTCATCACCTGCCAGCGTGGCCAGCAGCTCTCCCCGGGTGCTCCACACCCGCGCTGTCCCATCCTTGGAGGCCGTCACCACCTTCTGCCCATCCGGGCTGAAGGCCGCTATGTGCACCGTGTCGCCATGGCCCCTGAGCACCACCCAGGCCGCAGGCTGCTGAAGGACTGCCATGGCTGGAGCCCACCACCGCGGGCCCCTGTCTTCGGGAGCCACCTCGCGCAGGAAGAGCACGGCCCGAGCCGGATCCTGCGCGCGGAACTGCTCGGCCAGCAGGATGCGCGCCGTGCTCTGCGCTGCCCTGCGTTGCGCCATCTCCTCCCTGCGCAGCCCCCACACCACGGTCATGGCCCCCATGGCTCCCAGCAGCAGCACGCCCGTCACCCCGAAGCTGGTCCGGAAGAAGCGTGCCGCGCGGGCCCGTGCCTCTGCCAGGTCCCGCAGCGTCTCCGCCTCCTTGCGATGCCGCTCCCGCTCCTCCTCCTGCCGGCGTCCCTCCGCTGCCAGGGACTCCTCCAGCAGCCGGAGGCTCCTCGGTGACAGCTCTCCGCCATACTTCTCGCGCAGCCCCCGGGCGTAGCCGAGCCTGTCCCCCGTCAGGAGATACGAGGCCCCCCCATCCACGCCTCCCCGGCGCTCCTCCCAATCCTGCGCCCACTCCTCCACCTCGCGCAGCTGCTGCTCCCGCTCCCAGTCCTCCTCCACCCACCGCTCCAGCCGCTTCCACCGCCGCAGCAGCGTCTCGTGCGCCAGCTGTACCCACGCTCCTCTCCCCGCGTCCCCCTCCTCCTGGCCTCCCTTCACCAGCAGCCGGGTGCCCACCAACTTCTCCAGCACCGCATCGAAGGACTCCCGCGCCGGGCCTTCCCGCGGCCTCAGCTCCTCCACCCAGGCCCGTCCCCGCGACCGTGCGCTAGACAAGTCTCGGAGGGCCACCAGCCGCACCAACAGCCGCCGCACCTGCTGGCGCTCGCTCTCGCTCAGCTCCTCGTACAGCCGCTCCGCCGTCTGCGTCAGCGCTCCCGCCACGCCTCCCAGCTCCTCGTAGGCCTCGTGCGTCAACCACCGGCCCTGCCTCCGCTGCCACAGCAGATCCAGCGCGTGCTCCAGCAGTGGCAGCCCTCCCGGCTCCAGCCCCACGTCCTTGCGCAGCCGGTCCACCAGCCCCGGCTCCAGCTCCAGCCCCACCTGGCGCGCGGGCTGCTCGATCACCTCCGCCAGCTCCTCCTGGCTCATCCGCGCCACGAAGACTCGGTGCTCCTCGGAGTACACGGCCGCGTCCAGCCGCATCCCCTCCTCCAGCACGACCTCTCCGCAGCGCTCGAAGTGATCCACCCGCAGCGTGGCCACCACCATGCATCCCAGCCCTGGCTCCCGCGCCAGGCGCCAGATCCCCTGCATCAGAGCCTGGCGCTCCTCGCTCTCGAGCTGGGTAAAGAGCTCCTCCAGCTGATCCACCACCAGCAGCAGCTTGCGCTCCCCGCGAGACGGCCTCAGCCGGCGCACCGCCTCCACCAGCACCTCTGGAGTCGCGGCCTGGCTCGCGGGCTGCGGCTCGGCGGAGGAGTCCAGCGCGTGCAACCGGCGCAGCAGCTCTCTCAGTGCCCCGGACCGCCCACTCTCTGCCTGCGTGCCAGCCCGCACCAGCTCTCCGGGCCTCACCACCAGCCAGTCCCACTCCTGCCGCGGCAACAGGGGCAGCACTCCCGCGAGCACCACGGAGGACTTGCCCGTCCCGGACGCTCCTGCCACCACTTGCCAGCGGGGCCCGGATCCTCGCACCGCCTGCAGGATCCGCTCCAGCAGCGCGGCCTCCAGCTTGCCGCGGCCGAAGAAGAAGCGCCGGTGCTTCGGCTCGAAGGCCAGCAGCCCTCGATAGGGTCGCAGCGCCACCGGCCTCGAGTCTCCCGGGCCCTCCCGGCGCGCATAGAGCTGCAGCGAGGCCCAGTCCAGGCCGCGCCCCTCCACCCGGAGCCTGCGCCGCGCCGCTCCCAGCGCCTGCTCGAGCGAGGCCGACTCCACCAGCAGCTGCTCGTACAAGGTCTCCGCCAACAGCACCGAGCCCTCCACCGACAACGGCAGCCTCGAGGCCACCACCATCTCGATGCCCACCCGGTGCAGCGCCTGGGCCACGCTGCCCAGGTGGCTGGCCAGCTTGCCGCCATCCCCGCCATGGCAGGCGCTCAGCACCACCATGCGCAGCGAGCCCACGTACGGCGCCAGCACTGCCCCCAGCCGCCCCCCGTCCACCACCTCCACGCCAGCCCCCTCCTTCGGCGCGTTCCACGCCAGCCCGTACAGGCGCGAGGCAGAGCCCTCCACCGCCGCGCCATGGCAGAGCACGTGCAGCACCGACACCGGCTCGCGCGAGCTCTTCAGCAGCTGCTCCAGGCTGCTCAGCGACACCCGCCCCAGCACGTCGTGCTGCGCATCGAAGGCGAAGTCCCCCTGCTGGCTGGCCTGCTCCAGCGCTCGAAGGTGTCCGTCCACGGGCACGTGCCCTCCTGCCGCGGACCACGCCAGCAGCACCCGGCCGCCCGGCATGGCCTCGCCAGGGGGTGACCGCTTGCGCTCAGCGGGCCACTCGTAGCGCAGGCTGGCGCCCGGCAGCTCCACCAGGTGCTGCCCGGAGCCCTCCATCGTCACCAGCTCCCACGGCAGCGCGTACAGCTCCGCCGCCGCCGAGCGCACCACCAGCCTGGGCCCGCCTCTGCCCCGCAGCGCGGACTCGTGCCCGCCCCAGTCCAGCTCATCCAGGAAGCGGCGCAGCTGTTCACCCAGCCGCCGCGCCACCTCCGGATCCGGCTCCTGCCGCGCCAGCGCTTGCAGATCCGCCATCAGCTGCTCGTTCCACGGGAAGCGTGCGCTCTTCACCCCGCCGCCCAGCTGCCTCAGCCGGTACTCCTGCTCCTCGAAGCGGAAGCCGTAGGGATCCTCGGCCTTCTGCGCTCGCGAGAACTCCAGCACCCGCTCGTCCACCATGTCCACGCGTCCCCCTGCCCGCGGCTTCCTCTAGCAGTTCGAGGGCGCTACCCCAGCGGGCGGGCGGATTATGACCCACCCAGGTAATAAATCCTGCGGAGCGCATCTGGTGAAGACGGGGAGCCATGCCAGGCCTGGACTCCCCGTCATCATGAACGCTCCCCCCACCCCTGGCTGGCGGCTCGCCGCAGGGCCAGAAAGCTCCCCCCAACCCAGGGGGGCTCGTGTAGAAAGCCAGCCCTGGCGCGTCCTGTTGCGGGATGCGTGGCAGGCAATGGGGCCTCTACAGGCGATGAGCCAGGCGAAGCAGGGACACCCGGCGGGGGCGTTCGCCACGCAGCACCGAGCCTGGCTCCTGGCCAAGGCCCGGAGCATGTGCCGCAACACCACCGACGCGGAGGACCTCGTCCAGGAGACCCTGCTGCGGTTCATCCAGACCTTCGAGAAGGTCGCGGCGCTCCCCCCGGAGCGCACCTGCGCGGCCTGGCTGGTCACCACCCTCACCAACCTCTTCTATATGCAGTGCCGCAAGCAGCGGGTGCAGGCGCAAGGCGCGAGGGATCCCCTGCTGAGCGAGGAGGCCGTGGTGGAGCCGGAGCCTGCCGCCCCGCAGGCCGGTGACACCATCACGCAAGAGCAGTTCGCCGAGGCCCTCCAGAAGCTGAGCCCGAAGATCCGGGTCACCTTCGAGCTGCACGCGGCGGGGAAGAAGTATCAAGACATCGCGCAGTCCCTCGGCGTCCCGGTGGGGACGGTCGCCAAGCGGCTGTACGACGCCCGCGCGAAGCTGCGCGAGTTCCTCCAGGCCTCCTTCTCCTCGTGGGTGAACTGATGGACAGCCTCTGCGACAAGGCCGGCCTGTTCGTGGACGGGGAGCTCCCCACCGAGACCGCCGAGGCGTTCCGTCAGCACCTGCCGGACTGCGCGCGGTGCCAGCACGAGGTCAACCGCCTCCTCCAGTTCGATCTCCTGGGACATGACCACGTCCGGCTCGGTGCGGCGCAAGCCCCGCCCGGGCGGTCACGCCTCCCGGTCTCCTCTCTCTGGAGACGGCCCGTCCTTTGGGTGGGCGCCTCGCTTGCCGCGATCCTGCTGGCAGTGGTGGCGGTGCGGCTGCGCGCTCCCGCCGGCCTTGGGAGTGATGTGTGGCTGGCCGAGCGTCCCCAGCGCCTGCTGGAGGCGCGCCTCAGCCACCCGGCCGCGGACCGCCACCGTCCCCCCGCGGCCCGGATGATGGGCGGAGACAGGTCCTCCGACGCGCTCCCGTTCGAGGACCTGGCCGTGCTCGAGAAGAGTGACCCACAGGGCCTGGCAGCGGCGTACCTGGTGCGCGATGACCCGAAGCTGGTGGACCTGGCGCTCCAGCGGCTGGAGGGGCTGGGCCGCTCGCCCGGACTGGAGAGCGATCGTGCGGCGGCGATGCTCCTCAAGGGCGAGCCTCACGAGGCGCTCCGGCGGGTGGAGGGCGTGCTGGCGGAGCACCCTCGCCACCCGCAGGCGCTGTGGAACCGGGGCCTTGCACTGCGGGAGTTGGGGCTGCCGCTGCTGGCGGCCCGGAGCTTCACCGAGGTGGCCTCCCTGAAGGAGCCGGGCTGGTCCGAAGAGGCGGCGCAGAAAGCCGAGTCCCTCCAGCGAGAGACCTCCGAGCGCCATGACCGGTGGAAGGCCATCTTCGAGGCGGGCAAGGCCCTCGTCGATGCCGCTCCGGGCAAGCTCCCCGAGGGGTTCAGCCAGGCGCCGATCGCCCGCCTCCACTTCTATGACGCCGTGCGGGCCTCACCGAGCCGCGAGCGAGTCCTGGCGCTGCTGCCCCTGGCCCGTGAGCTGGATGCGCAGGCGGGGGGGCGCGTGCTCGAGGACTACGTGCAGCGGGTGGCGGAGGCGGACTTCTCCCAGCGGGCTCCGCTCGCCCGGGACTACGCGGCCCTGGTCCAGCAGCGCCTCCCTGACGCGGACAAGGAGCGCCTGCTCACGGCGCTGCGCGCGTCGGCCCAGGACGACCTCCTCCTGGGCGCGCTCACCCACCTTCGCGCCGCCTCCCGCAACCTGGAGCTCTTCGAGGCGAAGGCAGCGGCCACGGGAGATCCCTGGTTCCAGCAGCTGGCTGCGCAGCAGCGCGCGCTGGCCGACAAGGCCGCCGGGCGCTGGGTTCACGCCACCCAGACGCTCCTCGAGGCGCGCCGCCTCTGCACCCAGCGCGGCCTCGAGTACCGCTGCAGCGTCATCGATCGCGAGCTGGCCACCCTCTACATCCGGCTCCACCAGCTCGACGCCGCGCGGAAGCACGCCGAGAGCGGCTGGAAGCTGGCCCGCGCGGGCAACGAGTGGATGCTGGAGCGGGACCTGCTGTGGATCCTTGCGCAGATCGCCCGCTTCGTGAACGACGCGCCCCTGGCCCGTGCCTGCTTCCAGGAGCTGCTCGAGCGAGATCGGAACGAGCCGGACATGGTGCGCCGTGTGCACCAGAACCTCGCGGACATCGCGCTGCACGAGCTGCAGGTGGAGGAGGCCCGGCGGGAGATCGACGCGGCGCTGGCCACTGGCCTGCCGCTCCTGCCCGGCGGGACGCTCACCCTGGCGGACATCTCGCGGCTGAAGAGCGCCCTCACGGACGAGGCCCACCTGACCCGGGCCGTAGAGGCCGCCAGGCCTGGCTTGAGCCCCGGTGAGCGCGCAGTCTCCACACATGTGCTCGGGCGGTTCTTCATCGAGCGCGACGTGGCCAGAGGGCGAGACCTGCTCTGGCAGGCCATCCGCGAGGCGGAAGCCCCCGAGCTGAAGAATGATCCAGGTGCGCGGCGGGCCCGGGCCTACAGCTACACGTCCCTCATCCTCGAGGCGGGACGGCGCGGTGCCTTCGAGGAGGCGCTGGAGCTGTTCGCCAAGGAGCGGGGGCAGGCGCTGCCACGCCTGTGCCTGCTGGCGGCCACGGTGGACTCCGAGCGGACCCTGCTCGTCGTACGCGGCGCGGATGGGGCGCTGGTGGGCCACCATGACGAGTCCCGACGTCAGCCTCTGCCGCCACAGCTCGACGGGCTGGTGCCGGAAGCGCTGCTGGCGCCTCTGCGCGCATGCTCGCAGGTGGAGGTGCTCGCCCGGCCTCCCCTCCATGGCCGGGCAGGGCTGCTGCCGCCGGAGCTGGCCTGGAGCTACCTGACGCGCGCCTCGGCTCCTCGCCCTCCGCCCGCGGGCCCTGCGGTCCACCTCGTCGTCTCCGGCGTGGAGCTGCCGCCCGGAATCCCCCTCCGGCGCCTCAATGCCTGGACGCCCGTCTTCGGCCCCCAGGAGCAGCGCCTCACGTTGTCGGGCGCCGAGGCCACCCCCTCGCGGGTGCTCGCCTTCATGAGGAACGCCACCGAGATCGATCTGGTCGCCCACGGCATCGTCAACGACTCCACCGACAACTCCTATATCCTGCTGGCCCCGGAGCAGGACGGTCCGGAGCTGGGCATCTCGAAGGTGCGCGCCGCTCCGTTCCAGCGAGCCCCCTTCGTAGTGCTCGCCGCCTGCCATGCGGCCCACACGGCCTATGCCCTCCACGAGCCGCTCAGCCTCCCGGCCGCCTTCATCGAGGCGGGGGCCCGCGGTGTGCTCGCCGCGACCGAAGAGATCCCCGACCTGGAGGCGGAGGCCTTCTTCAACGCCGTCCGCGAGCGCATGCGCTCCGGCACGTCCCCCGCCGTCGCGCTCCGGGACGAGCGCACCCGCTGGTCGAAGGAAGGTAAGGGCGCGCGGTGGCTCGACAGCGTCCTCCTGTTCGAGTGAGGTGCCGAGAAACCGAGCCGTGGAGGTAATAAATCCAACCTCTCGCATCTGGTGAGGAGAGGTCTTCAGGACCTCTGCCCACCCGGACAGGAGCCAGCCTTGAGCGACAAGCCGAAGCCGCCTTTCTACGAACTCGAGTTCTCCAGCGACGCCCCCTTCTGGACTGGAGCGGATGCCTCCACACGGCGCACCTTCCTGATGCCCGTCTCCACCCCCTCCGAGTTCCTGGCCTTTGGTGTGGTCGGCCCGTCGAGCCAGGTGCTCTTCGTGGCCCGGGGCCGGGTGCGGGAGCACCTGGGGGACTTCATCGCCCGGATGGTGCGAGACGAGGCCGGCGTGGAGCTCTACATCCGTCCACCGCTGCCCGGTTGGATCATCCGCGAGTACACCTCCGGCCCTCCCCACGAGGGCCACGAGTACGATGAGCCCCCGCGCCCGCCCATCGAGGGCCTGGCCCCTGTCTCCGGCAACATCGGCGACTATGAGGCCTCCAGCAGCGCGCCCTCATGGCCCGAGGGTGGTGCCTCCTCACGGCGCACCCTCCTCGTGCCATTGCGCGACCCCGCCGAGTTCCTGGCCCTCGGCGTGCTTGGCTCGGCGGACACGGTGTTCTTCGCGCTCCGGGGATGGGTGAAGTCGGAGCTCGGGGACTTCATCGCCCAGGCCGCGCGGGAAGGAGCCAGCGTGGAGCTCTACGCCCGGCCTCCGCTGCCGGAGTCGGTCGTGCGCAAGTACCTCTCCACCGAGGAGGGGGCTGGGAACGCCGGGAGCCAGCAGGGACGGTAGGCTGCGACATGGCTCTCGAGTTGCTGCTCGCCCACGCCGACGGCTGCCGGCCCGTGCTCCAGCGGGGGCTCGCGGAGGGGACGCTCCGGAGCGCCCCGCGTCCCGAGCCCCTCGAGCCCCCGGAGATCCTCTGGGACGCGAGCGGAGATCCCCACCTGCTCCCGAGGCAGCGCTGGGGCCTGATCGCCCCGCAGGGCCCCGAGGGCGACCGGCTGCTGGCGCTCGTGGAGCTGCTGAAGCGCAGGCGTGAGGAGGAGCAGGGCGCGCCCGCCCGTGTCTACCGTGTCCCCAGGGGCCTGGACGGCCCAGCCGCCGCGCGCTGGAAGAAGCGGGTGTTCCGGAGCAAGGACGTGCCCGACTCAGAGCGCCCGCGCTACCTGCTGCTGCTCGGGGATCTGGATCAGGTACCGCTCGAGCTGCAGCAGGTACTGTCCTCCGATGCCTTCGTGGGGCGCCTGGCCTTTCCCACCGCCGAGGGCTACGAGGCCTATGTCACCAAGGTGCTGCGGTGGGAGGACACGCCCTCGCGCGAGCCCCGGGCCCGCCTGCTCTTCTTCAGCTCGCGGGATGGCACCAGCGCGACGGAGCTCGGGCACCGGGGGCTCATCCAGCCCAGCCTCGCGGCCTGCCGGGAGCGTCAGCAGGTGGGCGGGTTTCCCAAGGCGGAGCTCACCGAGCTGGCCGGCGAAGGCAGCACTCCCGCCGCGCAGCTCCTGGCCCAGGCGGCGGAACCCAGGCCGAGCGTGTTGTTCTCCCTGAGCCACGGGCTGGGGCCACCTCGAGAGGGCTGGGACTCCCCCGCGCGCCAGCGCGAGCTGCAGGGAGCGCTGGTGCTCCCGGGCGGGCAGTCGCTCACGGGGGCGGAGCTGGCGTCGCGTCCCTTCCTGCCAGGCGGCATCTGGTTCTGCTTCGCGTGCTACAGCGCGGGCACTCCGGCGCAGAGCACCTACGCGCACTGGCTGAGCCAGCTGCCTCCGGGGGTGGATCTGGACGCGACGCGTGTCCTCGCCTCCGTGCTTCGGCGGGAGGTGGAGCGTCCCTTCATCGCCGCGCTGCCCCAGGCGGTGCTGGCCAACCCCGAGGGCCCGCTCGCGGTGATGGGGCATGTGGACCTTGCCTGGGCCTGGAGCTATCTTGACCAGGGCCGGGACACGTCCTCCCACTTCTTCGGACTCCTGCACGCGCTGGCCGAGGGCCGCCGCGCGGGCGTTGCCTTGAGCACCCTGCTGCGCTTCCTCATTGAGACGAGCATCGAGCTGACGACGCTCTACGACCAGGAGGCGAAGGCGCTCCGGGCCGGGAGCCCGTCTCCCGTGGATCCCGTGGCGCGGGCCTATCTCTGGATGCTGCGCCAGGATCTCGCCGGCTACATCCTGTTGGGAGATCCCGCCGTCCGGCTGCCCCTGGCCTCAGCCAGAGTGGAGGCCTCGGTTCCCCGCTCGCATCTGGACGCGATGGCCTCGGTGGGCCTGGCAGGATTCGAGCTTCCCGCCCCGCCCGCTCCCGAGCCCACCGCCGCGGAGCAGGCCGTCATCGAACTGCTCGCGGGGAAGGGCACCCTCGCGGACATCGCCGCCCGCCACGGCATTGCTCCAGGAGAGCTCTGCCAGTGGGAGGAGCTCTATCGGGCTGCCGGACGGGCGGCCCTGGCCCGTCACCTGTCCCAGCGCGAGTAGGCGGGCAACACGGTGAAGCGGCTGAGCATCGGCTCGGTCGGCGGGCTCTGAAGGCGGAGCCGGGGGCGGACTCGGGGGCGGACCTCGGGTACGCTGGGAGCCGGTGCTCACGCTCACGCTCATGCTCCTGTCCGCTGCCCCCGACGCGCCGACCCGCACCGCTCCCGCAGTGCTGCTCTCCCAGGCCCCCGCGGAGAGTGCACGGGCGGTGCTGGAGCGCGCGCGCAAGCTCGCTGAGGAGCTCCGCTACGAGGAGGCCGTGGTGGAGTACCAGCGCTACCTGGGCCTCCCGAACCGGCCCACCACGGAGCGCGCCCAGGTCCTGCTGGATGTGGGCTACATCCACCTGCAGCTGGAGGACGTCACGAACGCGGAGCAGCGCATCGCCGAGGCGCTGGAACAAGACGCCTGGGTGCGCGCTCCAGCAGGGGCACCGCCCAAGCAGGTGGAGCTGATCGAGCGGGTGCGCGCTCAGCTCGCCGCCCGGCCAAAGCTGGAGGTGCTCCCCCGCGAGGGCGCAGCCGATCCCCGGCGCGTGCGCGCCTCCTTGAAGGATCCGCAGGGCAGGACGAGCGAGGTGCTGCTGCGCCATGCCCCCGTCCCGGACGGCCCCTACCGCGCCGCGCGGATGGCCTGCGAGAGCGGCACCTGCGAGGGCGAGCTGCCCACGCCCGGCAGCTCCACGAACTTCACGGCCTGGTACTTCCTGGAGGCGCTGGACGCTCAGGGCAACACGCTGGCGCGGGCGGCCCACCCCAAGGCCCCGCTACAGCTGTCCATCATCGAGCAGCGCGCCTGGTACGAGAGCCCCTGGGTGTACGCGGGCGGCGCGGCGGTGCTGATTGGCGCGGCAGCCGTCTTCTTCGTCGCGGCGGACCCTGGCTGAGCGGGCAGTCCAAGGTCCACCCCTGGACAGGCCCAGAGGGGGAAGTGCACTTCCGCACCAATCCTTGTGGGCCTGCACCGCCCCGAGGGTAGATTCCCCGGCCCTATGGCTCACCTGACCGAAGACAAGAACTTCCGCCTCCCTCGGACCGTCCTTCCTCGCCGCTACCTCTCCACGGTGACGCTCAACATGGAGGAGCGCACCTTCTCGGGCTCGCAGACGATCGAGCTGGAGGTGACGGGGGCCACGAACGAGCTCATCCTCCACGGCATTGCACTGCAGCTCGGCAAGGTGACGTTCCGCGCCGGCACCACGCAGCACTCGCCCACCTCCATCGAGCCCGTGCAACAGAGCGAGACGCTGGTGCTGCGCTTCGAGGCGCCGCTGCCCAAGGGCGCGGCCTCTCTGGAGGTGGAGTGGACGGGCCGCTTCACGGAGGGCCTGAGAGGCCTGTACCAGGCGGGCAAGGTGGCGGCCACCCAGTTCGAGGCCGCTGACGCGCGGCGCCTCTTCCCCTGCTTCGACGAGCCGTCCTTCAAGGCCCGCTGGGCCATCACGGTGCGCATCCCGTCCACGCCGGGGCTGGTGGCCTTGTCCAACGGGGCCGTCATCTCGGACAACACCGAGGGCACCCTGCGCACGGTGAAGTTCCAGGAGATGGACCTGCTCAGCTCGTACCTCATCGCGCTGGTGGTGGGCCCGCTGGTGGGCACGCCGGAGCAGCAGGTGAACGGGGTGCCGGTGCGCACCTGGGCGCTGCCGGAGAAGGCGCACCTGACGCGCTTCGGGCAGGATGCGGCGCTGGCGGCGCTGCCTCGGCTGCAGGAGTACTTCGGGCTGCCCTACGCCTACGGCAAGGTGGACCAGGTGGGCATCCCCGACTTCGAGGCGGGGGCCATGGAGAACGCGGGCCTCATCACCTACCGCGAGGTGGCGCTGCTGCTGGATCCGGCCTCCGCTCCGCTGTCGGTGCAGAAGCGAGTGGCCGAGGTGGTGACGCACGAGCTGGCGCACCAGTGGTTCGGCAACTGGGTGACGATGGTGTGGTGGGACGATCTGTGGCTCAACGAGGCCTTCGCCACGTGGATGGCCTACAAGATCGTCGACAGCTGGCGGCCGGACTGGCGCGTGTGGCTGGACTTCGACGCGGGCAAGGCGGCGGCGCTGCACCTGGACGCGCTCAAGTCCACGCACCCCATCCGCGGCGAGGTGCGCAACGCGGGCGAGGCGGGCGAGAGCTTCGACCTCATCACCTATGAGAAGGGCGGCGCGGTGCTGCGGATGATCGAGGGCTTCCTGGGAGAAGGACCCTTCCGCGAGGGCATCCGCCAGTACATGCGCACGCACGCACGGGGCAACGCGGTGGCGGATGACCTGTGGCGGGCGCTGGGAGCGGCCTCGGCGCAGCCGGTGGTGGAGCTGGCCAACGCATGGATTGGCCAGCACGGCTACCCCCTGGTGTCGGTGAAGCAGGAGGGCCGGAAGGTGACGCTGAGCCAGCGGCGCTTCTACTCGGAGCCTGGGGTGAACAGCGGCGAGCGCTGGCCGGTGCCGGTGGTGCTGCGCTTCGAGGACGGCGGCGGCGTGCGGGAGCACCGCTTCCTGCTGCGCGAGGAGCAGGCCACGGTGACGCTGGAGGGCAGCGGCGAGGTGAAGTGGCTGTTCGCCAACGCGGGCTCCACGGGCTTCTACCGGGTGGCGTACGACGGGCCGATGCTGGAGAAGCTGGCGGCGAACCTGGCGGCACTGGCGCCCTCCGAGCGCATCTCGCTGCTGGCAGATCGGTGGGCCCTGGTGCGCGCGGGGCAGGCCTCGGCGGCGGACTTCCTGGATCTGGCCAGCGGCTTCGGCAGCGAGGAGGACGATGCCGTCCTCGAGGAGCTGGTGGGGCGGCTGAGCTACGTGGAGGGACGGCTGGTGGAGGGAGAGGACCAGGAGCGCTTCCGCCGCTGGGTGGAGCGGCTGCTGAGTCCAGCGCTGGCGAAGCTGGGGTGGGAGCCGCGTGCGGGAGAGACGGACCGGGTGAAGCTGCGGCGCGCGGCGCTGGTGCGCGCGGTGGGCGTGCTGGCGCGCGGCGGACAGGCACTGGCCGAGGCGCGGCCTCGGGTGGTGAAGGTGCTGGCGGGGGACAAGACGGCGCTGGAGCCGAACCTGCTGGACAGCGCGGTGTACATGGTGGCGCGGGCGGGGGACTCGGCACTGTTCGACACGCTGCAGGAGAAGATGAAGGCGGATCCGGATCCGGCGACGCAGCGGCGGTACCTGTCAGCGCTGGCCTCATTCGAGGACCCGGTGCTGGCGCAGCGCGGGCAGGACATGTTCTTCACGGACACGGTGAAGATGCAGGACGTGACCATCTACCTGGGCGGACTGCTGGGAAACCGCACGGGGCGGGATGCGTGGTGGGGCGTGGTGCAGCAGCGGTGGAAGGACGTGGTGGGTCGCACGGGCGGAGCGCCCATGCTGCTGCGGCGGGTGGTGGAGGCGCTTGGAGCACTGCGTCACCGCCAGCAGCTCGAGGAGGCGAAGGCGCTGCTGCAGGCGCACCCGGTCAACGAGGCCCAGCAGGCCATGGCCCAGACGCTGGAGCGGCTCAGCCAGGACGTGGCGCTGAGCGAGCGTGCTGGCGCGGAGGTAGTCGCCTGGCTCAAGCGCCAGCCTTGACGGCGTCTTTCCATCTGAGCCACCGTTCGGCTCCCCGTTGATGCGCTGTCCCGGTTTCCCGGGACAGCGGCGTCACAACAAGGAGCCTCGTTTGCACTCGTCCCCCTCCCAGCGCCGTACACCTCGCTTCTCCTTCCGCCACGTCCTTCGCCTGTCGGCCATGGTGCCACTCGTCGCAGGCTTCGCCCTCACGCTGACCGGATGCAGCGACGATGAGCTGCCCAAGCTGCTCGTGATCGGCCACCGCGGCGCCAGCGCGCTGCGGCCCGAGCACACGCTCGAGGCCTACAAGAAGGCGATCGAGGACGGGGCGGACGTCATCGAGCCGGATCTCGTGTCGACGAAGGACGGCGTGCTCGTGGCCCGTCACGAGAACGAGATCTCCGGCACCACGAACGTGTCGGAGGTGACGAAGTTCGCGGACCGCAGGACCACGAAGACCATCGACGGCGTGCAGGTCTCGGGCTGGTTCACCGAGGACTTCACCCTGGCCGAGCTCAAGGAGCTGCGTGCGCGCGAGCGGATCCCCCTGATCCGCCCGGGCAACAAGGAGTTCAACGATCAGTTCCTGATCCCCACGCTCGCCGAGGTCATCACGCTGGCCAAGGCCATGTCCGAGACGACCGGCCGCACGATCCACCTCTACCCGGAGACCAAGCACCCCACCTACTTCCAGTCCATCAACCTCCCGCTGGAAGACAAGCTGATCCAGACCCTGAAGGCGGATGACTTCACCGCGAGCAAGGCCACGGTCTTCATCCAGTCCTTCGAGGTGGCGAACCTGAAGGAGCTGAACCAGAAGATCGGCACCTCGCAGGAGAAGTGGAAGCTGGTGCAGCTGATCGACTCGGCGGACAAGGCGCCCTACGACTTCGTCAAGGCGGGCGACACGCGTAAATATGCCGACCTGCTGACCCAGGCGAGCATCCAGGATATCGCCACCTACGCCGACGGCCTGGGGCCCTACAAGCTGAACCTCATCAACGTGGACAGCGCGGGTGCGTTCCAGACCCCGTCCGAGGTGATCCGCTTCGCGCACGACGCGGGGCTGCTCGTGCACTCGTGGACCTTCCGTCCGGAGAACTCCTTCCTGCCCGCGCCGCTCAAGACGCAGGGCCCGGACACCACGCGTCATGAGGCCGGCTCGATCTCGGAGATGCAGGAGTATCTCAAGGCCGGTCTGGATGGGTTCTTCACGGACGATCCCGCGGTGGGCCGCAAGGCAGTGGATACGTTCAAGCCCTGAGCCGCTCGCAGTGGATGGGCAGCAGGACGTGCCACCCGCGCCTGTTGCCCATCACCCCTGGGCCCTGAGCGGACCCGCGTGGAGTGGAAGAAGCGAAGATGACGAATTCCCCCACCATGGTCGCCAGCGAGGAGCATGAGCTGGCGTTGCTGCTGTCCGGCCGCTGCCGGCGCTGTGCCGAGCGGCTGCCTGGAGGCACGGCCCTGCGTGGCCACCCCTGCCCGAGGTGCGGTGAGCAGACGCTTCCCGGCGCCACGGACCGGGTGGTGCTGCACGAGCTGCACGCTTCGCAGTCGGCCGTGAAGCTCTGGCTGGCGGTCGCGGCGGTGGCGGCCGGCGCGCTGGTGGCGAGCTGGTTCCCGCTCATCAACTCGCTGCTGATCGTCGGAGCGCTGGTGTGGCTCCGCTTCACCGTCGTGAAGCCAGGGCTGGCGCTGCTCACGCCGCGGCGGAGGATTGTCACGCGGTGGACGCTGCGGCTGGCGGCGGGCTGCTTCCTGGCGGTGACCATCATCGTGCTGGAGCTGCTCACGCTGATTCCCGCGGCGGGGGCGCTGGTCAAGACGGTGGTGAGCGCCGCTGAAGTCGGTGGAGCGGGCCTCGTCACCCGGCGCTACCTCACCTGGCAGATCGGCCGCGAGGGACAGGGCGTGCCGGTGGCCCTCTGGGAGATCGCGCTGCTGGCCGTGGCGGCCGCGGTGCTGCTGACGTTGGTGGCAGGGACGGTGGCCGTGGTGCTGTGGATCCTCGGCAAGCTCGGGCTTCTGCAGACCCAGGTGCTCGGCAGCATGCCGGGGGTGAAGCCGTGATCTCCTATTCCCTCGCCTCTCAGGCCATCGGGCTGAGCAGCGCCTCGGGGACTCGGGCGGGACTGAGCCTGCTGGCAGTGGCGCTGGCCTCGCACCAGGGCTACGTGACCCTCCCTCCCGAGCTGGCGTGGATGACGCACCCGGGTGCCATGGCGGGCTTCGCCGTCATCCTGCTCTTCGAGATGATGACCGACCGCGACGAGGACGCCCACATGCTGCTGGGGCTGGTGCAGTACGGCCTGAGCGCTGCGGGTGGAGCCATGTCGGTGATGGCCTCGCTGGGCGTCGCGACGCAGGGAACTCCCGAGTGGGCGGTGGGAACGGGCGGAGCGGTGCTCGCGGTGGGGATGCTGGCGCTGCGGCGCAAGGTGCACACCGAGTTCGCCGGCCTGGAGAGCGAGCTCTTCCATCCCATGAAGTGGAACAACCGGCTGCAGGAAGGTGGGGTCCTCGGACTGTGCGTGGCCGTCTTCGTGGCCCCGGCGATTGCACTGGCCATCGTGCTGGTGATGGTGGCGGCCGGCGTGGTGGCGGGAGTGATGGCGCACCGAATGGAGGAGCGGCTCTTCCGCCGGCCGTGCCCCGCGTGCGGCGCAGCCATCCGCGTGGAGGCCTCTCGCTGTCTGGGATGCCGGGCCGACGTTCCGGTGGCGAAGCATCTGGACTTGCGGCTGGGAGACAAGGCCCAGGCCGCGGTTCGCGCTGCCTTCGCCTCGGTGACTACGGCCACCATGAAGCTCGGGCGCTCGGCGGAGAAACCCTGAGGGTCCCAACAACGCGGTGCATCCTCGCTGATCACCGGGATCCTACGAAGCACCTTGCTCCCGTGCATCTGCGCATTCTAGCGTGCAGCGCCTCGCTCTCCGGGAGTGCGCATGCCGGTCGTGGAATCCCGCATCGACACCGTGGTCCTCTACCAGCAGGGAGCACGCGTCACGCGGCGCCTCTTGCTGGACTGTCCTGACGGCAAGCCCCCCACGGAGCTCGAGATCGCTCGCCTCCCGCTCTCGCTCTTCGATCCCACCGTCCGTGTGCGCGTGCTGTCCACGGAGACCTCTCAGGCGGATCTCTCTGCCACGCATGTGCGCGTGGGCCTGTGGATTCCTCCCAGGGAGACTCCCCTGGAGACCGTGGATCAGGCCGCGCTGCGCTCGCTGCACCAGCAGGTACGAGCGCTGGAGAGCCAGCTCCGCGAGCAAGAGTGGGAGATGTCCATCCTCGGCAACATCCCCATTCCCCCGCGCCCGGAGCCGGAGGAGGGCAAGCCGCCGCCGCCCTCACCGCTCGGGCCCCGCATGGCGCTGGAGCAGTTCTCCCACGAGGGCGTGCAGTCCCGGCTCGCGGAGGCGCGCAAGCTCCGAGAGCAGCTCCGCAGGCTGAACGAGGAGGTGGCCGTCCTGGAGCAGAAGATCGCCCAGGCCTCCACCGCGCGCGAGGTCACCGCCGCCGAGCTCTACAAGTCCGTGCACGTGCAGCTGCGCCACAGCGGCGCCGCGCTCGCCCGTGCCGAGCTCTCCATCGAGTACTTCATCCCAGGTGCCCGCTGGGCCCCCAGCTACCAGTGCCGGCTGTCCCGGGACTGCCGCGAGGTGGAGCTGGTGATGCGGGCGCTCATCGCCCAGCACTCCGGCGAGGACTGGCGCGGGGTGAAGCTGGTGCTCTCCACCGCGTCCCCCATGACGTGGACGGAGCTGCCGGAGCTGCCCTCGATCCGCATCGGCCGCGCCCAGCCCCCGCCGGCTGCTCGCGCGGGGTTCCGTCCGGCACCTCAGGGTGCGGCGGCCCTCTTCGCCGACTATGACCGCGACCGCGGGACGCTGCTGCGCAGACTGCCCGCCTCCTCGCCGTACTCCCTCTCGGTGATGGAAGCTCCCGTGGATCTCGAGGATGGGTACGTCGCCGAGAGTGCGCCTTCCCTCCCTGAGCCCCGGAGAGACAAGGAGCGGAAGAAGAAGGGCTCGCGGCGCGAGATGCGGGAGATGTCTTCCCGTGGGCCAGCTGACGGGATGGCCTTGGATGATGAAGCCGACGAGGTCCTCGCGGCGCCAGCTGCCGAGATGGCGAGCTATGAGGAGGAGGCCTACGAGAGTGAGGCGCCTCCGCCTCCCCCCTCCCTGGCCCCCATCATGTCCGCTCCCGCTCCCATGCCCGCGGCCGCTCCTGCTCGCGCAGCACCCAAGTCGATGGCTGTCGGCGGAAGGGCCCCGGCGCGTCCCAGCGCGGCGGGCCCTGGCGGAGCGAGCCCCACTCAATCCGGCCTGGAAGCCGTGGTGTTCACCCACCTGAGGCTCTCCTCGGCGACCGATTCCGCCAACCGCAACCGGCTCCAGCCCGTGGACTCGCGGCGCTTCTACCTGGAGATGCTGGCACGCTTCTCGGTGACGGTGACGTTCGACGTCATGGCCGTGGTCGCGGAGGCGGAGAACCGCGCCCGCTCCGTGGCCCAGATGCCGCTGCCGGGTGGAGCCGTCGACGCGCGGAGCATCGGCGGCTACTTCGACTTCAGCTACGCGGCCGATGCCACCGTGGATGTGCCCTCGGACGGAGTGTTCCACTCCGTGGCCCTGGGCTCGCGCACCGGCGAGGCCAGCGTCCTCTATGTGGCCGTCCCGCGCGAGGACACCAACGTGTACCGGCAGGCCCAGGTGAAGAACCCGCTGTCCGCGCCCATGCTGACCGGGCCCGCGGAGGTCTACGTGGGGGGCGAGTACGTGCTCTCCACCACGCTGCCCGCGGTGGCGCCGCGCGGAGACTTCAAGCTGGGGCTCGGGGTGGAGCAGGCCATCCGCTGCGCGCGGAACACCAAGTACCGCGAGGCCCGAACCGGCACCAAGATCGTCGCCACCACGGAGCTGTGGCACGACCTCCTCATCGACCTGGCCAACAACCTGGACCGCGAGATCGTCTGCGAGGTGCGCGAGCGCATTCCCCAGCCCGCGGAGGAAGCCGAGGTCGTAGTCGAGGAGGGCACGGTCACCCCCGCGTGGGAGCCCTACACGCAGGAGGAGCGCACCAAGCCGCTCGAGGGTGGACGCCGCTGGCGCGTCACCGTGCCCGCGAACAGCACGATGAAGCTGGCTGCCCAGTACGTGGTGAAGCTGTACGCCAACAACGAGCTCAACGGCGGCAACCGCCGGGAGGCGTGACATGAGCACCGCCATCCAACCCACCTCTCCTACCGGCGTGGAGCGCTTCGAGCCCCCGCTCCCCGCAGGCGTCGCGACCCTGGAGGCGCCCGTCCGCGCCGTCACGCTGCTGGAGGATCGCGCCCAGGTCACCCGCCAGGGCACTGTCCGCGTGAAGGCCGGGCAGAACCGCATCGTCGTCCACGGCGTGGCGCCGGTGCTGCAGGACGTCTCCCTGCGCGCCGAGATCCTCTCCGGCAAGGCCCGCGTGGCGGATGCCCGCATGCGCCGCGGCCTGCGCATCCGGACCGCGGACAAGCCCGAGGCGGCCCGCGTGCTCGAAGAGAAGATCGAGGCGCTGCAGCGCGAGCGTCAACAAGTCCTGGAGGACCAGGCGAGCGCCCGCGCCCGCTTCGAGCGCATCAACCAGCTCCTGCTCCTGGGCGCCGGCGAGCTCCCCGTGGACGCAGGCTGGGGCATGGGGATGGCCGCCCAGTGGCAGGACTCGTTCGATGCGCTGTTCCGCAAGGCCCGCCAGCTCCGCGAGTCCACGCTCCAGGCCACCTTCACCGCGGAGAAGCTGGCAGAGGAGATCGCCGCCGTGACACGCCAGCGTCAGGCCATGGACCGCCTGGACTACCAGGTGGTGTCCTGGCTCGAGGCGGACGTGCTGGCCGACGCCGACGGCGAGGTGGAGCTCCGCATCGACTACGTGGTGCCGAACGCGCTCTGGCGGCCGCTGCACAGCGCGCGGCTGCTGGGCCGCAACCGGCTCCAGATCACCTCCTCGGCCGCCGTGTGGCAGGACACCGGCGAGGACTGGAAGGACGTGGAGCTGAAGTTCTCCACGGCGCGCTCCTCGCTGGGCACCGAGCCGCCCCTGCTGCAGGCGGATCTGCTCACGGTGAAGAAGAAGAACGAGGCGGTGGTGGTCCAGGCCCGGCAGGTCCAGGTGCAGAAGGCCGGCATGGGCAGCGCGCCTGCCTCCGGTGGCGCCCGCCCCACGCCGAGCAGCGTGGATCTGCCCGGCGTGGACGATGGCGGAGAGACGCGCAACCTGAAGGCGCCGGGGAAGAGCTCCATTCCCTCGGATGGGCGGCCCAACGTCATCCCGCTCTTCACCTTCGAGGACGGCGCGGAGGCGGCGCTGGTGACGTTCCCCGAGCTGGAGCCCAAGGTGTTCCTGCGGGCGGTGGCGCGCAACACCTCGTCCAGCCCGGTGCTGGCGGGGCCGGTGGAGCTGCTCCAGGACAACGGCTTCGTGGGGTGGACCCAGACGCTCTTCGTCGCGCCCCAGGAGAAGTTCGAGCTGAGCTTCGGCCCGGAGGACTCCCTGCGCGTCCAGCGCGAGGAGAAGAAGAGCTCCAAGCAGCACCCCGTCAGCAAGTGGAACGAGACCACCACCAACGTCACGATCTACCTCTCGAACCTCTCGGGAGACGCGCGCAATGTCGTGGTCACCGAGCGCATCCCCGTGTCCGAGATCGAGCACGTGAAGGTCGAGCTGGACACCGAGAAGAGCACCGGCGCTCCCGTGCTCGATGACAACGGGTTCTGCACGTGGAAGGCCGAAGTCCCCGCCAACGGGCACCTGGTCCTACACCTGCGGTTCAAGGTCTCCCTGGCACCGGGAGTCCAGAGCGCCTGAGGCCCGGCGGCGCCGGAAAAGTCGCGGCTCTCGCTGTACCTCCGGGGGGTGAGACCGTCATCTATCTGGAATCCGCGGCGGAAACCGTCTCCGTGGTGTGGGCCGACGCTGCCTGCTGAGACACACTGACCTCTTGCTCCGCCGTCCGAGAGGTCTCCATGCGCGCTGCCCAGGTCCTGCCGCTCCTCCTGCTCGCCTGTGCGATCTCCTGCAGCACGACGCAGACACAGTCGGATCCCACCAAGCTTCCTCCACCGACGACGACCCTGGAGGTGCGGAATCAGAAGCACGTCGACTTCATCATGTACGTGCTGGATGGCACCCACCGCATCCGCCTGGGGCTCGTGCCGGCCATGGGCACCCGGACCTTCACCATCCCCCACCACCTGGTGAGCAGCCGGGGCTCGCTCCGCTTCCAGGCCGACACCGTCGGCTCCCAGTCCGTGCTCGCCACGGACGAAGAGCTCACGGTGCACGAGGGGGATGCGTTCTCCCTGACCATCCGGTAGGCCGTCATCGATCCACCCTGTTGGGTCGGCTTTGTGCTAGAGAGGCCCCATGCTCGACCACATCATGCTGCGGGTGAAGGACTACGCCGAGTCCAAGCGCTTCTACGATGCGGTGCTCGGAACGCTCGGCTACCGGCTGGTCATGGAGTTCAACGAGATCGGCGGCTACGGAGACGAGAAGCCCTATTTCTGGATCGGCGCGGCGCCGGATCCACACCCGCGCATCCACATTGCCTTCGTGGCGAAGACCCGAGCCCAGGTCAACGCGTTCCACGCCAAGGCGCTGGAGCTGGGAGCCAGGAGCGATGGCGCACCGGGCCTCCGGCTGGAGTACCACCCCGACTACTACGGCGCCTTCGTCATCGATCCGAACGGCCACAACATCGAGGCCGTGATCCACACGCCCGAGCAGCCCCCGCGCAGAGCCGCGAAGCCCGCGAAGAAGAAGACCTCGGCGAAGAAGACCTCGGCGAAGAAGGCCGGTGGCGCATCGAAGCGCGCGGGCGCCCGGAAGAAGGCCCCAGCCCGGCGCAGGCGGTAGGCCTGGCCGAGTCGGCAGCGTCAGCTCCCTGAGCCCCCAAGGAAGGGTGAGGCTCAGCCCTCCTTGGGCATCCGCAGCGCCATGGCCACCAGCGACAGCGTGATGTCCGCCGGCTTGTAGGACTTGAACGGGTTCGGGTTCGTCACCGTGGACTCGAGGTGATCGAGTCCGTGCAGCGTCACGGCCTTCGAGCCGGGGATGAACGCGTCCTGCGGAACGACCAGGCCGTCCGACTTCACGCCGTACCGGTGCTGCATGTACTCCTGGAAGGCGAACAGCGGCGACGTCGGCTTGAACGTGGTGGAGGCCAGGCTCACCGTGGGGATGCCCTCCGGCATCGGGTGCTTCGCCAGGAACTTCTGCCGCGAGTCATAGGTGAGATCCTCACCCGCCTGGATGCTGCCGCCCAGCGCCTCGACCGCCCCGCCCAGCCCGTACCGCACCAGCGGGTTGTCCAACAGATCCTGCGCCATCGGCGAGCCGCCATAGGGCGACTGGACGGTGACCAGGGCCCGGACGTGCTCCTTCAGCTCGGGGTACATCGCCAGGGCCGCCGCGGAGTCCAGGCCGCCCTTGCTGTGGCCGATCAGCACCACCTTCTTGCCATTCTTGGCCGCCTCGAGCACCGCCTCGCGGACGATGGCCGCGTTGTGCTCCACGCCCATATCCGTGTCCACCGGCACCCGGCCCACCTGGAGCCCGGCATCCTCCAGCGCATCCAGGTTGTCATCGAAGTACAGCTCCTTCGGCGCGTACTGCGACAGCAGGCCGCCCACTGCCAGGAACACGCAGTCCTTGGCCTCCGCCGGCATCACGTCCTTCCCCGCGAGTACCTGCTGGTGGAGGCTCTCGAACTCCGCCGTGGACTCCTTCGCCGGCGGAAACGCCTTCTGGATCCAGCCGATCTTGTCGGCCTCGCCCTTGCCCGGCCACGGAATGGGGAGCCGGAGGTGCCCCACGCGCGAGAGCGCATCCCCCAGCATTCCGCGAGCCCCTGCGGGAGCCGCTGCGGCCGCGGTGAAGCTGTCACGCACCGGCGAGCGGAGGTTGCTCCGCGAGGGCTCCACCTGGGCGGATGCCGGAGGCAGCGCGCGGGCTTGCGGAAGCGAAGCGGGGCTCAAAGGACGGGCGACCTGGAGCATGACGGACCCTTGGACGTAGACAAAAAGGAGTGACTTACCTACATTGTCGGCGGATGAAGGTTTTTGTTGCTTACGTCTCTAAGGGTTTGAGAGAACTAGGGATCTTCCCTCCTGTTGCTCCCTTCCCCACCGGACAAGCTCAGGCCGAAGAACTGTTGAGTACGAAATAAATCCGTCGATTGCGCCTTCTTGGGCCCCGTAGCGAGACCCGCATTCAGCGGCCTCCTCAGAAGGAGCAGCACCCCCCTACACACCCGCGGCTTCTCTGACCGCCAGGGCAAGCGCCCTGAGCGTGCGGGAGAGCTGCATCCACGAAGCACTCTTTTCCGTCCCCGTCGGCCGCCACGCGCGGTCTGGCATCCCCTCACTGTCTGTCTTTTCGCCTGAGAGAACATGAAGAACGCTCTTCTGTTGATCGGAACCCTCTGTGTCATCGGCACCGTGGCTTGCGGTGCGCAGGACTCCTTCACCGATGACGTGCCTGAGCTCCTCCAAGTCGCCGAGCGTGGACTCGTCGTGCAGAACTGCACGACGCTCACCGCCAGCTCGGTCATCACCTCAGGCAGTGAGGCTGGGAACCCGGCGACGAACACCCTCGATGATCGCCTCGACACGCGCTGGAGCAGCTTTGGCAGGGGCGCGTGGATCGACTACGACCTGGGCTCGGAGCGCACCGTCACCGGTGCCGCCATCGCCTGGCACCTGGGGACCACGCAGCTCAACAACTTCATCCTGACCACCTCCACGGATGGGATGAACTACACGCAGGTCTACAGCGGCACGAACAGCGCCACCCTGGCGGCGGAGACGTACACCTTCCCAGCCCGCACCGCGCGCCGCCTGCGCATCACCGTCTTTGGCAACAACCTGAACGACTGGGCGAGCATCGCCGAGGCTCGCGTGTGCGGTGGCTCGACGACGCCTCCTCCCTCCACGGCGCTGTGGCGCGGCGACTTCGAGACGGGGGACCGCTCGCAGTTCAGCAGCGCGCAGATGGTGAGTCCGGACCGGCTGCAGGTGCTGACCTCGCCGGTGCGAGAGGGCCGCTACGCCCTCAAGGTGACGGTGAAGCAGGGCGACAACCCCATTGGCGCCAGCGGCAACCGCAACGAGCTGGTGCGCATGACGCTCGAGCCCTCGGGCTCCGAGTACTACTACCGGTGGGGCACGATGTTCGCGCCGGACTTCCCCTCGCCGGCGACGTGGCAGCTCTTTGCCCAGTGGCACCATACCGGGAGCAGCGGCTCGCCCCCCGTGGAGTTCGTGATCAACAACGGCACGCTGCGCCTGTACTGCAGCAGCACCGAGGTGTGGCGCGCGCCGCTGGTGCGCGGGGCGTGGCAGGACTTCGTCTTGCACGCGAAGTGGTCGTCGAACCCGAGCGTCGGCTTCGTGGAGCTGTACCACAACGGCCAGCTCGTCCTGCCCAAGCGCTCCTGCGCCACCCAGTTCTCGGGCCAGCTCAACTACCTGAAGGTAGGCCTGTACCGGAACTCAACCGTCGCTCCGGTGGGCGTGCTGTACCACGACGGCTGGGTGATGGGCCGCACTCTTGCAGATGTGGCGCCGCAGGGCCTCTCCGCGGCTCCCACCGCGTCGGAGTTCGCCACGGCCTCGGGCGAGTAGCACCCGGATGTGGTGTGGAGGCTCCCCCTCACAGTGAGGGGGAGCATTCCCGGAGGACAAGAGATCCCCGCGAGCACTTCCCCGTAATTCTATGTATCCACGGTGGAATGCACGTTGCTCGGATCCGCGGGCCTCAGGTCTACACGCCTACCCCCCCGCACACATCCTCGAGAGGTCTGCCCAGATGAGACTGCAAGCCGTGTGGAGTGCTGTTCTGTTGTGTTCCGCGTTGGTCGCCGTTGCCTGCCGTGAAGACTCGGGCGAGCCGTCGACTGAGCCAGTTCCAGCATCCCTGAGCACGGTCCAGCAGGAGGTCAACAGCACCAACAAGGTGTTGATCCTCGGCAGCAGCGTCAATGGAGGACTCCAGAGCCGCGAGGCGCAGGCGGTGGCCGCCTATGCCCCCACCGCGCGAATCGACGTGGTGACTGCCGATCAGTGGCGGGCGATGACGTCCGAGCAGTTCATGGCCTACCGCGCTCTGATCATCGGTGATGCGGCGTGCCAGAGCGGCACGGCCGCGTTCCAGGCCGCG
>NZ_DASPHO010000426.1:0-8568 GCF_035629615.1 Hyalangium sp. | reverse complement strand
TCACCGGCCACCTGGTGTTCTCCACGGTGCACACCAACGACGCGGCCGGCGCCGTCACCCGTCTGGTGGACATGGGCGTGGAGCCCTTCCTCGTGGCCTCCTCGCTCACGGCCATCCTGGCCCAGCGCCTGGTGCGCCGCGTGTGCCCGGACTGCCGCGTGCAGTACACGCCCACGGACGACGAGCTCAAGGAGCTGACCCACTCCCGCGCCAGCCTCAAGCAGCGCTACGGGGTGGAGAAGATCTACAAGGCCACGGGCTGCCCCAACTGCAACCGCACCGGCTACCGCGGCCGCACGGGCATCTACGAGCTGCTGCTCGTGGACGACGACATCCGCCAGCTCGTGCTGAAGAACGTGGATGCGTCCACGATCAAGAAGTCCGCCACCGGCAAGGGGATGCTCACCTTGCTGGAGGACGGCGCTCGTAAAATCGCCCTCGGCGAGACAACCATCGCAGAGGTCCTCAGCATCACCCAGGAGGACATCTAGCCACCGCCCCTCACCCGAGGGGCTGGGGGTGAGCCACCATGCCTGTCTTCGAGTACAGAGGTCTCAACACCGCGGGCAAGACCGTGAAGGGTCTGCTCGAGGCGGACTCGCCCAAGACGCTGCGCGCCCAGCTCCGCAAGGACGGCATCTTCCTCACGGACGTGCTGGGCCAGGCGGAGGGCAGCCGCGCCGCGGTGCGCAGGGGCGCGGGCGCCGATGTGGCCGCGCGCGACATCAACCTGCGCAGGCTGGCGGGCGGCCGCATCAACACGGATGACGTCGCCATCACCACGCGCCAGCTGGCCACACTGCTGGGCGCGGGCGTCACCCTGGTGGAGTCCCTCACCGCCCTGGTGGATCAGGTGGAGAAGGAGCGCCTCAAGCGCGTGCTCTCGGATGTGAAGCAGCGGGTGAACGAGGGCTCCTCGCTGGCGGACGCGCTGGGGCAGCACCTGAAGATCTTCGGCTCGCTCTACGTGAACATGGTGCGCGCGGGAGAGGCCTCGGGCGCGCTGGACACGGTGCTGCTGCGGCTGGCGGACTTCACCGAGAGCCAGTCCCGGCTGCGGCAGAAGATCATCGGCACCATGCTCTACCCCGCCATCATGGTGCTGGTGGGCGGCGGCATCCTCGTGCTGCTCATGGTCGTCGTGGTCCCCAAGGTGACGAAGATCTTCGACACCATGAAGGCCACCCTGCCGCTGCCCACGCAGATCCTCATCTGGACGAGCAACTTCCTGCAGAACTGGTGGTTCATCATCTTCCCGTCCATGGCCGCGGCGCTCATCCTGGCGACGCGCTACTACCGCAGCCCCGCGGGCAAGCCCAAGTGGGATCGCTTCGTGCTCCGGGCGCCCGTGTTCGGCAGCCTGGTGCGGCTGCTGGCCATCTCCCGCTTCGCGCGCACGCTGGCCACGCTGCTCAAGAGCGGCGTGCCCCTGCTGGCCGCCATGGACATCGTCAAGGCCATCATCACCAACTCAATCCTCGCGGACGTGGTGGAGAAGGCCCGCGACTCCATCCGCGAGGGCGAGAGCATCGCCAACCCGCTCAAGCGCTCGGGCGAGTTCCCGCCGCTCGTGTACCACATGGTGGCCATTGGTGAGCGCTCGGGCCAGCTGGAGGACATGCTGACGTCGGTGGCGGACAGCTACGAGACGCAGGTGAACGTGCGCATCGGCGCCCTCACCTCGCTGCTCGAGCCCATCCTCATCGTGTTCATGGGCGCGGTGATTGCATTCGTAGCCTTCTCGATCCTGATGCCGATCCTGCAGGTGAACTCGGCCATCCGGTGACGGAGAGATGGGAATGAACGACACGCTCGACCTGTGGATCCAACGCGTCACCCTGGCCGCCATGGTCGCCCTGGCGGCGACCCTGCTGGCCGTGGGGGTGGTGCTCTACGCTTCGGACTCCGAGGCGCAGGAGCCAGCCGCGGCGGCCACCCAGGGCGTGCCCTGACATAAACAACCCGGCGGGGCCGCACGCCCTGCCAGAAAGTCACTCGAGGAAGAAGATGGACCTGAAGACGAGGAAGCAGCAGCGCCGCCGCAGCCGAGGAATGACTCTGATCGAGATCATGGTGGTGATCACCATCCTCGGGCTGATCGCCGCGGCCGTGGGTGTGGCCGTCATCCCCAAGCTCGAGGAGGCGAAGCGGGACACCGCGCGGCTGGACATTGGCAGCATCAACAACGCGCTGAAGCTCTACTACACCAAGCAGGGCAAGTACCCGGACACGGGCACGGGCCTGAAGGCGCTGGTGGACACGCAGAACCTGGAGAAGATGCCGGTCGATCCGTGGGGCAACGAGTACGTCTACCTCAACGAGAGCGGCAAGCCCGTCATCGTCTCCTACGGCGCGGACGGCACCGCGGGCGGTGAAGGCAGCGACGCGGACGTCTCCTCCAAGGACAGCGGCACGGCCGGCGGGAAGAAGTAGCCGCCCGGACGCGCGAGGCTCGAGAACCTGCCCATGACGAACACCGCTCCCCTCCAGAACCCGCAGCTGACGGCGCACCCCGCCCGCACGGGGAGGATCGCGGTCGCCGTCGTCGTCGTCAGCGCCACGGCGCTGGCCTTCGGGCTGGCGTATGTGACGACGGACTGGAGCCTGGGTCCGCGGCAGCGCATGGCGCTCGAGCAGATCCGCCGCATGGAGGGCCTGTTCAAGATCTACCACCGCACCATGGGGCGCTTCCCCACCGAGGAGGAGGGCTTCACCCCGCTGCTCCAGGCGCGCGTGCTGGAGGCGGTCCCCTCGGATCCCTGGGGCCGGCCGTACGTGTACCAGTTCAACAACGAGCGCACCGGCATCGTCTCCTTCGGCGCGGACGGCGTGCCCGGCGGCGAGGGCGAGGACGCGGACATCAACAGCGGCGGCCTCCTGAAGAGGCGGCGATGAGAGCTCCCTTCCCCGCACGCTCGCGGCGGGCCGAGCGCGGCCTGACCTTGATCGAGATCTCCATCGCGCTGGGGATCGCCGCGGTGCTCTTCGCCGCGGTGGTCATGGGGGTTGGCGCCCTCACCGGCGCCAAGGCCAAGGTGAGCGCCACCGAGCTGGCGGGCGTCATCCGCTCGCTCTACGACACGGCCGCGCTCACGGGGAAGACGTGCCGGCTGGTCTTCGAGCTGCCTCCCGCCAAGAGCGAGGAGCCGGTGCGCTACCGCGCCGAGTGCGCCGAGTCGGGCGTCACCACCTCGCGGGATCGCGAGGCCGCCCTCAAGGACGAGAACAAGGCGCGGGACGACGAGAAGCGGCTGGGAAAGAACGAGCGGCGCAACTTCAGCCAGAGCGGCAGCGGCGGAGCGCCCAACCTCCAGGATCTGATCGAGCAGGAGCAGAGCCGCGTGGAGCAGGCGGCGCGCTTCTCCGAGTACACGGGCGAGGAGGTGGCCCCTCGTGAGCTGGCCGACGGCGTCAGCCTCTCCGTGTGGACGCGCCAGCAGAAGACGGCGGTGGAGTCAGGGGTGGCCTACCTCTACTTCTTCCCCCAGGGCTACACGGAGAAGGCCCAGGTGTACGTGCGCCAGGGCGACAACGTGTGGACGCTCGCCATCTCGCCGCTCACCGGCAAGGTGAACATCGTCGCTGAAGAGCTGGAGGTCCCTCGCACATGAGCACCCGGAACCCGCGAGGCTTCACCCTGCTCGAGACCGTGATCGCGCTCGCCATCCTGGCGCTGGCGCTGATGGCGATCTTCGACCTCAACTCCGGCGCGGTGGCCAACCACGTCTACACCAAGCGCCTCACGGTGGCCGCCTTCCTGGCCCGCTCGAAGATGACGGACCTGGAGCAGCAGCTCTACGACGATGGCTTCTCCGCCGATGACGACGAGGAGTCCGGCGACTTCTCCGACGAGGGCTGGCCCCAGTTCAAGTGGCGCGCGAAGATCATCGCGCCCAAGACGGACGGTGTGTCTCCCGACCAGCTGATCGGCGCCATCTTCAACCTGCCCATGGGCGGGGCGGACGGAGACATGGGCGGCATCGCCGCGCTCTTCGGCGGTGGCGCGGATGGCAAGGACGGGAGCAGCGGCGGCCCGGTGCCCGCTGGCGGCGGCATGGCCGGCATGGCCGCGGGCATGGCGCAGCCCATGTTCAACCAGATGATCGACCAGCTCACCAACGCGGTCCGCGAGGTCCACCTCACCGTCACCTGGCGGGAAGGCAAGGTGGTGGAGAGCATGGACGTGGTGACGCACGTGGTGTCCCTGGGGCCTGGCTCGGATCGCAACGGAGGCGCCGCGGCAGCCAACGCGGCCGCCACGGGCCAGCAGCCTCCCGAGACGTCCAACCAGTGGGTGGATCCGGCCACGGGTCAGATCGTCCCCAATCCCGTCCCCGGCCCCAACGGCCAGATGCTCCACCCGACGACGCGGCAGCCGCTCATCAACCGCACTCAGCATCTGAACAATTTGAACAACCCGGGTGGCCAGAACAGCGGCTTCAACCCGCGCGGAAAGAGCCTCCAATGAGACGTTCGCTTCGGGGCTTCACGCTGATGGAAGTGATGATCGCCGTGTCGATCACCGCCCTCATGGGCACGGTGGTGGCCATGGCCTTCCAGACGGGCTTCCGCGCCAAGGAGGTGGTGGAGGGCGAGGCGGAGCACTACCGCATGGTGCGCGTGGCGCTCAACCGCATGGCGCGGGAGATCGGCTCGGCCTACGTCAGCGACCGGTACGATCCCAAGCGCTACCGGGACGCCAACGATCGCCCCACCAACTTCGCTGGCGAGCGGGATCGCCTGCTCTTCACCACGTTCGCGCACCAGCGGCTCTACACGGACTCGAAGGAGTCCGATCAGGCGGTGGTGGAGTACTTCGTGGAGACCTCCACGGAGAAGGGCGCCCGGAGCCGGCAGGATCTCAAGCGGCGGGTGAACCCGAACATCGGCGAGCGGATGGACCGGGGCGGCACCACGGACGTGCTCTTCGAGGGCGTGAAGAAGCTGGAGTTCGACTACTGGGACTCCGAGCGCAAGCAGTGGGAAGACGAGTGGGACACGCGCCGCAATGAGAAGAAGTCCTTCCTGCCCACGCGGGTGCGCATCACCCTGGTGGCGCTGAACGAGAACGGCAAGGAGACGCGCTACACCACCCAGGCGCGAATCATGCTGAACACGGAGCTGCCGAGGTTCTGATGCCCAGGTTCTTCTCCCAGACAGCCCGGCGCCGCTCCACCCGCCCACCCTCGCCCGGCCGGCGTGATCGCCGCCAGCGCGGCGTGGCCCTGATCATCGCCGTCATCTCCATCACCCTGCTCACCGTGGTGGCGACCGAGTTCGCCTACAACACACGGGTGGACCTGCAGCTGGCGGCCAACCAGCGCGACGAGGTGCGGGCCTACTACATGGCGCGCTCCGGCATGTCCCTGGGGCGCCTGCTGCTGCGCTTCCAGAAGCAGGTGGATCAGACGCCCCTGCCGAACCTGGGCGGCCTCCTGCAGCAGCTGACGGGTGGGGCCGGCGCCGGAGGTGCGGGTGCGGGCGCACAGCAGCCGGCGCAGACGCTCAACATCCAGCTCTGGAAGCTGGCGCGCGTGGACTGCCACATGCTCAAGGGCATGGTGAACAGCGACACGGGCGAAGAGGGCGAGGGCGGCAAGGACGACGAGCCCGAGCCCCAGGACGGGAAGTTCAGCATGGAGGAGGGCGAGGGCGAGCTGGCCATGGGCGATCAGCCCCTGAAGCGCTCCTTCGGGGGCTTCGAGGGCTGCTTCCTGGCGAACATCAGCGACGAGGAGGAGAAGCTCAACGTGCACCGGCTGTCGGCGCTGGCCACGGATGCGCTGCCCACCGCGGCGCGCCTGATGGATCTGTTCGGCGACAAGCGCTTCGAGTTCCTCTTCAACCGGGACGACGCCAACCGCGTCCGCGTCACGCCGCAGGATGTGGTGCTCGCGCTCAAGGACTGGGTGGACGAGGACGAGGTGCAGTCCGCCATCAACCTGGCGGATCCCGTCAACCCGTTCGCCGCGGGCTTCTCGCCCGAGGACAGCAACTACGATCGGTTCGACCCGCGCTACGAGGCGAAGAACGCGCGCTTCGACAGCCTGGACGAGCTGTACCGGGTGCACGGGGTGACGGATCTGTTCATGGCGGCCTTCCGGGACCGGCTCACGGTGTACCCGGACGTGAACTCGCGGCCCAACGTGAACACGGATGATCCGATGATGATGTACATGGCCATCCTCTCCGTGGCGGACCCGGCGCACCCGGATCCCCGGCTGCAGGATCCCATCTTCATCAACGAGCTCATCACCCGTATCCGCTCCGCGCGCATGTTCAGCTTCTTCGGGATGTCCGTGGCGGACTTCGTCAGCGTGGTGGAGTCCGCGGGCATCCCCGTCAACCCGGCCATCAAGGCCAACGCGGCCAACAACCGGCTCGTGGGCGACAAGAGCCAGACGTTCACCATCAAGTCCGTGGGAGAGGCGGGCAGCGTGCAGAAGACGCTCACCGCAGTGGTCAAGCTGGACGATTCGCTGGGCAAGCTCCTGTATTGGAGAGAGGAATAAAGATGGCCCGCATTCTTGGCCTCGATCTCGGTAGTTACTCCGTCAAAGGCATCCTGTTCGAGTCGAACCTCCGCGGCTACACCACCAAGGCCTACGCCGAGGTGCGCCGCGCCGAGGGCGAGCGCACGGAGACGCTGCGCGCCGCCGTCCAGGAGCTGCTCACCCAGCACCCGATGCAGGCGGATCAGGTCATCGTCGCCCTGCCTGGGCAGGCGCTGATGACGCACGCCTTCACCCTGCCCTTCACCGATCCGAAACGGCTCGAGGCGGCCCTGCCCTTCGAGGTGGAGAGCCAGCTGCCCTTCGATCTGAGCGAGGTCCTCTTCGACTACCAGGTCGTGGGACAGAAGGCGAAGACGAGCAGCGACGTGCTGGTGGGCGTGGTGCGCAAGGAGGAGCTGACCTGGCTGATGCAGCTGCTCACCGGGCTGAAGCTGGATCCGCGCGTCATCACCCACCCGGGCTTCACCTACCAGAACCTCTTCCTCCAGACGCCCGCCCTCTTCGACGGCATGGCTGAGGCGGAGGCCGTGGCCGTGGTGGACATTGGCCACGAGCGCACCACGGTGGCCATTGGCCGGCCGGGCGTGGGCGTGGAGTTCTCGCGCACCTTCTCGGGCGGTGGCAGGGAGCTGAGCCGGGCGCTGGCCGCCGAGTTCCAGACGCCGCTGGCCGAGGCGCACCAGTGGAAGGAGACGTATGGGGCGCTGGCCAGCGCGGCCACCGCCCTGGGCCCGGATGCCGAGCGCGCCGCCACGGCCTTCGTGCGGGGCCTGCAGCCGGTGCTGCGCGAGCTGCGTCCCACCTTCAAGGCCTTCACCTCGCGCTCGCGGCGCCAGGTGGGCGCCGTGGTGCTGTGCGGCGGCACGGCGCGGCTGAAGGGGATCGCCGAGCAGCTCGAGCGGGATCTGCACCTCCAGGTGAAGGTGTTGGCGCTGCCGACGGAGGCGAGCTCGGCGGTGCCCCCGGAGGCTCATCCCACGGCGGCCCAGGCCTACGCGCTGGCGCTGCGCGGACAGGCCTCGGGCGCCAAGGCCCCGCGCTTCAATCTGCGCCGCGGCGAGTTCGGCTTCAAGGGTGACTTCGACTACGTGAAGGACAAGGTCGGGCTGCTGGCCTCCTTCGCCGCCACGCTCCTGCTGCTGTTCATCGCCGGCGGCGTGGTGCGCAACTCGGTGCTCGCGCGCAACGAGGCCAAGGTGGACGCGGTGCTGTGCAAGACCACCGAGCGCATCCTCGGCAGGTGCGAGACGAACTATGACCGGGCGATCAACCTGCTGCGCGGCGTGGAGAGCCCGGCCTCCGCCCTGCCGAAGATGACCGCGGTAAACCTCCTGGCGGAGGTGACGCAGCGGATCCCCACAGAGGTGCCGGTGAAGCTCGATCGCATCCAGATCGACATGGAGCGCATCATCCTCCAGGGAGAGACGGACAGCTCCAAGGAGATCGACATCCTGAGCACGGCGCTCAAGGGCCACCGCTGCTTCCGGGAGGTGAGCCCGGGCAAGGTGGAGAAGACACGGGATGGGCAGAAGGTGACCTTCCGCCTGGACATCCAGGTGCAGTGCCCCGAGCAGTCCGGAGCGGAGACCTAGGCCATGAACCCCATTCGGCAACTCTTCAATGATCTGCGGCTGCGCTTCGAGCAGCTCAGCGGCCGCGAGCGGCAGCTGGTGGTGGTGGCTGGCTCGGCCTTGCTGCTCTTCATCCTCTTCATCACGGTGATGTCCTTCGCCAACAGCGCCAACACCTACCGGCGGCGCACGCTGGACAAACTGGCGAAGCTGCAGGAGGTGCAGCAGCTGGCGGCCAGCTACAACCAGGCCACCGCGGCGCGGACCTCCATCGAGCAGCAGCTCACCAACAGCGATGTACGCCTGCTCACGTACATCTCCGACAAGGCCACCGCCGCGGGGCTCGACGCACCCACCATGACGCCCAAGGGTGAGGTGGGCATCGGGGATGGGAACATCCTGGAGAGCACCATGGACCTGACCTTCATTGATGTGGATCTGCGCAAGCTGACCGACTTCCTGCGCACCGTGGAGAGCGGCCC
>NZ_DASPHO010000425.1:0-7282 GCF_035629615.1 Hyalangium sp. | reverse complement strand
GCGCCGCCCCTCGAGCATCCCCAGCGCCGCCGACACCGCGGTGCAGGCATGCCCGGCGGCCAGCGCATCGTGTGGGCTCTCCCGGGGATCCAGGAAGGGCGCAATACCCCCCACCTGCCGCAGCGTGCCCATGCGCTCGCGCCGCCCGGTGAGGATCTTGTGCGCGTACGCCTGGTGGCCCACGTCGAAGAGGATCGCATCCTGGGACGAGTGGAACACCCGGTGCAGCGCCACCACCAGCTCCACCGCTCCGAGCGAGGCCCCCAGGTGGCCGCCCACGTGCCCGCAGATGGAGATGATCTCCTCCCGGATCTCTTCGCACAGGCGCGGCAGCTCCGCCTCGGGCAGGGCCCTCACATCCGCGGGCTCATGGATGCCCGCGAGGAGGGGTGTCACGAGTTCCGCTCCAGCACGTAGCGCGCCAGCACTGCCAGCGGGCCTCCCGTGCCCTCCAGTGGCTCCACCGCGGCCACCGCCTCCGCCACCTTGCGCTCGGCCAGCATCCAGGAGGCCTCCAGCCCGATCACGGCCGGGTAGGTATGGCGCCCCGCCGCGGCATCGGCGTGCACGGGCTTGCCCATGTCCTTGGCGTTCCCCATCACGTCCAGGATGTCGTCGGCGATCTGGAACGCCAGCCCGATGGACTCTCCATAGGAGTCCGCCCGAGAGAGGGCATCCGCGCTCCCACCCGCGGCCAGCACCCCGAGCCGGCACGCCGCGCGGATCAGGGCGCCCGTCTTCATGCCATGCATGCGCGAGAGGTAGTCGATCTGCGCGGGCCGATCCTCGGCGATGTCGAGCACCTGACCGCCGACCATGCCCGCCGCTCCGGCGGCCACTGCCAGCTCCCGGCACAGCGAGGCCCGCACCGGCTCCGGGCCAGAGGCCAGCACGGTGAAGGCCTCCGTGAGGAGCGCATCCCCCGCGAGGATCGCCAGCGCCTGGCCGTAGACCTTGTGAGAGGTGGGCCGCCCCCGGCGGAAGTCGTCATTGTCCATGGCGGGCAGATCGTCATGGATCAGCGAGTAGGTGTGGACGTACTCGAGCGCGCACGCGGCGTCCTCGGCCGGCGTCAGCGAGACGCTCTGCTGGAGGATGGTGTCCGCGAACGCCATGCAGAGGATGGGCCGCAGCCGCTTGCCGCCGGCCAGCAGCGAGTAGCGCATGGCATCGGCCAGCCCCGGCGGCGTCCCCGAGGCCTCCAGCCGGCTGGCACGCGAGAGCAGCAGGGCTTCCACGCGCGTCTGCTGTCTCGCAAGGAAGTCCTTCAGGTCGAAGTTGCTCACGAGTTCACTGCTCCTCCGGCGCCGCGGCCGGGACCAGCTCACGAATGCGGCCAAGCAGGCTGTTGAGCTCCAGCGGCTTGACGAAGTAGTCCGCGGCTCCCGCCTCCAGCCCTTTGCGCCGATCCTCCGGCTCGCCGCGCCCGCTCACGAAGACGACGGGAATGTCCCGGAAGTTCTGGTTCTTCTTCACGGCCTTGCACAGCTCGAACCCGTCGATCCAGGACATGTTCACGTCCAGGAGGATGAGGTGCGGGCGGTGCAGCTCCAGCGAGGAGATCAGCCGCAGGCCATTGGCCGCGCTCGTCACCTCGAAGCCCTCGGACTCCAGGGCCATGGCGAGGAGCTCGCGCGTGTCGCGGTCGTCATCCACGATGATGATTCTGGGCTTCTCCATGCCTGGCCCCGCATGCTGCCGTCAGAATGGAACGTCGTCCTCGGGAGGAGGCTTGTTCGCGGCCACGGCCCGAGGCGCCGCAGTGGGTGCAGGCCGGTTCCCCGCGGGCAAGGCGGCCACGGCCTCCCGGCCCTCCTCGTCCACCAGGAGCTGCTCGATGCGCTGCTCGGCCTCGTTGAGCTGCTTCTCGCCCTTGCGTACCAGCCGGATGCCCTCCTCGAAAGCCTTCAGCGACTCCTCGAGCGACAGGGAGCCGCCCTCCAGCTTCGCCACCATCTCCTCCAGGCGCGCCACGACGTCCCCGTACTTCTCGGGCGCTGGCTCCACCGCCTTGCCTGACTTCGACACGTCCACACCTCCACCCCCGTGAAGATGGGGCGGGCGACTCTAAAGGACGCCCCTGCTGGGAGCCAGCGTGGACTACCGGACTGTCAGCAGTCCACCGGCCCCTTCACGGCAGTCACCGTGGCCTCGATCTCCTCACAGCCCTCTAACGTCCGAGCCCCACTGCTGGCGAGCTTGATCCCCAGCAGCTCGCCCGGTTGCACATCCCCGATGGTGTGCACGACCGCCCCATCCCGCCGCCGGAAGGCCACCGCGTAGCCTCGGGACATGACCTTCAGCGGGCTCAAGGCATCCAGCCGAGCCTCCAGGCGCTGGAAGTGCCGCCAGGCCTCCGAGAGCCCGTGCCGCTGCAGGCTCGCCAGGCGGGCCTTGCGCTCGGCAAGCACCGCCCGCTCTGAGGCGACCCGCGCCGTGGGCGAGGCCCGCTCCAGTCCCAGCTGCCCCCGCGCCAGCTCCCCGCGCCGGGTGGTGATGCTCGCTCGGGCCGCCTCCTGGAGCCGTGCCGCCAACCTCAACAGGTGCGCGCGCTGCTCTCCCAGCCGGGCCTGGGGCCGCGCGCGCTGGAGCCGCTCGTGGAGCCCTCGCAGCCGCTCCCGGCGCTCGCGCTGGGCCGGCCGAAGGGCGCGCATCATCGCCTCGAGCTGCTCGGAGAGGAACAGCCGCTCCTGCCCCATCCGCCGCCGTGGATCCACCACCCGCCCGGCCAGGCTCCCCAGCCGCTCGCGCAGCTCCGCCTGCCGCCGCATCATCGCCTGGCGCAGCCGCGAGGCGTGGGTGGCCAGCGTCAGCTCCAGATCGCTCAGCACCGGCGAGAGCCGCTCCGCCGCGGCGCTGGGCGTGGGCGCCCGCCAGTCCGCCACGAAGTCCGCGATGGTGAAGTCGATCTCGTGCCCGATCGCCGACACCACAGGCACGGGCGCGGCGTGGATGGCCCGCGCGACGCGCTCCTCATTGAAAGTCCAGAGGTCCTCCACGGAGCCGCCGCCGCGCGTCACGACAATGACGTCGACGTCCACGCTGGCGCGGCCCAGGCGCTCGATGGCGCGCGCCACCTCCTCCGCCGCGCCCTCGCCCTGCACGCGCGCGTCGCACAGCAGCACGCTCAGCCGAGGGTTGCGCGAGTGCAGCACGCGCAGGAAGTCCTGCAGCGCCGCGCCGGTGCGGCTCGTTACCACGCCGATGCGACGGGGAAGGAAGGGCAGCGGGCGCGGCGGCCGGATGCGCCGATCTCCGATGAGCCCCTCCGCGGCCAGCTTCTCCTTGAGCTGCTCGAAGGCGAGCGCGCGGGCCCCCTCCCCCACCGGCTCCAGCCGCTGGATGATGAGGCTGTAGCGGCCCTGGGGCGCATACACGTCCACGCTGCCCTCGGCCACCACCTCCAGCCCATCCCGGAGGGCGAAGCGCAGCCGGGCCGCCTGGGACGCCCACACCTTCGCGTCAATGCAGGCCTCTGCATCCTTGAGGGTGAAGTACAGGTGCCCTCGCGCGTTGGCGCCCCGGAAGCCGGACACCTCGCCCCGGACGACGACGCGCGGATAGCGCGACTCGATGGTCTCCTTGAGCTGCCGGGTGAGCTCGCCCACGGACAGCACCGTGCGCGCCGGCCGAGCAGGTGCTCCGGGCAGAGACGCCAGCGGCGCCGACACATCCTGCGCCACGACGGGACGCTCGACGACGGCCGGCCTCTCCACGGGAGGAGCCTTCTCTGGAGGAGGAGGCGGCTGCGGCGGAGGCTGCGGCGACGGGGGTGGCTCAGGAGGAGCCACCACGACCAGGGCCTTGGACGGCTCGGTCGCGCCGAACAGATCCCCCTGCACGCCAGGAGCGGGCGGCTCCTCACCCGCCTTGCGCCGCCGCTTCATCTCTGGATCTTGTCGAGCCAGGTCTGCGCCTTCTGGTGGGTCTCGTCATCCGGCGGCGTCATGGCGATAACCTCCCGGAACTTCGGGGCGGCGTCCTCCGGGTTGCCATCCTTGAGCGCATAGGCCTGGAGGTAGAGATCCTTCGCCTTCTGCCTCAGCTCGGTGAGGATGTTGCTGGCACCCGCGTGGCCGGGATCCGCCTGGACCGTGCGCCGCGCGTACTCCACCGCGCGAGCCCACTGTCCCGCCGCGCGAGCCGCGGAGGCGCTCTTGTAGAAGATGTTCGCCGCGCGCGTGCCCGCGTTCCTCGCCATCTTGCTGGGGCCGCGAGACCCGGTGATCTGCTTGTCCAGCGACAACAGGCGAGCCAGCCCCTTGGCGTCCAGATCCTCCAGCTTCTTGTAGAGGTTGCCGAACTCCGTCATGTCCTTGAGCATCTCCTTGCACTTGGGCTTGGAGACGCAGGCGTTGGCCAGCGCCACTCCGCCAGACAGATCTCCGTCCACGAAGCGCGCAGCGGCCTGCTCCCAGGGCGGCGCGGTGGGCGGCGGCGGCGCCGGCGCCACGGGCGTATCCCGGACGCGGATCAGCCTCACGGCCTCTTCGTTGATGAGCTTGGCGTCGCGGTGCTCGGGGAAGACCGCCAGCACGTCCTCGGTGATGGCGCGGGCTTGATCCAGCTGCTTGTTGTCCAGCAGCGTCCGCGCCTCCTTCGCCTGCGCCTCGGAGGCCTCCGCCAGCTCCCGCTTCAGCTTGTTCACCTGCTCGAACATCGTCGTCTCGGCGGTGATCTTGTCCGACTCGGACTTGGCCAGCGCCAGCTTCTTCTCCGCCAGCGCGGCCTGGGCCGCCTTCAGGTGCTCCTGGTTGGGGATCTCCTTGTCCACCTGCTGCAGGTAGTCCGCCAGACCGGGGTAGTCACGCGCCATTCCCTGCAGCTCCAGGAGCCGGGTCTTGGCTTCCGTGTACCGGCCCTCGCGGATGTCGTTCTTGGCCTCCTGGAACATCGTCGCGAGCTTCTTGCGCAGCTCGGCCTGCAGCAGCTGCTCTTGGTAGAGCTGCTCCCGCTCGGCCTGCTTGCCCACCTGGATGACGATGAGCCCCGCGGCCGCCAGCACCAGCACCAGCCCCCCACCGGCCATCATCATCTTCTTCTTCTTCTGGAGCGCGGGATCCACTTCCTTCTTCACCGCGCGCCCGGGCCGCACACGCTCGGGCCTCCCAGGCCGGACCGGCACCCCGCTAGGCCCGGAGAGCGCACGGGACCGCCCCGTGCCCGCGGTGATGTCCACCATCATCGTCGCGTTGGCCACGTCGGTGAACGTCACCTCGGTGTCGCCCATGGTGATGACGTCCCCATTGGCCAGCACCGTCTCGTCGGTGATCTGCTCCCCGTTCACCAGGGTGCCGTTGCCGGAGCCCAGATCGCTCACCGTCCAGCCACTGCCCACCCGGCGCAGCATGATGTGCTTGCGCGAGACGGAGGTGTCCTGGATGCAGATCGGGTTGTCCGTCGCGCGACCGACGACGTACTCGTTGTCCTCCAGGCTGAACTCCTCACCGGCCTTGGGACCGGCGGAGACCATCAGCTTGGGGCCACTGAAGGGCATGGGCGCGGCCCGCACAGCCGCAGCCGTCGTCCCCGTCTTGCGCATGGGCCGCTGCCCGGTGCCAGTCGGAGGACCACCTGAGGATGACGGGCGGCGTCGCGCCGGAGGAGAGTTCGCCATGGGAAATCACCACTTCTCGTAGAGAGCACGAATTATATAGGAAGCTCGTACTCAGTCGCCTTCTCTATTGCCAGATTGTGGCAGCGATGCTCGGTGGTAGGGAAGCGCCTGAGGACCTCCTGAACGGTCGCCAGGGCCTTGTCCCCATCGCGGTACTGCACACTGCGTTGAAAATCGAGCATCAGCTTCCGGCACTCCTGATCCAGCTCCCTCGCCGTCTCGGCGAGCCTGTAGCGCACATCTTCGTAGAGCTCGGGTTTCTTCTCGAGCGCTTCCAGGGTGATCCATGCCGAGCGGAACAGCTTCCAGGCCTTGAAGAGATTCTCCGAGCCTACATCCTTCTGCTCATGGAAGCGTCGAGCCGTGGTTGCCTGCACCCGGGCCTGGGCAAGCAGCTGCTCGGCCGACAGCTCTGGCACGGGGATGACCTCCACGTACATGTTCCACACCCGCCAGCGCTCCTCGCCCGGGGGGTTGCGCGTGTTGTCGAAGACGAGCCAGTTGGGCGCATCGCGGCGCAGCAAGAAGAGCGGGAGGAGCAGCTGCAGCTCCCGCTCGTCCGTCTCCGCGCTGTCCGCTGGGATCCAGCCCACCTCTGCCCCGTTGAGGCTGATGCTCACCTCGCGCGACTGGGAGATGTCACTCGCCTGGTAATGTAGGACAGCCACTGCGCGGGTGGGGGATGCGAACTCGAAATGGAACTCCTTCAAGTCCGGCCGGTCCCAGGTGACACCGTCGCCCAGCCCGAAGGAGTCCGGGATCGGCGTCGGCAGGAGCTGGGCGGGCTCCGGGCCCCGAGTTTTCCCCGCCCCCTTCGTGGGGCGGAACACGTGGACGAGCACGCCCACCACGGCCACGAGGAGCACCCCGGTCATCACCCCGGCGACGGCTCTGACTCGGAGCGAGCGCCCTTCCCACCAGAGCAGGAGCTGCCCGGCGAGGGACCCTCTTCTCTCACGGCGGAGCCGGGCCCGCTCGGCGGCGGACAGCTTCGGCTCGGGCTGCGAGGAGGCGCCAGCGCGCGCGACGGGCGGCGCGCTCGGCAGCGAGACCTTCCGCGTGATCGTGGAGACCTCGGAGTCGGCGTCCGAAGCCTTCGCGGCGAGCGCTGCCGCCGCCAGTGCCTTCTCGACCGCCGCGGCATCGTTCACGATCGTGGGGATCTCGAGCTCGGCGATCGTGGCCGTCGGAGCCGAAGGGGGCGGCGCCTTCTGCGCCCCCGCGGGCCTGTGCACAATCGTCGGGATCTCGAATTCGGCGAGCGTGGCCATCCCGGCCGGGGCGGGCACCAGCGTCTGCCCCGCCAGCTCGGGCAAGGTGCGGTGGGGGCCGGTGTCCTCTGACTCCATGGCCTGCATCTCGGCCTGGGTCTGGGCCCGCGTGATGACGGTGCTGCTGCGCGGCCTCACTGTCGCGGGGGCAGGCTTCGGGAGCTCTCGCTCTGTGGGGGACAGCGGCGTGAAGAGGAACTCCAGCGGCCCCATCGCGAGCCGATCTCCGCCGCGCAGCTCCTGCTCCTTCTCCCGGCCGAGCGGCTTGCCGTTGAGGAGCGTCCCACGGGAGCTGCCCAGGTCCATGACGTAGTGCCTGCCGCCCCGCGCGAAGATGCGGGCATGGCGGCGGGACACACCGTGATCGTGCAGCACCACCTCGTTCTCGGCGGCG
>NZ_DASPHO010000424.1:0-7471 GCF_035629615.1 Hyalangium sp. | reverse complement strand
CTCCGGTCATGCCGGCGGCGGTGTTCGCGGAGATGGCGATCGCGTCCTCGCGCCGCGTGCTGGGCGAGGGGTGGGAGAGCATCGAGGAGGTCTCACTCACCCAGCCGCTGGCGCCGGGCACCAGGCGCCGGCGCGTCCAGCTCGTGCTCAACCCTGGGCCCGAGCGCGCGCGCTTCGAAGTGCTGAGCCGTCCCCTGGAAGGGGGCGCCTGGACGCGGCACGCCCACGGGTGGCTTGGCCGAGGCAAGAGCCGTGCGGGCGGACAGGACCTGACGCTCGAGGCGGCCCGCGCGCGGTGCCAGAGGGAGATCCAGGTTGAGGAGCGCTACCAGGCCCTTGCAGGTGTGGGCCTGGAGTACGGGCCGGCCTTCCAAGGTCTCGAGAAGCTCTGGCTGGGCGAAGGCGAGGCGCTGGGGCGCGTGCGGCTCCCTGAGGTGGCGAGCGCAGAGGCGAGCCGGTACCACCTCCACCCCGCGCTGCTCGAGAGCTGCCTGCAGATCGCCACGGTGGGGCTGGAGGGGACGGCAGAGGCCGGGTGGGTGGTCTCGGGGTGGCGGCGAGGGCGAGTGGAGGGCCGGGCCTCGGGGGTCTTGCACGGGCATGCCGTGCGCCGCCCAGGCCGCGAACCTGGAGCCCCCAGCGAGATCGATCTGAGGGTGTGGGACGAAGCGGGCCGGAGCGTGGTGGAGTTCGAGGGGCTCGTGCTCCAACAGGCGCGGCGCCCGCTGGAGGAGGCGCTCTACACGCTCGCGTGGCTCGCGCGGGAGCAGGCTCGCTCTGAGGGGACTTCCCGTCCGGAGAAGCCTGGCCGCTGGCTCCTCCTCGGTGAGCGTGGCGGAGCGGGTGAGGAAGTGGCCCGCCGCCTCGAGGCGCTCGGGGCGGAGTGCGTGTGGGCCCGTGCCGGGCAGCAGCAGCGAGTGCTCGGTCCCGGGCTGTATGAGGTGGATCCCGCGCGCCCCGATGCCTTCGACACGCTGGTACGCCAGGAGACGGACCTCCGGGGAGTGCTCCACCTCTGGAGCCTCGACATGGCCACGGGCGTGTCCACCACCGCAGAGACCTTGATCGACGCGGAGCGGCTCCTGTCGCTGAGCACGCTCCATCTCGTCCAGTCCCTCTCCCGGCTGGGAGGGACGCGGGCGCCACGCCTGTGGCTGGTGACACGCGGCGCGCAGGCCGTCGCGGAGGGAGATGCGCCAGTGGCTGTCGCCCAGGCCCCGATGTGGGGGCTCGGCAGGACGGTGATGCGGGAGCACCCGGAGCTGCGCTGTGTCTGCGTGGACCTGGGCTCCCAGGTGGCCACGGACGAGTACGAGGCCCTGGTAGGGGCGCTCTTCCAGGAGGATCGGGAGGAGCAGCTCGCGTTCCGTGGGCAGCGCCGGTACGTGGCGCGGCTCGTGCCGCATGAGCTCCCGGCGCGGACGGCGCCGCTGAAGTCCCTCTCGCCGGAGGCCTCCTATCTGGTGACGGGAGGACTTGGCGCGCTCGGGCAGGTGGTGGCGCGGTGGCTGGTCGAGCGCGGGGCGCGCCACCTGGTGCTGATGGGCCGGAGTCCTCCCTCGGAGCTCGCTCGGGCCACGATCTCCGAGCTGGAGCGAGCGGGAGCCCGGATCCGGGTCGAGCAGGTGGATCTGGCAAGGCCTGAGGCGGTGACGCGGGCGCTCTCCTCGATCGAGGGGGACATGCCGCCGCTGCGCGGGGTGCTGCACCTGGCCGGAACGATCGAGGATGCGCCGCTGGTGCGCATGACGGTGGAGCAGTTCCGCCGCGTGACCAGCGCCAAGCTGGAGGGCGCCTGGAACCTGCACGCGCTCACGGCCGGGAAGCCGCTGGACTTCTTCGTCCTGTTCTCCTCGCTTGCCTCACTGCTGGGCTCGCCAGGGCAGGCCAACTACGCGGCTGCGAACGCCTCCCTCGAGGCGCTGGCCGCCCACCGGCGCGCCCTGGGGCTGCCGGCGGTCTGCTTCAACTGGGGCGCGTGGAAGGTGGGCATGGCGACCCGGTTCTCCGAGTCCTACTGGCGAGAGCGGAACCTGCGCCAGATCGCTCCAGAGGAGGGGATGGCGGTCCTGGCGCGGATGGGGGACGCGGATGTGCCGCAGCTCGCCGCGCCCGCAGTGGATTGGGCCCGGTTCCTGTCGGACGCGGACGAGATCCCTCCCGTGTTCGACGAGATCACGGCGAGGTTCCGCAGGACTCCCCGTGGGGAGCGGGCCTCGGTGGGAGGGCTCGCCGAGAAGATCCGCGAGGCGCGGCCGGGCGAGCGCCGGGAGCTGCTCATCTCCAGCCTGCAACACGGCGTGGCCGCGGTCCTCGGCTTCGATGCGTCCAAGCCCCTGGAGCGCAAGGGGTTCTTCGACATGGGCATGGACTCGCTGAGCGCGCTCCGCTTCTCGCAGCGGCTCAAGGCGGAGATCGGCTCCACCCTGCCCGTGAGTGTCATCTTCCGCTACCCGACGGTCGAGTCCCTGGCCCATCACATCCTTGAGGACGTGCTCCAGATCCCTGCCGAGGCGCCGGCGCCCGCTCCCGTGGAGGATCGGGCGCTCGATACCGAGGTCGCCCAGATGTCGGATCTCGAGGTCCAGGCGGCCCTGGCCGAGCTGGCCGACAGCGTGTTGGGTGATGGCGACGAGGCCGAGTGAGAGTGGAGCACCCATGAGCGACAGCCCCCGTAACGACGATGTGCTCAACGCCCAGAAGCGGACGCTGCTCGCGCTCAAGAAGCTCCAGGCGCGCGTGGACGCCATGGAGCGGGAGAAGCATGAGCCGATCGCCATCGTCGGCGCCGCCTGCCGCTTCCCTGGTGGCGCGAAGGATCTGGACTCCTACTGGGAGATGCTGCGCGACGGGACGGACGCGATCTCGGAGATCTCCAAGGATCGCTTCGATATCGATCGCTACTTCGACCCGGATCCGGACGCCGCGGGGAAGATCTACTCGCGCTCGGCGGGCCTGCTGCGGGACATCGATCAGTTCGACGCGCGCTTCTTCGGGATCTCGCCCCGGGAGGCCACCCAGATGGACCCACAGCAGCGCCTGCTGCTGGAGGTGAGCTGGGAGGCACTCGAGGATGCGGGGCTGGCCGCCGATAAGCTCGCGGGGACACCCACGGGCGTCTACGTGGGCATCAGCTCGGGCGAGTACGGCCTGCTCACCACCCGCGATCCGTCCTCCATCGATCCGTACTCGGGGACTGGAGCGGGGCTCGCGTTCTCGCCCGGGCGGATCTCGTACATCCTTGGGCTGCACGGGCCCAGCATGGCCCTGGATACGGCGTGCTCCTCCTCGCTGGTCTCGGTCCACCTGGCCTGCCAGAGCCTGCGGCTGGGGGAGTGCCGGGTGGCGCTGGCGGGTGGGGTGATGCTGCTGATGTCGCCCGTCCCCTTCCTGATGATGTCCCGGCTGCGGGCGCTGTCGCCGGATGGGCGGTGCAAGACCTTCGACGCGGCGGCCAACGGCATGGTGCGCGGCGAAGGCGGCGGCATGGTCGTGCTCAAGCGGCTGTCGGACGCCGTGGCGGAGGGCGATCGGATCCTCGCGGTGATCCGCGGCTCGGCCGTCAATCATGACGGCGCCGCGGGTGGCTTCACTGTCCCCAACGGCGCGGCGCAGGAGCGGGTCATCCGCGGGGCCCTGGCGGATGCCCGCCTCCAGCCCGCGGATGTCACCTACGTGGAGGCGCACGGCACGGGCACCTCGCTGGGCGATCCCATCGAGATCGACGCCCTGGCGCGTGTGCTCGGGCAGGATCGGGCGCCAGAGCAGCCGCTGTGGGTAGGCTCGGTGAAGACGAACATCGGGCACCTGGAGTCCGGTGCCGGCATCGCCGGGCTGCTCAAGGCCGTGGTGGTGCTGCGCCAGGGAGAGATCCCCCCGCACCTGCACTTCAAGAACCCCAGCCCCCACATCCCCTGGGATCGGGTGCCTGTGCGCGTGCCAACCGAGCGGATGCCCTGGCCCGCGACGGGCAAGCGGATCGCCGGGGTGAGCTCATTTGGCATGAGCGGCACCAACGCGCACCTCGTGCTGGAGGCGCCACCCCCGCCTGCGCCGGTGCAGGCCCAGGGGCCGGAGCGTCCGGTGCGGGTACTGGCGTTGTCGGCGCGCAGCCGCGAGGCGCTGCTGGCGCTGGGCGAGCGCTACCGTCAGCATTTGGCGAAGACCCCAGAACTGTCGCTGGCGGATGCCTGCTTCACCGCCAACGTGGGCCGGGCGCACCTGTCCGAGCGAGTGGCCATGGTGGGCACCTCGCTCGCCGAGCTGGGGGACCGTCTGGCGGAGCTGCCGCAGCGGCTCGCCGAGGCTGCGTCCGCGGGCACGCAGGAGAAGCCGCGGATCGCCTTCCTCTTCACCGGGCAGGGCTCGCAGCACGTGGGCATGGGGCGGCAGCTCTATGAGACGGAGCCTGTCTTCCGCCAGGTGATGGATCGCTGCGACGAGCTCCTCCGGCCGCTGCTGCCCTCACCGCTCTTGTCGATCCTCTACCCGGAGCAGGTGCCAGGAGCCGCCACGGGCCTGTCCATTGATGACACGCAGTTCTCCCAGCCTGCGCTGTTCGCGCTGGAGGTGGCGCTGGCGGAGCTGTGGCGCTCCTGGGGCATCACCCCGGACGTGGTGCTGGGGCACAGCGTGGGCGAGATCGCCGCCGCGCACGTGGCCGGCGTGTTCAGCCTGGAGGAGGGGCTGCGGCTGGTGGCGGAGCGGGCCCGGCTGATGCAGTCCCTGCCCCCAGGTGGGGCCATGGCGGCGGTGCTCGCCCCCTTGCGCCAGGTGGAGGCGCTATGGGGCGCCGAGGCCGACGCGCTGTCCATCGCCGCGGAGAACGGGCCCACGGAGGCGGTGGTGTCCGGTCCGGCGGCAGCCGTGGAGGCGCTGATACAGCGGGCCGAGACCGAGGGGCTGAAGTGGCGCCGGCTGACCGTGTCTCACGCTTTCCACTCTGCGCTGATGGAGCCGATCCTCGCGCCCTTCGAGCGCGCTCTCGAGGGCATCGCCTTCGCGGCGCCGCGCCTCAAGCTGGTGTCCAACCTCACCGGGGCCGTGCTGGGCGCCAAGGAGATCCCCGACGCGGCCTACTGGCGGAAGCACATCCGCGAGCCCGTCCAGTTCGCCCGAGGCATGAAGGCGATCGAGGAGCTGGGCGTGGGCGCCTTCCTCGAGATCGGCCCACGGCCGGTGCTCCTGGCGGCGGGGCAGCGCTGTCTGTCCGACAGTCGCGCGGAGTGGGTACCCTCCCTCCGGCAGGGGCACGAGGACGGGCGGCAGATCCTGAGCGCGCTGGGCTCCTTGTATGCCCGCGGCGCCCAGGTGGACTGGGCTGCCTTTGAGCGAGGCCGTGGCCAGCGCCGCGTCTCGCTCCCGACCTATCCCTTCCAGCGGCAGCGGTACTGGGCGCGCACGGTCGCGGACGAGGCGGTGGAGCCCGTCGCTGGCACGCAGGCCCGGCCCGGCACCGAGGCCGCCGAGGTACCGGCTCCCCCCACGGCCGAGCCGCAGCTCGTCACCCGGCTGAAGAAGGCGCCCGCCGCGCGCCGGCGCGATCTGCTGGCGGGCCATGTCCGCGAGCTGGTCGGGCGCGTGCTGGGGCTCGAGCCGTCCCAGCCGATCGATCCGCAGGAGGGCTTCTTTCAGATCGGCTTCGACTCGCTCATGGCGGTCGAGCTGCACAAGCGTCTCCAGGCGTCGCTGCAGCACGAGCTCCCTTCGACGATCGCCTTCGATCACCCCACCGTCGAGCGGCTGGTGGAGTTCCTGTGCAAGGAGCTGCCGTACCTGGGTGAGCCGCGCCGCGAGCTGGTCGTGGCGACCGGGGTGGAGGTCCACCGCGACGAGCCCATCGCCATCGTCGGCATGGCCTGCCGGTTCCCTGGCGGCGCCAATGACACGCGCACCTTCTGGAAGCTGCTGCGCGAGGGCTGGGACGGCACGAGCGAGGTGCCACCGGACCGCTGGGACGTGGACGCGTACTACGATGCGGATCGCGATGCACCAGGGAAGATGGTCACGCGCCGGGCTGGCTTCCTGCGCGGCGTGGCTGTCCAGGACTTCGATGCGCGGTTCTTCGGCATGTCACCCCGCGAGGCGGCGGCCATGGATCCACAGCACCGGCTCGCCCTGGAGGTGAGCTGGGAGGCGCTCGAGGACGCGGGCTACGGAGCCGAGCGGCTCATGGGCAGCCGCACCGCGGTGATGCTGGGCATCGCCAGCGGCGACTACAGCGCCATGCAGGGCAAGCAGGAGTTCACCCGCATCGATCCCTATGTGATCACCGGCAACGCCTTCAGCTGCGCAGCCGGGCGGATCTCCTACATGCTGGGGCTCCAGGGCCCGTGCCTCTCGCTGGACACGGCGTGCTCTTCCTCGCTGGTGGCCACGCACCTGGCCAGCCAGGCGCTGCGCAACGGTGAGGCGGACCTGGCGCTCGTGGGCGGCGTCAACCTGCTGCTCACGCCGGAGCCGTTCGTCTTCTTCTCGCGGCTGGGAGCGCTGGCGGCGGACGGCCGCAGCAAGACCTTCGATGCCTCGGGGGATGGCTACGCGCGCGGCGAAGGCTGCGGCATGATCGTGCTCAAGCGCCTGTCCGAGGCGCAGCGGGACGGGGATCGCATCCACGCCGTGCTCCGGGGCTCGGCCGTCAACCATGACGGGCGGACCAGCGGCTTCAGCGTGCCGAGCGGGCCCTCCCAGCAGCTCGTCATCCGGCGCGCGCTCCAGAGCGCGGGGGTGGAGCCAGCACAGTTGGGCTACGTAGAGGCCCACGCGGCGGGGACTCCGCTGGGCGATCCGATCGAGATGCAGGCGCTGGGAGAGGTGATGTCCGAGGGGCGCTCGGAGGACGATCAGCTGCTGGTCGCCTCGGTGAAGACGAACTTCGGCCACCTGGAGGCCGCGGCGGGGGTGGCGGGGCTCATCAAGACCATCCTCTGCCTCGAGCACGCAGAGATCCCGGCGCACCTGCACTTCAAGACGCCGAGCCCCTCCATCCCCTGGGAGCGCCTCCCGGTGGAGGTGCCGACGCAGCTCAAGCCCTGGCCTCTGAAGGAAGGGCCACGCCGGGCCGGGGTGAGCTCGTTCGGCATGAGCGGCACCAACGCGCACCTCGTGCTGGAGCAGGCGCCAGAGCCTGCTCCGGTGGTGGAGGCAGCGGCCACGCAGGAGCCTCCCGCTCCGCGCGTGGACCTGCTGTCCCTGTCGGCCCGGAGCCCCGAGGCGCTGAGGGCCGTGGCGATACGCTGGCTCGACGCGCTGCGCGAAGGCACGCTCTCGGGCTCACGCATGGAGGATCTCTGCCACGCGGCCGGTGTCCGGCGCAGCCATCACGCGTGGCGGCTGGCCCTCACCGGTCGTCAGCCCGAGGAGCTCCAGCGAGGTCTGGAGACCTTCCTCCAGAAGCCACGGGTGGATGGCGTCATGCCTCCCATCACGGGCCGGCGCAGGGTGGCCTTCGTCTTCTCCGGGCAGAACTCCT
>NZ_DASPHO010000423.1:0-7886 GCF_035629615.1 Hyalangium sp. | reverse complement strand
AACCTGGTGTCCAACGCGGTGAAGTACACGGCGGGGCGGCCCTCGGCGTGCGTCTCCGTCCACGTCTCCCAGGTGGGCGGTGAGGCGGTGCTGCAGGTGGGGGACAACGGGATCGGCATGAGCGTGGCCACGCGGGGCTCGCTCTTCCAGCCCTTCTTCCGCGCGCCCGAGGCTCGGGGGCTCCCGGGCCATGGGCTGGGGCTGGCCACCGCGAAGCGGCTGGTGGAGGCGCACGGGGGCACCTTGAGCGTGCAGTCCCAGGAAGGCATGGGCACGACGATGACGGTCCGTTTCCCGCGGGCGAGCCCCGCTGTGGCGGCAGGCTCCGAGGTGGCTCTCCCCGCACGCAGGGTGGCGCCATGAAGCCCGTGCGCATCCTCGCCGTGGACGATGATCCGCACGCCCGGGATCTGCTCCAGCGGCTGCTCGGGGTGCTGGGCGAGGTGCTGCTGGCCGGAGATCCCCAGGCCGCCGAGCAGCGGCTGGCGGAGGACGAGGCGTTCGATCTGGTGCTCACGGACATGGCCATGCCTCACCCCGGTGATGGGCTCCAGGTGCTCCAGGCGGTGAAGGCCCGGCTGCCGGACACGCCGGTCATCGTGGTGACGGCGTTCGGCAACATCGAGGGGGCGCTGGACAGCATCCAGCAGGGGGCCTTCGACTACCTGGCCAAGCCCTTCGATGTGGACGCCATCCTGCGGGTGGCGCGGCGGGCGCTGGAGCAGAAGCGGCTGGTGGAGGAGAACCGCTCGCTGCGCAAGCAGGTGGAGCGCAGCACGCTGGTCGGGCGCAGCCCGGCGCTGCTGGAGGTCTACAAGCAGGTGGCGCGGGCGGCGGCGACGCAGGTGCCGGTGCTCATCACCGGCGAGACGGGGACGGGCAAGGAGATGGTGGCGCGTGCGCTGCACAAGCGCTCGGCGCGGGTGAGCGGGCCCTTCATTCCGGTGGACTGTGGCGCGATCGCCGAGTCGCTGATGGAGAGCGAGCTGTTCGGGCATGCCCGAGGGGCCTTCACGGGGGCGCTGGGGGCACGGCGCGGCCTGTTCGAGGAGGCCACCGGCGGCACGCTGTTCCTGGACGAGATTGGGGACGTGGGGCCGAAGGTGCAGTCGCAGCTGCTGCGCGTCCTGCAGGAGGGGGAGATCCGGCGAGTGGGGGAGAGCGCGCCCGTGAAGGTGGACGTGCGGGTGGTGGCGGCGACGAACAAGGATCTGAAGGCGCGGGTGGCGGAGGGGCTGTTCCGCGAGGATCTGCTGTACCGGCTGGACGTGGTGCACCTGCACCTGCCGCCGCTGCGCGAGCGGCGGGAGGACATTCCGGCGCTGGTGGAGCACTTCGCGGCGCTGCACGCGCGGGGCGGGGTGCGGCCGGTGGTGACGCCCGAGGCGATGGGGCGGCTCACGGCGTATGACTGGCCGGGCAACGTGCGGCAGCTGGAGAACGTGGTGGCGCGGGCACTGGCGCTCAACGTGACGGGAGTGCTGGGGCCGCAGGACTTCCCGGAGCCCATCGGGGACGCGCAGAAGAAGGCCATGGGGCTGGCGGAGGATCTGCCCAGCCTGGCGGAGCTGTCCCGGCGGTACGCGGCGCACGTGCTCCAGCACGCGGGGGGCAACAAGAGCGAGGCGGCCCGGCTGCTGGGGGTGGACCGCAAGACGCTCTACAAGCTGCTGGAGGCCCCCGAGCCCGAGGCGCGGTGAGGCGGAGCAGGCGCCTGGCGCCGGGCCCGGCTACTCCGGGAAGTGCACCACCCTCCCATTGTCCCCCACGGCCCAGATGTCACCCGGCGAGCTGGCCGCGAGATCCCGCAGGGGCTGATCCGAGGTGTGGAGGGGAGAGGCCACCCAGCCGCTCGCGCTCAGCCTGCGGATGACGCCGTTCACATCCGTGCTGTAGATGGAGGAGCGATCCAGCACCACGACGCTGGTGAAGCTGGCCGTGGCGTTGTCTGGAGGGGGGACGACGGGCGTCCACGTCGTCGTCCCATCCCACTGCAGGACCAGACCCGCATCGCCCACAGCGTAGGCAAGCTTGGGACTGCCCATCCACACCGCACGCAGGCTGCCGACGTAGCCGCCGGGGAGGCCCTGAAGCGTGTGCCGCTGGAAGGTATTCCCCGTGCCGGGGTAGCTCGTGATGTGGGGGACCTGGGGGGCTTCTTCCGTTCCTCCCACGCCGATGAGCAGGGCGGCGTCGCGCCCATGAATCCCCATGAAGGTCTCAGCCAGATTGAAGTGCTCCAGAGGGGGGGTGCCGGGCGTCCACGTGGACAGCCGTCCGAAGAAGTTCACCAGGTACAGGGTGGTCTCCGAGGGAGAAGAGACACCGGTGATGCCATGGATGGGTGAGTCCGAGGTGTTGACCGTCGCGTGGGAGCAGGTGGCGCCATCATGCTGAGCGACCTGCCCGTTGGACGCGGCCAGGAAGACGACCCCATCGCTCGGGCGCACCCAGGCCGAGAGCCAGCCATGGCTGCCACAGGTGCCGTCCAGGTTCCTGAAAGGCTGGCCTGCGTCGCTGCGCACCGCGAGCACGCCGCCGTCGCCCGCGACCCAGACGGGCAGGCCATCCTGGCCGATCGCCACGGTCTTCCACTGCCGGTTGCCCGTGAGGGCCGGATCCGCGACGGGCTTCCATCCCTTGCCCGCGCAGACTCCCCCCTCGTCTGCCTCGAAGTTGCAGGTGTTGTCCCGGCCATCGCAGAGCTCACCCCGGCCACGCCGGTTGTGCGGATCCTGATCATCGCAGTCGTCCGCGTTGGCCGCCGTTCCCTCGGGGAGAGGCTGACCAGGGCAGACCGAGCCGGAGCTGGGACCGTCCTCCTTGCCAGCACCGTCCCCATCATCGTCCGGCAAGAGGGAGAGCGGAGAGGGAGCGTTGCCGCAGGCCAGGCCCGTCTGCGAGGCGTTGCAGACGTAATGGCCGCCGGGGCACGGGTCGCTGCAGCCGGTCCCCTTGAGAGCAAAGCCATCGTCCACCTCGCCGTCACAGTCGTCGTCCACGTCGTCACACGCGCTCTCGGGGATGCTCTCGCGCGGGAAGACCGCATTGTTCGAGTCCCGGCAGTCCGAGGCGTTCTGCACGTAGGAGGGAGGACTGGTGGGTACCGTGCAGCTCACGATGGGGGTGGCGTCTCGATCCCCGAAGCCATCGCCGTCCCGGTCGGGGTACCAGCTCGGGCCGACTCCCTGATCCTGGCTCTCATCGCAGTTGTTGTCCTGGTTGTCACAGACCTCGGTGGCACCGGGGTGGATGGCTTCGAGCGTGTCGTCACAGTCCGTGCCGTTGTCCGTGGTGGCGACGTAGGTGTCACCGTCCACGTCCTCTGCCTCCAGGGTGACGGGGAGCGTCTCGATGCGGGCCTTCCGCAGCTCGACCGTGTGGACCTCCTGGTCCACCACGGGGCCCGCACAGGACCGCTCATGCGCGGTGGTGGTGATCTCGAGGGTGTGGCTCCAGCCTTCCTCGCGGAAGACGGCCAGCTTCACCGTCGAGGGGCCCCGGTCGAGCACCTCGAGCTGCTTGGAGGCTTCCCGATCCAAGGCCTCGGCGTCCCGGGCGCTCACGGTGATGCACCCGGCCTTGAAGGTATAGGTGACCTCCACCCGGACGGCGGCCTCACGCGGCTCCGGCAGGCAAGCGCCACCCAGGAGAAGCAAGAAGGGAGAGAGCAACGCAAGCCGACGCATAGGCCTCAGAGTCTACGCCCGATTTGTACTTGCGTTCACATGGGGAAAACCAACACACCGAGAGGTATGGTCCCTGGCAGCCTTCCCGAGGAGCGCATGGACAGAGAGCACGGCGCCACCCCGCATCCGGCCTACCTCCTCCCGGGGGTGGTAGTGGGGCCGAGGCGCTGGAGCATGCGGCGGAGCATCCGGTTTCCCCGAGTCGCACGGCATGAGGCAGCAGGTGCCGGTCAGCAGGATGGGGGCACGGCGGGGCTTGGCGAGGCCGTGTTGCCCGCGTCTACGGAGGACTCCTCCGAGCCCTTCGTCCGGGAGGGAATGGCTGAGGACCCGCTGCCGGAGCCGCTGCCGGGGCAGGCAAGGCCGGATGCAAATGGACGCTGTCCTCGCAAGCAGCAGGTTGTCCGCAATGGGGGCTGTTGGAGGCTGCTCAAGCTGGATCGCGAAGAGTGCGAAGAAGTCAGTGGCCACCTGTTCAAGGACGCGTGCTACGTACCTGGCACGTCGCCACCCCGACGCAAACCCACTTCCAGCCCCGCTCGCGAGCCGTGAACCGGCTGCGAGGCTTCCGCGGGAGAGGGCCGCTCGGGAGAAAGGCGGCTCCACTCCCGAGGCTCCTTGCTTGTGGAGGGGCTGCGGCCTGGGCAAAGCCCGGAATCCGAGCCCGCCGTGGCGAGCTGCCGGGCGCGGCCTGTGCCAACCTGTCTACTTGTCAGACAGGTTCGTTCCTGGAGCTCCGGCGCCAGGGGCGATGGCTGCCAGGAGATGTCTGGATCAGGGAGGGTATCGGCCCGTGCTCGGTGGAGCAGGGGGTCGGGCCAGCAGCTCCCGGCGGCGCTGGAGGGTGTCCTTGACGGGATCCCACGTGCCACAGACCCAGGGGAGGAGCTCGGCCACGATGGCCTTGCGCACCTCCTGGGCCGCCTCGTGCTCGGACAAGAGGGACGGCTCCTCGCTGGAGCCCAGGGCGAGGGTGATCACCGACCTGCTGCTCAGTGCGCGGCAGGCGCTGAGGACTGCCGAGCCCAGGAAGCCGCCCTCTGCTGAGCCCAGAGGTTCGGCGTGCCGCGCCCACTCCGCACGCTGCTCGTCCGTGGGCACGCACAGGGTGGCAAAGGTGGTCGCCCAGGAGGCCGAGAATGCAGACGGGGCGCAGAGCTGGCTGGGGGTGACGTCGCCCCGCTCCACGACGCTCCGAGCGGTCGTGTCGTTGGGGTCACACAGCCACTCCTCCAGCAGCTCGAGCGCCTCACGGGGCGAGCCGCTCAAGGGGGACTCGAGCTCCCAGAGATCCACGACGCGGCGAGCAGCCGCCAGGGCGATGCGCACGCATGGCTCACGCCCATATGGGATGAAGCCCGCGGCCCAGCGCGCGAGCGCCTTGTCCGCGGGCTCGGCGGGATCCCCTGGAGACGGAGCGGCCAGGAGCCGGACGGCGCGCTCGTCCCGGAGCTGCTCGGGGCTTGGCGCTGGCATCCGCGCCGCGAGCTGACCCCTCGCGATGCTGGCTGCGGCGGCGAAAAGGGGCGTCTCGAGTCGGTAGTGGGGATGGACGCGGCGCAGCGCCGGGAGGGTTGCCTCGGCCCTCGCGCCCAGCCGCTCGATGAGCTGGAGGGCTCGAAAGCTGCGCCGCAGGTGGCGGTCGTCCCCCTTGGAGGACTCCACGCTGAGGACTTCTTCCTGCAGGAGCTCGAGAGCGCGGGGCTCGTCGAAGCCGAGCAGCGTGGTGATGGCCTCCAGCCGGTTGGCGTCATCCAGGATGACCTGCTCCTCCACTGCGGTGCGCACCTCCGGGTCGGGCGCGGGCAGCAGGGCGAGGACCCGCAGCGCGTACCGGCGCACCCGCTTGTCCACGTCCGTGAGCCGCTCGAGCGCCGCGCGCCGGATCTCGGGAGGCACAGTCCCATCGAGCCTGGACAGCACGTGCGCGGCCTCGGCCCGGACCTCAGGCTCATGCCGGCTCGCCAGGCACGCGAGGAGCTCGCGGACGGCGAGCGGAGTGGGACGGGGAGGAAACTTCGTGGCCAGCACCCGGAGCGTCAGCCGCCGCAGGCGGGTGCTCGGGACGCGCAGGGTCTCCAGGAGCGCGGGGATGGCGCAGGTAGGGCGCGGCTGGAGGAAGGCGAGCGTGGAGACACAATGGCCGCGGATCCGGATGTCGACCTCACTGCGGGGAGACAGCTGCTTCGTCCGGAGCGTCTCCACCAGGGCCGGGACAGCCGCCAGCCCGGCCTTCCTCAAGGCCTCAGCAGGCTCAGGCGCACTGAGGTAGTAATCCAGTGGCAGCTGGGCGAACTCCGGGATCCACTCGCGGAGCGTCTTCCCCTCCACGCGCCAGCCTGAGCGCTGGAGGGCTCGATCCAGCCGGCGCAGAGACTCGAGGTCCTCGGGCCGGGCCCTGCGCCTCAGTTCTTCGAGTTCCTCGCTCATGGCCGCGCCCTGGACGGGCAGTCCTCTCGAAGCTGACCGGAGAGTAGGATGCTACCCATGAGCACGGAGAGCGCCAGTGGGACGAGGATCCTCGCGGGAGTGGGAGCTGCGGGTGCGGGGGCCTTCCTGCTCGCGCTGGGCCTGGAGAGCTATGAGCTCCGCCTCGCCACCAAGGCGCTGCCGATGCTCTGCCTGCTCCTGTGGCTGTGGCCGCCCCATGAGCGCTATGCGCAGTGGATCTTTGCCGGGCTCGGCCTCTCGCTGATCGGAGACATGCTGCTGGAGGTAGGGCCGGAGCTGTTCCTGCCGGGCCTGGGAGCCTTCCTGCTGGCCCATGTGGCCTATGCCGCCGCGTATCTCACCGTGACGCGGAGCCCCCGCCTGGTGCGGGCCATCCCCTTCGTGCTCCTGGGCGTGGGCGCCAGCGTGTTCCTGTGGCCCGGCCTTGGGAGCATGGCGCTGCCCGTGACGGCCTATGTCGTCGTCATCTGCACGATGACCTGGCGCTCGGTGGCGATGTGGGGCGCGGAGGGGTTGGCGCGGCGTGAGCAGGGGGCCGCGCTGGCGGGCGCGCTGATGTTCGCCGCCAGTGATGGGTTGCTCTCCATCAAGCTCTTCGTGCATCCCCTGCCCGGCGCGAGCTACGCCATCATGCTGCTGTACTGGGCCGCGCAGCTCTGCATCGCCTTGTCGGCGCGCAGGCGGGGGCCCACCGAGAGCCCCGCGCCTGACATGGCCGTCTGAGGTTCCGATCGGGGCTACCGGTACTCCACCGTCAGCACCGCGCCGGCCCCCTCCGTGAAGAAGGCGTACTGGGTGCTGGTGGGGTTGAGCGAGAAGCGCAGCTTGAGCTGCGTGCGGCCGGTGCGGTTGATCGCTGACAGCCCCGCGGAGCCGAAGTCCGTGGAGTTCCGGGTGCCGCTGGTGAACTTCGCGATGCTGGCCGTCCCGCTGGCCGTGGGCGCGGCCGCGAAGTCCGTGGTCTCCGTGCCAGCTGCGCCGAAGGTGCCATTCTTCACGTCCACCAGCAGCGAGTTGCCCGCGGGGTTGGCCCAAGGGTCTCCCATGCCGGAGGACCAGGTCACCTTCACGTACGCCCGCACCACCACCGCCGTGTCCGGCAGCGAGGAGGTGTCGAAGGACAGGAGCGTCCGGTTCTGCTTGCCATCCGTCCCGCGGCCCACGGCGAGGCTGAGCATCGTGCCCACCGCGGGCAAGCTGCCATCCGCATTGGCCTTCACGTACCCATCCTCGGCGGAGATGCTGTTGAAGGTCGCCGTCACCGGGGTCGTCCCGCCGGAGTTGCTCACGGTCACCGAGGTGTCGTTGTCGGTGCCCACGTTGCCCGCGGCGTCATACGCCCTGGCCATCAGCGAGTGGCTGCCATTGGCGACCGCAGTCGAGCCCCACGCGTAGGAGTAGGGCGAGGAGGTGTCGGTGCCCACCAGCGCGCCATCCACGAAGAACTCCACCCGGCTCACACCCACGGCATCCGAGGCGCTGGCGGTGAGCGTCACAGCGCCGCTCACGGTGGCGCCGTTGGCGGGCGCCGTCACGTTGACCGTGGGGGCCGTGGTGTCCCCGCCCCCACCGCCGCCCGAGGCCAGGCCGAAGAAGCTCGCCGCATACCAGGTAGAGCAGATGTTCACGTCCAGGATGTAGGCCCCCGCCGTGCCGCAGCCAACGCTCGAGCCCGGGAAGGAGAACTGTGGGTCCACCGGTGTGCCGTGCCCCATGCTCGTCAGCTCATACGTCTCCACCCGCGCA
>NZ_DASPHO010000422.1:0-2394 GCF_035629615.1 Hyalangium sp. | reverse complement strand
TCTCCACCTCCGAGAGCAGCACCACCCCGGCCTTCATCGCGCTGATGGCCTGGGCGATGCGCCCCGCACGCGCCTGGAAGACCTCGGCCGTCGGCAGCTCCTCATAGGCCGCGCCTCCGCAGTTGCCGGACTCGCAGACGGTGTCGAAGAAGCGGTGCACGTTGAAGGCGGCGATGCGCACCGTGCCTGGCGCCGGCTCCTCTTGCGAGCCTGGGCCCGGCGGCGGCCCTCCGTCCTCGGGGAGCGGAGGGGGAGAGGAAGGACCTGGGCCCTCCTCGGCGAAGCTCTGCCCCTGGATGCACCCCAGCGGCCCCACGAGCACGAGCACCAGCCCCACGAAGAGCAGGTGCGGAGTGCGCGGGGAGCTCGAGGTCATCCCTCAGATATCGCCCAAGGTGAGATCTTCCGCCAGCTCGGCGTGCTTGAGCTGCTGCTGCTCGTTGAACTCCAGGTGGACCTTCAGCAGGTACGCATCATCCATGCCCGCGTGCCTGCAGGAGATGAAGTCCCGGCGGTCCGGGAACGCCAGCGAGAAGTCGAGGGTGTTGTCGTGGGTGCTCAGGTAGGGGCCGAGGTTGCGGAACCGAACGGAGATCTCCCGCTCTCCCGTCAGGGAGACGCTGGGGATCAGCCCCTGGAGCTCTGTCGTCGTCTCGCTCGAGAGCTGGACGGCGGCAAAGTAGTCCGAGGGGAGCTCGGCGCCCTGGCGGGTCCCAGGATCCCAGGTGATCCGCATCACCGAGCCGCCCGGAGCTGGCTCGAGCCCGGCCACGAGGCGCGGGTTCGTCATGTTCTCGCCGATGGTGCATGTGTCGGAGGACTGCCCGTCGCCACAGGCCAGCATGGCGAGCGCAACGAGCATGAGTCCGTACTTCCCTGAGATGAAACGGCACATGGAACGCTCTCCTCACTTCTTCGAGCCGGAGCCGCCTGTCCCCGTCTCTTGTGGGTCCTGCTTCACCTTGCCGACCTGGTCCAGTTCCTCGCGGTTGTTGACGGAGAAGCGCACCAGCGAGCGCAGCAGGCGGTTGCGCTTCACGTTGCCCAGCACCTGCCGCAGATCCTCGTAGATGGTGGGGTCCGAGATGAGCCCGCCCACCGTCCCCTCCCCGTTGGCCACTGTGGAGGTGATCTTCCTCAGGTCCGCCGCCACGCTCCCCAGGTCCGCGAACATGCCCTGCGCGTCCCCGTAGACGAGCTGGTGCACCGCACCGTTGGGGCTCTTCTTCGCGTCCTCGATGAGCCCGGCGAGCTGCCCGGCCGCCGCGCCCAGCTCACCCAGCGCCTGGGCGCCCTCCTTCCCGTAGATGAGCGCGTGGGCCGTACCGTCCCCCTCGCGCACCTCCCCCAGCAGCGCCTCCACGTGTCCCACCGCCGCGCTCACCCGCTGCGCCGCCTGGGACGTGCTCGCCAGCAGCCCGCGCACCTGCTTCCCCGCCTCCTTGTCATAGATGAGCGCATGGAGCACGCCATCGCCCTTCTCCACCTCTTCCAGCAGCACGCGGAGGCTGCGCAGGCTGGCCGACACATCCTCCGCGAGCCGCGGATCCGCGTACGTCTCCACCGCCGTGCGCAGTGCACTGCTGATGGCCCGGGAGTCGTTCATCACCTGCCCAGCCGCCTGCATCAGCGCGTTCAGGTCCCCGCTCGTGTCCGAGCGCAGCTCGCCCCCGTCCGGGGTGGGCCGCGCCTTCGCAGTGCCCAGGGAGATGTCCACCGCCTTCTCGCCCAGCACGCCGAGGCTCGACAGCCGTGCCACCGAGTCCTCCCGCACCCGGTCCGCGTACTTCCTCGAGACCCGGAGACGCACCTCGATGCCGCGGTCGCCCGACTCCTCGGTGAAGGCAATGGCCACCACCCGCCCCACCTCCAGGCCGCCGAGCCAGACCGGCGACTCGTCAGTCAGGCCCTGCACGTTGGGGAAGAAGGTGCGATAGGTGACATGCTCCTCGAAGAGCTGCGTCTCCTGGCCGATGAAGAAGACCACCACGCCGGCCAGGGCGAGCCCCGCCGCCACGAAGATTCCCGCACGCCAGGCCATGCGCCGCTCGCGCGGGGTGGACGTGAAGACGCTCACGAGGCCACCTCCCGCGGCTCGAGCTCCGCCCGCCGTGCGTCCAGGAAGGCGCGCACCTCGGGCACGGTGGAGCGGCGCATCTCCTCGGGCGTCCCCGCCTGGACGATGCGCCGGTTGGCCAGCATGGCGATGCGATCGCCCACCGCGAAGGCGCTCACCATGTCGTGAGTCACCACGATGGACGTGCAGCCCAGCTTCTCCTTCATCGAGTTGATCATCGCGTTGATGCTCTGGGTGGTGACGGGATCCAGGCCCGTGGTGGGTTCGTCCCAGAGGATGATCTCCGGGTTGGTGGCGATGGCGCGCGCCAGCCCCAC
>NZ_DASPHO010000421.1:0-15889 GCF_035629615.1 Hyalangium sp. | reverse complement strand
CGAGCCCTTCGGGGCGCTGGACACCCGGGTGCGCGTGGAGCTGCGGGAGTGGCTACATGAGCTCCACGTGCGGACCGGGGTGACGACGCTGCTGGTGACGCATGATCAGGAGGAGGCGCTGGAGATCTCCCAGCACGTCGTCATCATGGAGGCGGGGCGCGTGGCCCAGGCTGGCCCGCCCGCGGAGATCTATGACAGGCCCGCCACGCCGTTCGTCGCCTCCTTCGTCGGCGGCACCAGCATCCTGAACGGCCACGTCCGTGAGGGGCGAGCACAGCTGGGCTCGCTCAATGTGGCCGCGCCGGAATCGGCGCGGGAGGGCGAGGCCGTCCGGGCGTTCGTCCGGCCGCATGACATCAAGCTCGTGAAGACGATCGCGGGCAACGGAGTCAACAGCCTGGCCACGAGCCGGGTTGAGCGGCTCAAGCCGGTGGGCGGCTATGTGAAGGTGCTGCTGAAGCTGCCCTCGGGGGACGCGGTGACCGTCGAGGTGCTGCGCGCCGAGTTCGACAAGCTCGGGGTGGTCGAGGGCGACTCGGTCCAAGCCGACGTGCGCACGGCCAACGTCTTCTTGGGGGACTTCTCGATCTGAGCCAGGAGTAGAACCGAGGCACTCAGGCCCGGATCAGACCTGGAGCGTCCGCGAGAGTGGGAGCTCGCGGATGCGCTGCCCTGTGAGCGCGAAGATGGCGTTCGCGATGGCTGGAGCGACGGGGGGCACACCGGGCTCGCCGATGCCTCCCGGAGCACCCTCACTGGCGACGATGTCGACGTGGATCTTGCGAGGCGCCTCTCGGATGCGCACCAGCCGGTAGTCGTGGAAGTTCGACTGCTGGGGCACGCCGCCCTTCATCGTGATGGCCCCATGCATCGCAATGCTCATCCCGAAGATGACCGAGCCCTCCATCTGGGATCGAACACGATCCGGGTTGATGACCGTGCCCGCATCCACCACCACCCAGGCCTCATCGACCGCGATCTTCCCACTCGGGTTGCGCACGACCGACACGACCACCGCCACGTAGGTGAGGAAGCTCCGGTGTGCCGCAAGCCCCAATGCCCTGCCATCCTTCTTCCGGTCGCTCCACCGTGAGAGCTCCGTGACACGCTCGACGACGCGTCGCAGGCGCCCGGCATCGACCGGGTGCTCCTCCACGGACATGCCGTAGTTCTCCAGCTTCTCGATGCCCAACTCCTTCAGCGTCGCGACTCGCGGCGGCCCGATCAGCTCCAGCCTCACGTCACGCGGATCCTCGCCCCGAGCATGGGCAAGCTCGTCGATGAACGAGTTGACCGAGAACGCATGGAAGATGTTGTAGACGGACCGGAGCCAGCCGATCCGCACGTGGGCCTTCGCCTCGCACGCCTCCGCTCGGACATTGGGCACAGCGAGCGCGAGATCCTTCACGCCTTGCTGAAGATCACCGTCTCCAGGCCGAGGAGGCCCGCCAAAGAGCGTCCCGATCGGTGGGAACGCCGTGCGGTGCCTCCAAGCGATCACCTTGCCCCCCTCATCGAGGCCCGCGCTCAGGCGCTGGGCGCTGACGGAGTGGAAATAGTCGTGCTGGACATCGTCCTCGCGCGTCCACTGCACGCGCACCGGCACGCCGGCCTCCCTCGCGAGCCAGGACGCCTCCGAGACGAAGTCGGCCTTCGACTTCCGCCCGAAGCCACCGCCCAGGAACGTCACGTGGACCTGAACCTTCTCCTCGGGCAGTCCAAGCACCCGGGCGGCCTCGGTGCGCGCAGCCTGCGGGTTCTGCGTGGGCGCCCACACCTCGCAGGTGCCACCCTCGAAGCGTGCCACCGCGACCGGCGGCTCCATGGGCACGTGCGCCAGGTGAGGGACGTGGTACTCGGCCTCGATCACGCGCGCGGCCTTGGCCAGAGCGCCCTCGGTATCGCCGACGTTGCGGATGACGGTGCCCGGCGCCCGCACCGCCTCGATCAGCGTCTGGTGGTATGTCTCCGAGTCATACGCCGCGTTCTCTCCAGCGTCCCACGTGATGTCGAGCGCGGCCCGGCCCCTCATCGCCGCCCAGGTGTTCTCCGCGAGCACTGCGATTCCGCCCCAGGGCTGGAAGATGTACGGCGGCTTCGGCGCTGGAAGCTCGATGACGCGCTTCACGCCAGGAACGGCCAGGGCGCGGTTGGCGTCGTACCGCGCTACGCGCCCTCCCACCACCGGGGGCCGGGCGATCACCGCCGTGAGCATGCCCGGAAGCCGGAAGTCGGCGCCGAAGATCGCGCTCCCGTTGACGTAGGCCGGACCATCGAGGAGCGGCAGCGGCTTGCCCACCCGGCGCAGCTCGGACTTCGGCCGGAGCCGGACCTCCGAGGGTTTGGGAACCGCCAGCTTGCCCGCCTCCACCGCCAGCTCGCCGAAGCCGAGCGTGCGCTGGCTTCGGCGGTGGAAGACCGCATGGTCCCGCGCTTCGCAGTCCTCCGGCTTCACCTTCCAGCGCTTCGCCGCAGCCGCCACCAGCATCACGCGCGCCGTGGCGCCCACGCGGCGCATGTCCTCGTAGATGCCGCGGACGCTGTTGGAGCCGTCGGTGTTCTGGTCGCCGTAGGCCTTGTCCCCATCGGCCTGGACAATCTTCACCCGCGCCATGTCCGCGCCGAGCTCGTCCGCGATCAGCACAGGCAGGGAGCTTCGAATGCCCTGCCCCATCTCCGAGCGGTGACAGACGATCGTCACCAGCCCCTCAGCGGCCACGTGCACGAAGACGTTCGGGTTCAGCCCCGGTGCGCTCTTCTCCTCGACCGAAGAGCTCGTCTGGGGCTTGGGCCCCAGGCGCCCCGAAGGCTCGCTGGTTGGCTTCTGCGCCTCCGCGTCGGAGAAGAAGCCGAGGGCAAGGCCCCCGACGGAGAGGTTCAGCCCCGCAAGGAAGGACCGCCGGGCGATCAACATGGGCCGCTTGCTCATCGCGTACTCCCTATTCCTCGGGCTGGCCGGCGGCCTTCTTCACAGCCGCGCGAATGCGAGTGTACGTGCCACACCGGCACAGGTTGCCCCCGAGCGACTGATCGATCTCGGCGTCGGTGGGCTTCGGCTTCTTCGCGAGCAGGGCTGCCGCGGTCATGATCTGGCCCGCCTGGCAGAACCCGCACTGCGGAACTCCCAGGTCGACCCAGGCGCGCTGCAGCGGGTGACTGCCATCTGGAGAGAGCCCTTCGATGGTCGTCACCGAGTGCCCATCCGCTCGGCGGACAGGTGTGACGCACGCGCGGACCACCTGCCCGTCCAGGTGGATGGTGCACGCGCCGCACAGCGCCTGACCGCAGCCGTACTTCGTGCCGGTGAGGCCGAGCACATCTCGCAGCGCCCAGAGCAGCGGCATTTCAGGGTCAACGTCCAGCTCCCGATCGACGCCGTTGATTCGGACTCGAATGCTCATGGCCGTGCCTCCTCACTCGGGCACTCCGCGCCCGTCTCCGCCCAGGCCGCGACGATGGCACCGAAGCGCTCCTGCGAGCCCGGCGCCGGCTCGCGGCCCGAGCCGGGAGTCCACCCCCAGCCCACGAGCTTGTCATGCGCGTTGTGCTCGACGATCTGGGCCAGGCTCTTCCCTCCGTTCCGAGAGGGATCCTTCAGCTGCTCGCACACCGCACGCGGCGAGCGGCCCACCCACGCCATCGAGCGGGGAGCTACGTGCCAGTTCGGAGCCCCAGGTACCCGTGTGAGTGCCTGGTTCCGGTCCTGGTGGCAGCTCGTGCACTCCATCCCGACCACGCCGCGATCCTCGGGGCCGCGCACCACCGGCGGATCGTGCGGGCGCCACTCCATTCCCTGGTGGGGCGAGTCGCCCTCGGGGTGGCAGTTCGCGCACCGCGGGTGCAGCAACACCCGGCTGGCCTCCAGGAAGAGTGCGCGCGAGCGCTCGGTCCGATCCGTGATGACGGCGAACGCCTCTGGAGCGCGGAGCTCGTTGGGGGCGATCTGGGGAAGGATATCGGACAGCCGCGCGGTGGGCTCGGGCTGACGCTTGCCACAGCCCGTCGCCGCCAGCAGGACGAGGACGGAGGCCCAGCCACCAAGGGACGGAGGCCTCCGAGAGTGGGACAGCCGGTTCATGGGTCGAACTCGTGGGGTGAGTGACGAATCAGGCGGAGCGCACGATACGGTGGGATGGCTCCTCCCCGTACCACTTCCTCACCGCCGGGCAGCTCGAGGCGACAGCGACTGCTCACTCCGCGTCACTTCGCATGCTCGGCCACCGTGACGGCCCACCAAGGGCCTCGCGTCTGCCCGAGCAGTGCCTCCCAGTACCACTGCGACACCTCTGTCCACCGGCGGGCACTCCCCTCCGTGATGGCCTCTCGCACCGTGAGGCGCACAGGGCCACTCGAGGCAGTGAACCGCTGCCAGGAGCTCCCGTCTTCCTGGCGCCAGAATGTGGACCTCGTGGTGGAGTAGCCAAGCCCCCGGAAGCAATCCGCCGCGGAGTGCAGCTGGCGCGTGGGCGCTGCCACCCATCGGATGATGAGCTCACGCTGTCCATCGGTGAAGCGCGCGATGCGGCCTGGGAAGCCTGCCCCGAACCGCTCCTCTCTCTCTGACAGGGGCAGCTCTCGAAGCGCACGCCCTTCGAAGGTGGAGGGCCAGCCCGGGAAGGCCGCCTCCACCGGCGCTCGCTCCAGCGGAGCACGCCAGAAGGGCGCCGTCGCCAGCAGCGCGCTCGAGAGCACGAACATGACCCAGGTGGCTCGACTCATGCGTGCGCCTCCACGGCCCGCTGGCGCGCACGCTGCCACAGGCAGCTGCCCGCGATCAGCAGACACACCGGAATGAAGGACGCCACGCCCACGCCTTCGTGGAGCCAGGGAGGCCCGGAGACCGGGCTGCGCTCCACGAGCGTAAGCGCGCAGACCCGAAGCGCGTTGCCGAAGAGGACGGCGCCCACGCCCAGCAGACACGCCAGCAGCGTCCGCCCCGCGCCCAGCCGCAGCAGACACGCCAAGGTGACGGCCAGGAACAACCCCACCCAGAGCATGCGCGCCCCACTGCACGGCGCATCCACCAGGATGACGTCCGAGCCGATCGTCAGGCTGGCGCCCTCCCTCAGCGCCGGTACCCCCATCCCCCGCAGCATGGGCACAGACAGCGCGGCCGCCGCGAGCCGCAGCGGATAGCCCAGGTAGAACTGCACCGACGACAGGATCGGCAGTGCCAGGAGCGCCAGCAGCCAGGTCCCCAGGTGGAAGGCGCGGCCCTCGGTCATCCGCGAGACGATCGCTGTGACGCACAAGAGGCACACCGCGGCGCGGACCAGTGGCGGCAGCCAGGGGTGGCCCACGGCCACGCCGACATTGACGGCCGCGAGCACCCACACCTCCCGCTCCCGCAGCGCGTGGGGTGCCCCTCGAGGCAGCATCAACACCAGGGCCAGCAGGGCCAGCAGGCCCCACGGCTCGTCAGAGCCGTCCTGGACGCGGCGGGCATACCAGCTCCATGCCTGCCATCCGGCGAGGAGCTGCAGTCCGAGGATGAAGTGGGCTCGCCGCATCAAGCCGTCCGGCGCAGGCGGAAGGCCACCAGGAGCGCGCAGGCCACGGCCAGCAGCATCCACGTCTCCGGCTCGGGCACGCTGGGCACGGTGCCCTCGGCCACGGGCGTCAAGCCCGCCTCGTCGTACTGCTCCTTGCGCTCCAGGACCACCGCGCCCGTGACGTTCGTGACGAGCTGGTGGCGAGCCGCGAGCTCACCCGCCCTCTCATGGTCCACGTCATCCCCCGTCGCCAACAGCCGGCGGACCTCCTCGCTCGCCCAGAGGCGCGCCAGGTGCGACGACGTCTTCCAGGCCTCCCCGGTGAGCGCGGCCTCCGCGACGGGGAGTCGATCCCGCTGGACCTCGTAGAACTCGCCGCCCCAGGAGGTGAACACCCGCTTCAAGTCCTCCTCCAGCGTCCCGAGCCGCGGCACCGAGCGGAAGTACGCGTAGGGCGAGAGGTCCCTGGCGAGCTGGTTCGGGCCCCGGCCCACCATCACATCGAGGATCTCACTGGGGGGATTGGCGTCGAGCCACCAGGCGGCGGGCTCCGGGTCGCGAGCCAGCTTTAACGGGTGAGGCCCGTGGACCCAGACCACGTGGGTGCGCTCCTCGGTGACCGCCATCGACCACGCGCGGGCCATGGCCGCGCTGGAGTCCTGGCCCCCCGCCGCGCTCAGCCCTTTTACCTGCTCCGCCGCTTGCCGGAGTGTCTCCACGTCCATCGCTCGGAGCGGCAGGAGCTCCTCGACTCCGTCCCTCGCTGCCAGGACTGCGAGCTCGGTGCCTCGCGGGAAGGCGGACAGGGCCTCGGCGATCTCCGGCAGCGCCTCCTTCATCACCTCGGAGCCCTCCACGACCAGGATGACCCGCGATGGCGGCTCCTCGGGGGTCTTCCTGAACCGCTGACGCACGACGTAGGCCCCCCCGTCGAGCAGATCCTCCGTCCAAGCCGTGTCCGGCGCGCCCTTGCGCTCGACGGTGAGCACCGCCTGAGGAGGCTGCAGCGCCTCGTCGCTCAAGGAGGCCAGCCACTCGCTCACCCCATCATCGCGGCGCTCCAGGCCTCCACCGGCCTTCGTCGTGAGCGGGCGCCGGGACTCCACGCGCACCACGTGCCGGAAGTCTTCGGCGATGTGGAAGTTGCGCTCGGCCAGCGTCGGGAGCAGGAGCGTGGCGAAGTGACCCTCGTCTCGAGGCAACAGCGGCACGGTGAAGCCGAGCTTGATCTTCATCGGCGGGCCCTTCACCACGGGGAAGCACTGGACCTGGATCCGATCGGTGCCCCGCCAGGTCACGAGCAGGGGATCCCGGCGCGTCTGGACGACCTTGTTGTAGGCCGCCTGGACCTTGGCGGTAGAGGCAAAGGCAGCCTCGCGCTCCTGCCCGTCGATGTACAACGTCACCCGCGAGACGACCGCCCCTGGCGGAAGCATCAGCTCCGTGCGCGCCTCGGACTGGCCCTCGGCCGTCGTCTCGAAGCTCATCGTCCACTCCAGGTAGGCGAGCGCCGCGTCTCCATCCACTGAGCCCTTCAGCTCCGAGCTGGCCAGAGAGAGCCCCGGCACACGGCCTCCCACCACCTCGCTGGCCCTGTCGAGATCCTCGCCGTCGAAGCGGAAGAACTCCCCCGAGCGCAGGTTCTCCGGCTTGGGGAGCATGTTGAACGTCTGCCCCGTCACCCGGTAGTACGCAGTCCTCGCCTCCTCGACGCTCACCACGCCGTCGAAGGACATCAGGAAGTCGAGGAGGCTGGCCTGCCGCGGAGCCACGTAGCATGCGGCCCGAAGCACCTCCTCGTTCCCGGCCCTCCGCAGCCACTCGAGCGCGGCGCGCTGGGTCTGCGGGCCTCCATTCACCGCGGCGTGCAGCGCCAGCCGTGTCCCCGCCACGGGCCCCTCCACCGCGAGGAACGTCACCAGCGCGATCCCCACTCCGAGCCACGGTTTGGGGATCTGGACACCCGCGGGGTGGGCCCGGCCCAGCCGACGACGGATCACCCCGGACATGACGAGCGACAGCAGCGGCGCCAACGGCAGCAGGCCCATCCCGGCGAAGAAGACGGCGATCACCGCCAGGGGCAGGAGCGGCAGGAAGATCGCGGAGTACAGCGCGCTGATGCCGATGGCCATGCCGTTGAGGATGAGCGCGGCGCTCAGCAGGCGCGGGGTGCGCACCCTCGTGGCGATCAGCCCCACGGCGCTGGCCACGGGCACACACGCCACGAGGAGCACGTGCACGAGCGTGGGCAGCGGATCGAAGAACGTCTCGGCGCACATCCGAGAGTGCAGCTCGATGACCAGCGTCACCGCCGGGAGGACCACACCCAGAGCCCACGCCAGGAACGTCACCACCTGCGACCACCACGAGCTCGTCTGTATCGAAGGTTCGTTCACGCCACTCTCGGTCTGGAAGCTGGGCTTGCCCAGCCAGGAAATGGTACCGAATACCCGGCGGTATACCCAAGGAGCGCAGGATGCTGGACTGGCAGTGGAGGCGGTTCCCGGAGCTGACGGTGGATGAGCTCTACCGAGTGGTCGCGCTCCGCCAGCAGGTCTTCATCGTGGAGCAGAAGTCCATCTACCAAGACGCGGATGGCTACGATCGTGGCTCCCACCATCTGCTCGGGGGGCTGCCGGGCGAGCCAGAGCCCTTCCTCGCGGCCTACCTCCGCGTGCTCCCGCCGGGGCTGAAGTACCCGGAGGCCAGCTTTGGCCGCGTCATCACGGCCCCACGTGTGCGCAGCCAGGGCTACGGCAAGACACTGGTGGAGAAGGGCCTGTCCTTCATCGAGACGCACTTCCCGGGTGCCCCCGTCCGCATCGGCGCCCAGCACTACCTCCAGCGGTTCTACGAGGGCTATGGCTTCCGCCCGATCAGCGACGTGTACGACGAGGACGGCGTCCCCCACATCGACATGATCCGCTGAGTCTCAGCCGTCCCGAGGTTCCCCACGGCCACCGCCGACCCTCGGGGTCCGTGCCCTCGACGGGTGGCTGCGGGCCGGGCCATACTCCCTTCGTATGGGGGAACAGACCGCGTACGTGAGCGCCTGCGCTCCATCTTCAGCGGCCCGTCTCCTCCCTGTTTCTCTTCATGGGTGACGCCCTCAGGCTACGGCTCGTCTGAGGCCGGCCTGCGCTGGGTGCGGAAGATGGGGATGTAGCAGTTCCCTAACCACTCGTAGGTCTCATCGTCGCAAGGGGGCTTCGCGCGACCTGCCAAGTCCCAACACCCGCCGCGAATCTCTACCTGCCATGACTTACAGGGGGCACGGAGCTGCCCGGCCAGCGGATTCTTTGGCATGTCGACAGCGACGAACCGTGCTGACTCTTGCGGCGGTATCTCTTCCTTCGCAGCCACGGAGGAGAATCCGTCACCCAGTCCTGCGGTGCCGCCATCCCTTCCCTCCTCTTGCTGACCTGGCACCGCCTGCACGACCACAGGCGGTTCCCATTGCCGAGGGAGATCCTCCTGCTGGGGCACGACCACGAACACCATCAGCGCCACCACAGCCGCGCTCAGCACCAACCTCCTTGCTGGAATCCTCCTTCCCTCTTGCTCCGTGGGAGCCTGTGCACGCTTCTGCTCCCTGGCTTCCTGTCGCTCCCACTCCACCCGCGCCCCTGCATCCCCCTCCTTCGAGCGCTGAACCACCTCCGCATCCCTCCGCCGTGGGCGATGGCCCAACCGTTGGCTGACGGGGTCCTGCTTCCGTGAGCGCTCAGCCGCCGCTTGCGTCTCCCAGGCAAACAACAGCTCGTCCGCCTCGGGCCCCGTCTCCCGCGCCACCTGCTCCCACGCCTCGGCGGCCTCCTCCGGACTCCCGTTGAAGCGCTCCTCGGGATTCACCGACACCAGCCGCAGGATGAGCCCATCCAGCGCCTTGCCCAGCTGAGCGTTGAGCTCACGAGGAGAACGAGGCCCCTTCCCATTCCACCTCCACACCTCGGCCCCTGCCTCATCCGGCTGTGTCGGCGGCGGGTACTCATCGGTCACCAGCCGGTACGCCGTCACCCCCAGCGCGAACAGGTCATCACTGGCATTGGCTTCGTAGTGCGCTCTCGCCTGGAAGTTGTTGAAGCGCTGATAGGCCCATGCCTCGGGGCTGCGGTAGGCCACCGTGTTGGGCGGCAGGATGTCCAGCGTCAGCACCGCAGCCCCCCGCACCATTCCCGAGCCAAAGTCCGTCAGGAACGGCCGCCCATCCGCCAGCCGCACCAGCACGTTGTCCCCCTTCACGTCCCGGTGCACTCCACCCGCCGCCTCCACGGCCGCCAGCGCTCCCGCCACCTGGGCCACCAGCTCCATCACCTGGCGCTGGGTGGGGTTGCGCTGGCTGGACCAGTCGTACAGTGGCACTCCCTCCACCCACTCCATCACCAGGTACGGAAACACCCCCAGCGCGCACTCCCAGTGCCCTTGCCCATGCAGCCGTGGCACGTTCGGGTGCCGGATGAGCGAGAGCAAATCCCCCTCTCGCTCGAAGCGCTCGTTGCGCGCGTGGTTGGCCATCTTCAGCGCGAAGAAGCCTTCCTCCTCGCGGCCGTCACGCACAGCCTTGTAGACGGTGCCGTAGGTGCCCTGCCCTCTCCAGGACACCACACGCCACGGCCCTACCCGCGTGCCCACCTTCAACGAAGCCGGGTTCTGCTCCCTCGCGAGCAGCCTCGTCTCCATGAGTCCTCCTGGCGCAAGGAGCGGCCTGCTCCGCTCCTCCCCTCCACCCTACCTCATGGGTCACCCTGAATGCATCCCTCATCTCAGGTATGATTCGGAGCCGTACACTCCACCGCGCGGCGACAACTGCGAGTGCTCGCGGGTTCGGCGAGGGAGCTGCTTCAAGAGTCCGTGTGCGTCCCCTCCGCGGCGATGCGTCTGAGTGCCTCGCCGGTCGCTGGATCCGCGGGGAAGAAGGACTCGATCGCGAGCTCAGCGAGGGTGATGTCGACGGCCGTGCCAAAAACGGTGACGGTGCTGAAGAACGACAGGAGCCCCTGCGGCGTCTGAAGGCGCATGGGTACGACCACTCCCGTGTACTCATGCCCTCCCGCAAGCCCCAGAGGGTACGCAGTGCCGCCCTCGCCACCATAGCCACGAAGCTCTTCGAGGAGGGCGGCAAGCGTCGCATCCCCGGTGAGCTCGACCTGACGGTGAAGCCGAGTCAGGACGTGGTGCCGCCATTGCTCCAGGTTGGCGATACGCGGCGCCAGCCCTGAAGGGTGCAGGCTGAGCCGCAAGACGTTGAGCGGAGGCTGGAGCAGCTCGGGCGAGACTCCTGTCAGGAGCGCGCCCACCGCGCGATTGGCCGCGAGCAACGTCCAGTACCTGTCCACGGCGAGCGCTGGGTAGGGCACGTGGCCGGTGAGCACCAGATTCACGGCCTCCCGCGCGGCCCGGAGCGCGGGATCTTCGAGGCTCTTCTCGGAATAGACGGGGGCATACCCTGCGGCCACCAGCAAGCCGTTGCGCTCACGGAGCGGGATCTCGAGCTCCTCGGCGAGATGGAGCAGCATCTCCCGGCTCGGCTGCGACCGGCCCGTCTCCAGGAAGCTGACGTGCCGGGCAGAGACCTCCGCACGGCATGCCAGATCGAGCTGGCTGAGGCTTCGGCGCTGGCGCCACATGCGCAGCAGCTCTCCTACCGGGCGGCCTGGCGAGGAGCTCAGAGTCGTCATGGCTGGGAGGATAGAGGCGGGACGTCATCCCTCCAATTACCTCGGACGTAATCGACATCGGCCCCGCCGAGGCGCATGAAAAGCCTCACGCGACGGGGCCTCACGCATCGTCGCGCATCCCTGTCTCAAAGGAGAACATCCGATATGAGCACGATGACTGACTCGTGGAAGCTGTTGCGCCGTGCCCTGCTCGCCGATGGTGTCATCAGTGGCGCCACCGGTGCCCTGATGCTGCTCGCCGCCAGCCCGCTGGGCGGCCTGCTGGGGCTGAATGTGGCACTGCTGCGGACGGCGGGCCTCAGCCTGATCCCCTTTGCGGCCTTGCTGGTGTACCTCTCCGTGCGGACCACCATCCCGCACCGGCTCGTCTGGGGAATCGTCGGCTGCAACGTGCTGTGGGCCCTCGACAGCGTGCTGCTCCTGGCGGCCGGATGGGCCACGCCGACGACCTGGGGCTACCTCTTCACCCTCGGACAGGCACTCGCGGTCGCCGTCTTCGCCGGGCTGCAATACGCCGGGCTGCGGCGCTCCGTCCCCGCCATGGCCTGACGAGGGTCCTCCTCGGAATCATCACCGAGCGCGCGCGGGCGGGCCTCACGAAGCAGGAGCGTCATGCGGGGACGGCTCCTGCAAAGCCATCGGGGCTAAGTCTTTTCAGGGGGGGCTGGGCGGAGGCCCGACTTCTCAGCGTGGGCGGTGACGCCCCTGGCTACGTCGCACGTGGGACTGGCTGAATCCGGCAGATCTCATGTCCCTCGTCCATCCCGGGTCTCTGCCTATGAGGTCCTTCCCGCCCACCCACGGGCGGTGACAGGCTCCGCGCCATGCCACGCCTGTGCTCTCTGGCGCTCCTGGTCTTGCTGGCCTCCACGCAGCTGGGCGGCTCCTGCTCCGAACCCGACGCCGTTCCCCTCGAGGAGCTGCAGAAGGACATCACTCCCCCCTTCGACTACGCCCTGTACTGCGACGAGAACGGTACCCTGGTGGGAAGCCGCTCCGCCGTGCTCCTCGTCTACCGCGCTGCGCACCTCGAGCGCGTCTACGCCGACTCCCGGGCCGGCAACTCGCGCGCCCAGGCGCTCTTCGAACAGTTGGAGGCCACCCTCCGCGCCACCGGTCAGGAACTGGCCCGCAAATCCCTGGGCATTGCCTGCGGCTCCCTGCCCGCCTGCGTGGCGCAGTGGCACAAGCTGGACGAGTTCATGCCCTCGCGTGGCGAAGGGGGCATGCGCTTGCGCCAGGTCATGGCCGACAGCTTCTCCCAAGAGGCCAAGCTCCAGCATGTAAGAAACACCACCATCGCCGCCGTGCTCGACGTGCTGTTGGTGGGCACCGTCCTCAGGCGAGGCGCGGCCGGTGCCACGGAAGCGGAGGCGGCAACGGCTGAAGCCAGGACCGCGGCAGCGGAAGCCGCCACCCCGGTGGAGGCTGGAAGACTGGCGCTGGCGGGGCTGGAGGCCCGTATCGCCGCGGAGGAGCTCGCCGCTCTGGAGGCCCGCCTCGCTGAAGCGGAGGCACTGGAGACGGCCGCACGCCACCCTCAGAGCCTGAAGGAACTCGCACGCCACCGCCCCGCCTCCTCCCAGCCCCCCTCAGGCATTGAGGCCGAGCACCCGCGCTGGACCAGCTACGTGGCCTACTGGCACCGCCGCTACGAGGAGCTGGCCGGTACGCGCCCCCTACCCCCCAGGGTGCCAGAAGCCAAGCCCCCTCTCACCTGGAACAGCTACTCGGGACTCCTCAACACGTTCCAGCGCTCCCTGGAGTTCCAGCGCGCCGTCACGCGCTGGCTCCAGCAAGCAGAAGGCTCGCGGCAGTGCATCCCGGGGATGAAGCAGCCCCTGGTCACCGACAACACGGGACTCCAGCTCGAGGGCCGTGCCCATCCCGTCTATGTGGATCAACTCGCCGTAGACCAAGCGACCCTCGGAGCAGGCCGCCAACCTTCCGTCCACTCCTTCAGCAACAAGCAGCACAGCTTCTCTGGCAAGGGCCTGAACGAGGTGCGAGACCAGCTCAAGATCGACAGCTTGGAGGCCAGGACCAAGTACAGTGGAGTGGTGGAAGTGCGTCGGCGCGGCCATCCACTCTTTGGCCAGAAAGTGCGGATCTCACGGGTGCACATCGTCTATGACGCGACGACTCTTGATGCCGAAATCAGGAAGGCCCTCTTGAAAGCCGCGCCCCAAAATGGTGTCGACCTCCACCTCTATGTCCCCTGACGAGTGGAACAAGTCCGGAAGGTTTCTGCTTGAGCTCTTCTCTTCCACCAACCCCATGGACCGGGGCTTCGAGGGGCTGGAGAAGGTGCTGGAGGTCATCGAGTCGCTGGACCCCGAGTTGCGCCCAGACAAGATGCGGATATTGGGTCCTCGCCTGAATTATTCGCGCCAAGCTCTGCGGAAGCGGCTCCATAAGGCCTACATTGTCGACACCTTCAGTCTCATGCTGGTGCGCTCCCAGCCGCCGGAGGTCATGGTCGAGTTCGTGAGCAGGACGAATGATGCTGGAGGCTATAGCTCCATTGAAATGTACCTGCAGCCCTTCTCGTTCTTACGCGAGCCGGGCCAAGCCGAAAGGCGCGCCGGGCACCTCGTCTCCTTCGTGCGGGCCATGGCCTCCTGCCTCCCTCTCACCTTCGGCCTGGGTCACAGCTTCACCGATCTCTGCCTTGGCACCGATCCCACCGTGAAGGACCTGAGTACACCCCGGCCCATCTATGAGACGTTCTGGCTCAACGTGTACGGCCCGGCCATGGTGCAGGCCATAGGCCGCCAGCGCCTGCTGTCCACCCCGGCCGTCCTCATCGAGGAGTTGCCCGGCGGCGCCGTCCTCTGGCTCACCCGCCCCACCCCCGCTGACTTCGACTCCGAAGAGGCCCGCCTCGCCCAGGCCCGTGCCCTCGTCCACCTGCGCCCCGAACTCTCCTTGGACTCCACCCTGGCCACTCTGCGCCAGCGCTCCCTCGAGTTCTCACCCCTGCCCATGGAGTTCGATCCCGACGTCGCCGACATCCTCCGCATGGAGGCTGACTTTCATGGAGTGGCGGGCGGCAAGCGCTCCCTCGTCGAACGCTTCAACCGTTACCACCCTCCCCCCGTCTCCGAGTGGTTGCCTGCCTCTCAGGCTCCCGCACCCGATGTGGACAACGTCAAGGCCGCCATCGACACCTACGAGGGCCTCTACGCCGAGCAGCTCATCGCCCTGTTCCACTCGGACGTGCCCCAAGTCACCGAGGGCACCCTGGAGGCACTGCCTCACCTCGACTGGCACCTGTGGCACGCAGGTTGGGGCAGGCGCCTGTCCCACGAGCAGCGCGAGACCCTCGTCCCTGCACTGGGTGCCTTTCTCGGCCGCTATCTGGTGGAGGTGCTCGGCGGCCGCTGGCTGCCGCGCAAGATGCTGGAAGAGGCCGCGGTCGTCATCGGTGACAAGGCCTGGCTGCCCTTCCTCCGTGCCCGTCATGCCCTCCAGAATCAGGAGGCTCCTCTGGACTTCTCCTGCTCTCAGCTCTTCCGCCTCGCTCAGCGTCTTGCTCGCGCTCACTCGCACTGAAGCACAGCCCTCCACGCCTGCTTTAGGCCGCGAACCCAGCCCCCCTGAAACGACTTAACCCCGATGGCTTAGTTCGCGCCCAGCTGCTTGAGGGCGATACGGGCGTCGGGGGCGAACCTCCCGGAGGGCTCCAGGACCAGGTACGTCTTATAGGCCTCGGCCGCCTCCTCTTCCTCACGGGTCACCTGGAGCGCCATGCCGAGCGCAAACCACGCGAGGGAATTCAACGAGTCCTTCTCCACGACCTCCTGCAGCAGCTTCACCGCCTCTGCATTGCTCGCTTCGTCGGTCCTTCCCACCGCCAGCGAGAAGCCCAGCCCCGCCTTCGCCTCCAGCGAGCTCGGATGGAACTTCAAGGCCACCCGATAGTTCTCCATGGCTGCCTCATAGCGCCTGCTGGCGACGGCCGCCTTCGCCTGCTGGATGTACCGCTCGACATCCACCGAGGGAGCCGCGGAGGGCGGGCTCCGATGGGCTGGCTCCTCGGGTGCCTCCGCGACAACCTCCTCCGTGGGCACGTCCGTGACGGGCTCGGACCGAGGCATCCTCTTGACGGCGATCGCGATGAGGCCCACGGCCAACCACCCCAGCGCCGTGCCACCTCCCACGCTCCACTTCCACGCCCGAAGAGCACTGGACGCTGGAGGAGCCGCCACTGGCCCTTCGGGGGGAGGGTTCACCAAGGCCGGAACGGTGGGGCTCGACGCAGCGGGGCTCGGCGCGGCGGGGCTCGGCGCGGGAGGCTCGGGACGGGGCTCCGGTGGCGCTGAGGGGGCGGCACGCGGATCGGCACGCCACGAGGCGAGCTCCTCCTGGAACGAGCCCGGCACCTGGACTTCCCGGCCCGCGCGCACCAGCGCCTCGCTGAACAGGTCCTGGATGTAGTGCGAGAGCGTCAACGTAGAGAAGCGGGGCGCGTGGGAGTACAGGAAGCCCGCCAGGGCCTCGCCGAAGACATGGCTGGACTCGTAGCGATCCTCCCGGCGCACCGTGAGCGCCCCCATGATGATGTCTTCCAGCTCCTGGGGCACCCGCGGGTTGATGTCCCGGGGCCGAGGGAACTCGCCCTGACTGAGCTTGGGCATCACGACGTACTCAGGCCCCTCGACGGGAAGCCTCCCGCAGAGCATCTCGTAGAGGACGATCCCCGTGGCCCACACGTCC
>NZ_DASPHO010000420.1:0-17497 GCF_035629615.1 Hyalangium sp. | reverse complement strand
GTACCTGCCCCCGTGCACGGACGGGGGAGAGCCCGTGGAGCGAGAGGTGCTTCCACCCAGCGCCATGGCCACCGTGTGCCGGGAGCTCGAAGCGCTCACCCTGCGGCTGCTCTCCGATGACAGGAAGCTGCGCGGGAGTGCGGAGCAGCTCGTGAAGGATACCGCGGTACGGGTGCAGACGGCCGGGACCGAGGCGGACAGGCCCATCCTCCCCACCTCCAACGCCACGCGCACCGAGGAGGGGTACGCACCAGCCGCATCCTCCTCGAGCGAGGAGGGTAGCCGTGCGTCTTCGGATGGGCAGGACAATGAGGAAGTACTCTCAGACAGCGGGCTGAGCGACCCTCCCACCGAGCGCGAGTGCCCTCCACCCTCCGTCCCCGCCTGGCTCTCCTGGGTCGGCTCGAGCGCCGTGGGCGGCCTCGTGGCAGCGGGGGTGCTGTTGATGGTGCTGCTGCCCCTCCAACTGAGGCAAGAACAGGATCCGGAGCCAGAGCCAGCGCCATGGCTCGCCACACCCGAGGAGCCGGCTCAGTTCGCCACGGACGGGGGAGTGGCGGAGGAGGCGCTGGCGGGCGTCCAGGACGTGCCGGGAGTCGTCATGCCGCTCATCCTTGCGGTCGGGAAGCCGATGCCCGACCAACCGTTCCCCGGCCAGCGCAAGCCTCCGTGCGATCCAGATACTCAGCTCGTCGTCTACGGCGCATGCTGGTCCGTGCTGAAAAAGGAGGCACCCTGTGGGCCAAATGCCTACGATTACGAGGGGCGCTGCCTGCTACCGTTCTTCACATCACCCCGCAAGCCCACCTCGGGGGAGCCATGAAAGAAGCTCACCCTCGTTGTCCTCCTGGTGCTGATGCTGCGCGCGCCGCGCCGTCATGCCGCTTGTCCTCACGGTTGGGGTGGCCGATCCCCAAGAAACCACCGGACGGCCAAGCGAGCACGGCCTTGCCTCGCTGAAGGTGGGGCGACGAGCCGCTCGCGGGCTCCCTGGGGGGCGTGTTTTACACGGAGGGCGGTCGCGTGTCCTTGCCCTCCCGTGCCAGGCCGCCTTCACCGTCTACATGGGCGTTCTCTCGATGGCCTGCATGGGCGTACCCTGGGCTATTTCCTGGTGTTCCGGCTAAATCTGGCGCTACCCGGGGTCTGGCTTGCCGTCGCAGCCGAAGAGTGCCTGCGCGGCGTCACCATGTGGCTGCGGTGGAGGAGCCGGGCCTGGATGCCGCAGAGCCGGAGGCGCAGCCGACCGTGGTGGCGCTCGGAGGTGTGGTATAGTGTCGGGAGCACGGCATTCACGGAAGATCCTCATGCTTCGTCCCCACTCCTTGGTGGTCCTGCTCCTGGCCGCCACCTCAGCGGCAGGCGCCCCCCCTGCTGAGCTCTGTGACTCGTCACTCGAAGCCGATCTGCGCAACGAGTATGGCTACAGACAGCGGGGAGATCGGTGCGAGGGCCTCTACGTCCGCTCCGTCTCGGGGTCAGGTCTGGTCTTGCTCTCGCTGACTGCGGGCATCGCCGACTACGACGACAGCGACAGCGACTCCTTGTTCATCCGATGGCCCCAACTCCCTGCTGAGAAGCTCAAGCTCGAAGGGGAGATCCACATTCGGGCCTCCCGGCTTCACCGAGGCCACTACTATCAGATGGACACTCGGCGACCCTGGGCTGCATTCCTGTATGGATGGGAAGCAGAGCTGGTCCGGGCCTTGGTGCCCCCTCGGGAACTGGGCATTCTCGCGTCCATCCAGAGCCCACAGGTGAGCGGGGAGGAGGTCTATGTCCCCACGCTCCTGGTCCAGTCCAAGACAGACACCCCTCTAATCGAGCGCTACAGAGTGGGCTTCTTTCCGGGAGCGAGCCTGACGGAGGTCCGGGTGACGATCGCGCCCGTCGATACCGCCGGACGGATCGGCACGTCCAAGTACGACAAGGTGGCGCTCCCCTTCACTCCGGTGCCGCCCTCCCTCCCGCAATTCCTGGAGATCCCCATCGACTGGTTCTCCGAGACAGGGATCTACTGGGTCTGGATCTCCGCGAAGACCCGGGACAACAGTCCGCTCACGACTGACTTCCATCTCGTCCATGAAAAAGCCAGGCAAGAGCCGACGCCCAAGCGCTAACGCCACCTCTGCGCCCGCGGCCGCGCCAGCTCCCGTGCAGGCTGCCCCAGCGTCTGGACTCGCGCAGCCCTCAGCAACGTTCGCTCCGGCGCAGGCGCCCGCAACGCCTGGCCCCGTGCACATCGGGTCCCCCTCCTCGCTGAGCGCGAACGTGGAAGAGTGGGAGCAGAGGCTGAAGGACGAGGCGCACACGCTCATCCAGCAGGAGCTCGCCCAGGGGGTTGGAGCCAGCAAGCCGCGAACGCTGTCCGAGTTGCAGCAACTCCTCGAGATGGCCGAGCGGATCGCTCGCAAGCGCAAGAAGCACGCTTATCTCCCCACCGTCGTCGTCGTCGTCATCGCAGTGCTCGGGGTCCTGGGCATGAGCGTCACCCGCCTCTCGACCACTGAGATCGAGCTCTCGGCCAGGATGTCCGGCTTCGACGCGACCCTCGGTAGGAGATACAAGCTGCTTCGAGACAACCTCGCGGCCACTGCTCTGAGCGTGTCTGGCGCGAGCAGGCTCCGCATTCCTGACGAGACGGGCCGCCCTCAGCTGCTCAAGGCCCCGAAGGAGCCAGGCTTGACGCTAATGGTGAGCCCTCAGCCCGACGCCGGCACTTCGCCGATGACCCTCAAGCTGCGCCCGTTCTTCCTGCCCGCCCATACGCGATTCGCGCTGAGCGCCGCCTCTGCTCGCGACGTGGCCATCGACCTGCAGCAGCCCGAGGTGCTGCTGCAGGCGGACTTTGCCGGCCCGATCCATCTGGATGTGACGGGCGTCGTCTCTCGCCCTGTCGCGCTGGAGACGGCCTCGGGCTTCCTGGCTTGGAGTGGCGCCGACTCACGCATCGACATCCAGGCCGCCCAGGCGCTGGGCTGCATCCTGTGTCTCCCCGTTCCAGTGACCCAGCTTGCGTTCGGCTCGACCGACGAGGGCTTCGATGGGAGAGACAGGGTCGTGACACCCTTCTCGAGGCTCACCTCTGGAACGCTGGTGCTCCGGGATCTGGGGAACAAGGAGATTCCCCTTCGCTTGGGGACGCCCCTCCTGCTCGGAGTCCAGAGGGGAGAGCTGGGCCCCGCCTCGATCGACAGCGAGGGTCAGGTGTCGATCGTCTTTCACGGCAATGTGGATCGTTTGGAGATCGGCTTGGACCACAACGCCCGGAACCTGATGCCCAGCTACCTGGAGTGGATCGCCTTCAACCAACGGCTGGAGCTGGGCTGGGGGGCTCTGCTCTTCGTCATGGCGTTGATCGCCTCCGTGTGGAGCTGGTTCCAAGGACATTCATGAGAGGGGCCTCCGTCGCTGCACTCACGTTCGTTCTTTTCCTCTGGGCTCCGAAGGTGGCTCAGGCTCAATCGGGTGCCCCGAACGCTACCCAGCTCCGGACGCAGGAGGAGTCCATGCGCCTGGTCGTCATGATCAACGGCGCATCGAAAGGGAAGGTACAGTTCGGCGCAGGCTTGATCCTCGGGAGCGTGGGCAAGGTGGTCTACGTCCTGACGGCCAACCATGTCCTCCGCAACAGCCGAGGCATGGTGTTCGAGAAGCTCAAGGTCCGGCTCTGGGCACCCTGGAGCAAGCCGCAGTGGGTGGAAGCCGGGAGCCTCAAGCCACTCGCCTACAATGTGGGGCTCGATCTCGGCATCGCGATCTTCGAGCTGCCCGAGTCCCTGGGGAACTACCTGAGCCAAGTCTCGCTTCGCTGCCTGAGAGATCCCCAGAGCCTCACCGAGGGGCTGCCAGTCTCGTTCATCGGGCAAGGGGGCGGCGTTCCCTGGTTCACCTCCACCGCGGGCAATGTGCTCGTCAAGCCGTCCTCCTCGAGCGAGCGGCTCCTGTTCGAGTCCAGCGATGTCGAGCCCGGTTCCTCCGGAGGTGGGCTTTTCACCGCGCAGTGGGAGCTGATCGGCCTGGTACAGGCGGTCTCTCCCAAGAAGGGGCAGGCGCTTCCCATCGACAAGGCGCTCGAGTGGGCCGCGGCCCAGAGGTACCCCGTCCAGCTGCGGCCGCATGTCGCCATCTACGACTTCTCTGCGGACCCGAGCTTCATCTCTACCGAGGGCACCACCACGCTCTCCTGGAAGGCCTCGCACGGCGCGGTTTGCAGAATCGAGCCCCGGGTTGGAGCAGTCTCTGCGGTCGGCTCCGCGAAGATCGACTGGCTCAAGGAGACCACCCGCTTCAGCCTGCTCTGCGGGGCCCCGAATGATCCCTCGCCCATCGTGAAGGAGGTCCAGGTCGAGTCGACCCGAGCCCCGCGCATCCTCTCGTTCGATTCCCAGAATGAGTTCGAATCCTACAATGACTCGGCTCCAGGAGCCAGCGAGCAGTGGGAGCCAGATGGGAAGGTCACCCTGACGTGGGAGGCAGAGAACGCCAGACGGTGCACGATTGATGGAGAAGATGTGCCCACGACGGGCGAGCTGATCGTCAAGCCTGTCGTGGCCAGAAGCTACAGCCTGGTCTGTTACAACGGAGGGTTGGTGGACACACGCACGACAGTAGCTGAGGCGCTAAATCCCCCGGTGGTCATTCAGTCTTTTGACGCCAGAGTTGCTGAGGGTGGCGGCATCCAGCCGGTGCGCCTCTTCTGGAACGTGGCCAACGCCACAGGATGCCGCCTGCTCGGCGGAGGGCTCGTGCGAGACGTCGGGCACAAAGAGACGCTGCAGGTCAATCCTCGGCGCACCACGACCTATCACCTGAGATGCACAGGGGTGGGGGGGCCCGTCACCCAGTCCGTGACCGTGGATGTTCGAACACCGTGAGTCATCCTGCTGGCCAGGGCTGAAGAGAAGTGGCGTCGCAGACAGAGAGAAGCCAAACCCATAGTCGAGGCCTTCTTCCGGTCCGGTACTGCGACGAGGAGCAGCTCAAAGTCCTTGATGAGACACCCATCGCCAAGGCGATTGGCTACGCCAGAAACCAGCGCGAGGCTTTGGAGCGCTTCCTGAGCGACGGGCGCCTGCCCAGTCACAACAATCACAGCGAGAACGCGCTGCGCCGCGAAGCCGTAGGGCGAAAGAGCTGGCTCTTCCTCGGCAGCGACGAGGGTGGCGTCGTGAACGTCACGTTCGTCACCCTGCTGGCCAGCTGTCAGCTCCACGGACTTGAGCCGCTCGGCTACTTGCGAGATCTGCTGTGCCTGCTGCCCGGCTGGCCCGTGCAGCGCGTGCTCGAGTTGGCCCCAGCGAACTGGAGGACCACGGTGCAACGCGCGGAGATCCGCACCGCGCTGGACGCCAACGTCTTCCGTCAGGCGGCGCTCGGAATCCTCACGCCGGCTGCCACGAAATAGGGCTGCCTGTCACCCCTGGATCGGCGCGCCGACCGACGGTGCTCGTCGGACGGATACGCTGAAGGCGCTTCTCCAGAGTCGCCTCGGGGATGAGGAAGGCGCTGGCCACCTCGCGCACGCTGAAGCCGCACAGGATGTTGAGGATGAGCGCGACCTGGGTCTCCTCGGCGATGCGCGCGTGGCAGCAGGAGAACATGAGCCGCAGCTGCTCATTGCGCAGCTCCGGCTCCAGGAAGAGCCGGGAGACGGTGGAGGAGAGCGCCCCTTCTAAAGAGAGCAGGTGCTCGAGCTCTGGCGCGTATGTGCACGCGGTTCGTTCGCGCCGGAGGATGTCGACGGCGCGGTTGGGCTTGATGCCGTGGCGTTCCCGGAGCAGTCTACCGCGCAGGCCAGTCGGCTGTACTCCTAGAGTGGTACAGCCCCTCATGCGCAGCTCGCATATTCGTTGCGAGTCTCGGCGGAGCTGCTCGAGCGCTACCGCAATCCTTGCCATGAGAACCCATGCTGCCTCTCCCTGCGTCGTGGAAACTGGGATTCCTGAAACAAGCACTGGTACTCGTAGCACTGGTGGTGGTGCTGACGCTCGTATTGGCTTGGGGCGTCACTTTCAGCCTCACGCTGCGGGCCCGCCTGCGCCTTGAGCGGCAAGGTGACTCGCTGGCGTTCTCCCTCGCCGCCTTGGAGGCACGCGCCTTCAATGACTTCGCCGCCACCAACCGGACGATTGCCGCCGCCTACGTGGCCATGAATCACGCACACATCTCTGGAGCCACTGTCCCCACCCACGCGGACTGGGCGCCCGTGGAGACGCTGGGCCAACTGATGGACAGCGCCCATGCATCTCAGTGCGCCGTCTTCGCAGTGACGCTCGGCGCGGTACGAAAGGGTGTCGCGCGCGAGCTGTATCGGCTCCACGACTCCCCTCCGCCCGAGCCCACCTGGATGGAGCAGACCATCGGCACGGTCAACGCTGCGGAGTTCTCTCGCACCATCGAAGGGATGCCCTGCGGCGTGCCGGGCCAGGCGCCCGAGACAGACTGTGCGAGCCGGGGGAGCTGCTTCATGAGGTTCCGGGCCGCTCCGGATTCCGGGTACGGCTTCAGCGAACCCCGCGTCTACAGCTACGTGGCGGCCAGGCTCCAGGAGGGAGACAGGGACGAGAAGGCCGCGCTCTTCACGGCGCGCGCTGGCTACCCACCGCAAGGCCTCGGGCAAGAGCCCCCCAACATGTTCGCCCCCCTCTGGCGAGCCAGGCTCCCCAGCGCGGAGGGTGAGTGATGACACGCGCCTCCAAGCCTCTCCAGCTCGGCGCGCTGGCCTTCATCGTGTCAGCCATGGCCATTCCCATCGGCCTTGGGTGGGGGCACTCGCTCTTCCGGAAGGAAGCCCCGGAGCCCGGGCTTCAGGTGGTGCGGCACGCAACGCAGGGGCTGCCCCCGTACAAGCAGGCGCTGCCCCAGGCGCTCGCGGCCGACTACATGGGGCCAGACTCGCGCATTGCAGTGGCCTGGTTCACGACGCGCGATGCGCCCGAGGAGGTGCTTGGCTTCTACCGTGAGGTGCTCGGCGAAGCAGGGCTCCCGGTGCTCTCCCACCGCTACGACACGAGCGCAGGCTACGTGGGCTATCGAGGACCTGGGAGCTCGGAGCTGCACCTCGTCTCAGCGCTCAGGCATGGCGAAGAGACCCTGGTCCTCCTCTCCAGTGCCCACGGGAGCTCACTGCCGCAGGCCCAGAGAGAGCAGATGCCCTGGGATCTTCCCATGCCTGCAGGCGTCCGGCACCCTTGGGTGATGAACCTCAAGGTGGAAGGGCGTGTCCGCTCCACGGCGATGATCGAGGCTCGCGGCGCTCGGGTCAATGACCTGGTGGACTTCTACCTGCGGACGTTCAAGGCACAGGGGTGGACCCTCGAGCACCCGGCCGAGCGCCTCGGGGATCAGGTGTTCCTCAGCGCCCGGCGCGGCCCGGCGCGGGTCAGCACCTTGATACAGCCGCAGGCCGCAGGCGCCCGGCTGTACTTCACGCTCGACGGACCGTGAGCCCGCTGCTCGAAGGCTCCCCTCCGCGGGCCTCCGCCGCGGAGCACTGGGTGTGATGCCCAGGCAAGTCATGGCCACTGGCCGCGTGCGGCTGCGCCATCGGGCACGGCACTTCAACGACCAGCGGAGCGGCAACGGGTCCGGGAGGCTCTCTCAAGGAGCGCTCCCGGACCGCGCCTGGGGTAACACCTAGCCGATGTTCCGGATGACTGCCATCCGGGTCTCATGCAGCTGCTTCATGACGTTGGTGATCAACGTCACCAGCTCACTCTCCTTCTGCATCTGCATCTGCATCGCCACCTGCGGCCGCTGCTCCGGCGGCACACTCGCGAGGTACTCCATGTCCTTGGACGACAGGTTCTGCGAGTTATTGATGACACCAGACATCAGGGGATTGATGCTCATGCGCTCCTCCGTATGGGAATTACAGGCACTCCCAGAAGACCCTTCCAGTGGACCCGGAGCAGCCTCGGAATGAATGGCTGTCAGATCTTCTGGGAGCCGTTCCTTGATACGGGAGAAGTGTCTCGACGTCGTTACCACTTACGGCGTATGGCTCGGCCGCGAGCTCTCCAGCATAGCTCCCAGGCCCGTGCTCTCCACCCGCTCGTGCAGGTAGTTGATGCACTCGGTGAGCAGCGGGTGCGGCGAGGAGAGAGCGGCCGGCTCCTGCGCGTAGCGCTGGAGGGCGCGGGAGAAGTCCTCGGACAGACTCGCCTTGAAGGGCACCTCCGGCTGCATCGCCAGGAACACCTCCCGCAGCGCGCTCAGCAGGTGCTGGAGCGCTCCCGTGGTGGAAGCGACCTGAGTGGTGAGGTCCACCAGCAACCGCTGGCGCCGTTCGATCAGCGCAGGAGGCTCTGGCTTGAGGGCAATCAGCAAGGCTCTGACCTCTTCGGGCAGCTCTGGAGGGATGTCTTCGGGCTTGAACATGGGACTCCTGTGGCGACGACATGAGAGAATTCCGTGGCGGCTCAGGCCCTGGGCTTCCTACTTGGGCGGAGGCGGCTGGGGCGCGTGGAGCTTCTGGACGATGGTGCTCAGCGCCAGGGCAATGCCGCGGGCCCGCTGGCTGAAGCCTTGCTCGCCCTTCGGATCCAGCTCGGCGATGCGCTGGAGATCCTTCGCGGCCTCCTCGATCTTGCCTTGCTGCAGCAGCACCTCGGCGCGGTTGCAGAGGGCGGCGACATCCCGCTCGTTGAGGGCCAGGGCCCGATCGTACTCCTCGCAGGCACGCTCCAGCTCCTCCTGCCGCTGGTAGACGGCGCCCAGGCCCGTGTGGAAGCTGGCCTCGTTGGGGGCGAGCGTGGTGAGGCCTTCGAAGATCTGCCGAGCCGCCTGGGTCTTGCCAGAGTCGTAGAGGAGGCGGCCCTGCGTGGCGACGCCGTAGAGCTCCTCGTGGGTCAGCTCATAGAGCTCAGCGAGCGTGAGCTCTCCCTGGAGGAACGAGCGCATGCGCGCGTTCAGCGCCGGGGTAGGCATGGGAGGGGACGGACTGGGAGCAGGGGGGCTCCGCGTGGGGTTCTTCTGGCTCACGGCGATCTCCGGATGAAGGGGCGAGGGCCTAGCCGCCGATGCGCCTGCTCCAGCGCATCTGCATCGTGTTTGCCTGGAGCTGGCCGAGGCTGGTCCAGCTGCGAATCATCTCGTTCACCGATCCCAGCATCCGCTCGAGGGTGGGCTGGAATCCGCCGCTCAGGCCATGACCACACATGGCCGCACCGCCCATGGGCCCGCTGAAGGGGCTCCTCAGGCCGCCCAGGTTGTTCAGCTGCGTCATCATGGGCAGGTGGGGCTGGGGCTGGAAGCCGGAGAACCTGTCCTGGAGGTTCTGCCAGTGATTGGGTGAGGAGGCATACTGGGTCTGGAAGAGCGAGGCGGTGATGTCCACCATCTGCGTGGCGTGCACGTTCCAGGGAACCTGGATGGGCCGGTGGCCGAGGAGGCTGTCCGAGATGGCGCCGCCGAGCTGATACGCCAGCGTCTTGTCATCCTTTCCCTTGCCCGCGCCGCTGAGCACCTCGCGGCCCTCCTGGCTCCAGCCCACCCCCGTGCCCGCCAGCTTGAAGGACTGGCCATCCCCGGTGGCAGCGTCGTGGGCGTAGCCGTCCTTCTTCACATCCGAGAAGGTGGTCTTGAACTTCTGGTTCGCCTCCTGGTGCTCCGTCACGCGCTGGGTCACCTGACGCTGCTGGGTGTGGTCCTTCGTCCTCCATTCAGTCACGCCCACTTGCTGCGAGTCGCGCTTCACCGTCTGCCACTCGGCGCCCGTGAGCTGGCTGTCGACGGAGACGTGCTTGTTGCCGTTGTAGATGTCCACCTGGTGGATGTGGAGATCCTTGCTGTCTCCCTTCTCCTGGATGGTGATCTTCGTTCCATCCGGGAGATTGAAGCTGCCCGTGCCCTGGTAGCGCCACACATCGCCGTCCGACTCGCGCACGGCTGGATCCTCTGGGAGCTGGCGGCTCTCCGTGGTGACGTTGTCGGAGGTGACGGTGCGGCTGGGGGGCTCGGCCTTGAGATCGGTCCACTTGCCGTCTGGGTTCTGGATACAGACCTTGCCGTCCGCGACGGTGACCTTGTAGCCACCCGGAGTGGTGACGGTGGCGGTCTGCTTGTCCACCTCGAGCTGCCCGGCATTCTCGTAGTCCGGCATCGCGGCGTACCCCACGACGCTGTTCATCGAGACCGAGGCTCCCATCCCGCTGTAGGCCTGAAAGCACCGGTTCAGCGAGTCCATCCCCCGGAACCCTGACTGCTGGATGCCCAGCTGCGACTGCACCTGAGAGGCCCACGAGAACATGGCGGAGAACTGCTCCATCGCTTGATGCAGCGACTGGGCGCCACCCGAGTGGCCGGGCACCGAGGAGAAGGAGCTTCGCGACGAGGGAACGAAGCCACCATTCTGGATGGGGGTACTCATGAGTGTGTTTCCTTTCCTGGTAGCCCATGAGATACAGGAGCCGCGCCGGACAAGCTGTACCACTTCCGGCGTATGAGTCTCGGGAGCGTGGGCGCGCTCCTCATGTCTGGCTATGGCTTGTCCGACTCATAGCGGGTGAGGAACTCGACGCGGCGGTTGATCGCGCGTCCCTGCTCGGAGGTGTTGGATTGCAGCGGACGATCCTCGCCAAAGCTCCGGATCGTCATGCGCTCACGCTCCACGCCCTGACGCTCGAGGTAATCGCGCACCGCGCCAGCGCGCCTCCGGGACAGATCATGGTTGTACAGATCCGTCCCCAGCGCGTCCGTGTGTCCCTCGATGGAGACAGAGACGATCTCCGGGTGCTCGATGAGCACCCGGGCCACCTGATCCAACAGCGTGAAGGAGCGGCTCTTGATGGTGGCCTTGTCATAGTCGAAGTGGATCGTGTCCTTGATCTCGATCCGGTTCCTCTGGATGACGACCAGCTGCCGGTTGTTGGCGGGGCAGCCCTGGTTGTGAGGAGGACCGGGGATCGTGCGGCAGTTGTCCAGGTGGTCCCACACGGTGTCACCATCCGTGTCCCTGGGCGGGCAACCTCGCATCTCGGCGATCCCCGCCTGCTTGGGACAACGGTCCTGCTCGTCCAGCAGCCCATCTCCATCTGAGTCCCTCAGCGGACAGCCCTGACGGGACGCTGGCCCCGGTTCGTCCGGGCATGCGTCCACATCGTCGAGCACTCCATCCCCGTCACTGTCCGGATCCGTGAGCTCCTGTGGCGCAGGTGTGTCTTCAGGGGCGGCGGGGCGGGAGGCCTTGCCAAAGGACATGCCAAGCAGCAGGCGGAACTGCGGCGTTCCTGGCGCGTTGCCCAGGCCCAGACCCGCCAGTCCGTACGCCTCGAGCTTCTCCCCCAGCGGCAGCCGCACGCCACCCAGCAGCTCCAACGAATAGCCTTCACGTCGCAAGGGCACAGAACCGATGGCCGCCACCTCTCCGCCCAGCCCGTCGGCAGTGGAAGCCAGCACCGCGCCCAGGCGCACCGCGTGGCCCACCTCGTCCTGGATGTTCTCGTCCCGGGTGAGGATGGTGCTAGGCCGAAGCGTGAGCCCTACATCTAGCGCGGTCCTCACTGGCCCGAAGCGGCGCCCCACCATGACGCTGGGGGTGGCATGCAGCTCGCGGGCGAGGGCGTCTGCACTGCCCAGCCCCGGGCCCGCGTTTACCCCCAACGCGAGATCCATGGGGTCCTCCTGGTGCTCGGCGAGCAGCCTCAACCGCACTGTAAGCAGCGGCGTCCCGAGAGCGATGCCACCCTGCGGAGGCCCCACACCGCGATCTGTCAGGTCGTCTCCCTGCTGCAAGAGCAGCAGCGGCAACTGTGCACCCAGCTCTACTCGATCCCAGAGGCCCACGGCCGCGGAGAGGAGCGCCGTGGCCCGGTGCCGGACAAGCACCCCGAGCTGAGCGTCTTCCTCGAAGAGCACCAAGGGCTTGTTCTCGTAGTGCCCAACGAGCGCCAAGCGGTAGCCGCCCGCTGGGAGCAGCTCGCCGGTGCCCAGCACCCAGGAGCCCATACCGCTGGGGTTGAGCCTGAGGCGCTCCAGCTCGAACGCTGGGATGTCCACGGGTTGTGCGAAGGCGCGAGTGCCCACCCCCAACATCACCAGGATGAGCCCGCATCCCAGCCAGGGGCCAAGCCATGCCATGAGCTCACTCCGAGGCCGGCGGGGGCGTCTGGAGGTGAGCCAGCTCCAGAGCGCCACCAGCCCCAGCAGTGCCATGGGCGCGGGCACTGCCCCCGTCGCAGCGCTGCAACCTCCACCCAGCATGGCGCGATCCTTGAGCGGAGAAGGACCGTTCGCAGGGCGTACGACGATGTTTGCAGTGCAGCTCGTACTGTTACCCGCGTCGTCCGTGGCCGTGTACGTCACGGGCGTCGTGCCCACGGGGAAGCGGGGCTCCGTGGGCCTGGAGACCGTGACGTTGGAGCAGGTGTCCTCAGTCCGTGGCTGCGGCAGGGTGACAGTGGCCCAGCCATCGCTCCCAGCCTGCGCTTCGATGGGGGAAGGACAGACGATGCTCGGGGCCGTGGTGTCCCGAACCGTGACGGTGCGGTGCACGGGAAGCGCATGCAGTCCCGTCGGGTCCTGCACCTCATAGGTGAGAGTGTAGGTGTCAGGCACGGTGTCAATCACCCCACCATTCCTCCTGATCCTACTCGTCAGGTCGCCTTGGCACGGATCCCAGGCAGTAGCTCCCGGATCGCTGTACACCGAGTGGCACTCCACGTCCTGGGAGGCGTGCCCTTTGAGGGTGATGACCGGCACGATGGCATCCGTCACAGTCACCACCGTGAGACATACGTCTGGCTCCGAGCCCTGTGAGTTCGTGCACGTCAGTCTGACGTCGTGGTTGCCGAAGGAGTCGAGGACTGTCGGCTCTTGGGTACAGATCACCGGATCGCCGTCGGGATCACTGGAATTATAGTTGATGTTAACGACCACTTCACAGACGGTGGTGGCCCTCACTGTGAAGTCTTCCTTGCAATACGCCTGCGGCGCGCGCCGCGTGAGAGCCGGCCGCCCCAGTGCGGCGCTCGTGTCGGCGCAGCCCAGCGCCAGGTAGAGCCCTGTCCGAGAGGGAGACTCGCTCACGCGCGCGATCGCCTCTTCCATGGAGAGGGGAGGGCTGCTCGAGCGCGGCTCCTGGCCCGCGAGGATGATGTTGCCATCCACGATGGGCTCCCAGACCTCTCGATTGCGGGCCGCCGCCTGGAAGAGCTCCTCACCGCTCTGACACGTGGCATCCCCGATGATGAGAGCGCGGTAGCGCAGGAACTGCTCCGCAGTCATCGCGCTCCACTGCTCCGGTGTGACGACATGCACGTCCAGGCCGAGCTCCGCCGCGGCTTGCGCCTCCGGGTGGGCGGCTCCACCGCTCATACTATCCCCGAGGATCAGCACCTGCTGAGAGACACGCGTCGTCGGATCACAGGCGCTTGCTCCCCAGGCCATCAGCAGCAGCACCCCCAGACTCTCGGACTTCATGTCACCCAGACCTCTCTCAGACATCATGAGCAGCCCTGGCATCCTCACCACCGAGACAAGGAGAGGCGATACCACGATGGTGGTACAGACCCCGATTCATGGCTGTCTCTACGCTGTCCTCACGCAGAGAACCTGGTGCCATGAGGAGGCTGGGTTCTGTGTGCAGCGAGCACCTGTTCCATATCGCAGGCAAAAGGACATTCCATGACGTCAATCAATAAGCCCATGGGCTTCAATCCCTTCCAACCGCAGGCGGGCTTCCCCGGCTCGAACCGTCCCCTGACCCGCGGCGAGGCGCAGATGGTGCGCACCGTCCACATGCAGTCGCAGGTCAACGTGAACATCAACATGTTCATGAATGCCTTCCCTCCCATGGGGACGATCAGAGACATCTGCGGACCCAGGCAGCGCCCATGCTTCCCCAAGCCGCCGGTGCCTGCCGACCGATGCCACCCCCAGGGGAGCCTGAAGACCAGCCCGGACGGCGCGGTCACCACGCCGGGCGGCTACAAGATCGAGCAACTCGGGGCGTGCGAGTGGAAGATCACCGGCCCGGACGGCAAGCACACCCGCGTCCATGGCGACCCCCATGTGGACGAGAGCGATGGCGGTAAGTGGGACTTCAAGCGTGACAGCACGTTCATGCTCGGTGACGGCACGCGGATCAACGTCACCACCAAGCCCGCGGGCAACAACACCACGGTGACGGGGGGCCTGGAGATCATCTCTGGCAACGATCGCGTGCAGGTCACCGACATCGACAAGGGCAAGGGCAAGACGGGTCCGGTGACGCAGGATGGCTTCGCCCACGCCAACAGCTTCGGCAACAAGGACGTGTTCGTCATGGGCCGGGAGACGGACGACTGGTCCTTCACGGGCCGGGAGGTCATCGGCCACAAGAACGGCGGCGAGTCGTTCGTCCTGGGGAACGCGCTGCCGGCGGGGAGGACGCCCGCCGATGGCATGATGAACATCCTGCCCTTCCCCAATGATCCGGGCCTCCAGACGGGTGCGGCCGGCATGCCGGGAGGCGCCCAAGGCATCCTGCCCGGCGAGCCCGCACCGGGCCAGCAGGCCAATCCGTTCGCCGATCAGCTGCGCTCGATGTTCCAGAGCCTGCTGCAGCAGTTCCAGTCCATGATGCCGTTCTCCGACATGCTGTCGCAGCGCAACTTCGGCAACCCGCTGAGCGCGCCGGGGCACGAGGGCAGCTGGATGGATCGCCGCCAGCAGCACCTGGGCCGCGGCTTCGACGACATCGGCATGATGATGGGCATGTTCGCCCAGATGGGCTCGCTCAGCCGCAACGTCCAGTCATTCCGCAACGGCTTCATCGCCTGATGGGACGAACAGATACTGCCATGAGCGAGACTCCCTCCAGCAGTCCTACGCCCCCGAGCCAGCCCGAGTTGGCCGAGCGGCTCATCGCCGGGGACATCACCCCGGCGCAGTTCCTCGGCCTGTCCCCGCAGCGGCTGTACGAGATCGCCACGGTGGGCCACCGCCTGCTGACGCAGGGGCAGACCCAGCAGGCGATGACGCTCTTCAAGGGGCTGGTGGCCGCCTCCCCCTACGACAGCGTCTTCCATTGCAACCTGGCCGCCGCGTACGCCCAGGCCGAGCGCTACCCGGAGGCGATGGAGGAGTACACCCAGGCGATCCAGCTCAACGTCGCCAATGTTGACGCGCTTGCCGGGCGCAGCGAGCTGTTCCTCCGCGCAGGCCTGGTCCCCGAGGCCTTGAGCGATCTCCAGGCCGCGCTGCAGCTGGATCCGCAGGCCCTCCGCGAGACCACTCAGCAGGCGCGCACCACCCTGGCTCTGCTGAAGAAGATGGCGGACGAGGTAGAATCCGCCGACACCCCGAAGCCCTGAGCCCTGGGCCGCGGAGCACAGCGCGCCGGTGGACCCATGTGAGGGGACACCGGCGCGCTACTTTCCGTCCTCCATGTTGAACTTGAAGACGTGGGCCTCGCCCGGCCCAATGGTGAGGGTGGTGATGAGGTGCTTGCCCAGCTCCTCGTTCTCCAGCCGCAGCCCGTGCTTGCCCTCGTAGAGAGAGATGGGCTCGAGGGGAGTCGGCCCCAGGTGCTTTCCGTCCAGGATGACGACGGCGTAGGGATGGATTCGCAGCTCGAGCGTCGCCCGCTCCACGGACACCTTCAGCACCCCATTGTCTCCTGGCTCCAGGTCAAACGTCCGCTGCTTCGAGAACCCCTTCACCGAGTCGTACACCTCGACGTGCACGGTCCCTGGAGTGAGGTTGCGCAGGGTCACCGGCGAGAGGCCCACGAACTGGCCATTGACGCGGATCTGCGCGGGTGGCGAGCTGGAGAACACCGCCGTGGCCAGCCTCGGCTGCGCGGCAGACGGCGGGGGCGCTGCGGGGGGAGCGGGGGGCGCCACCTCCCTCGTGGGCTGGAGCGGCTCCGACTCCTCCGCCTTGACCTCCCACCTCCTCTGCCATGTGTTCCCTCCTCCCGCCCTCACCTTGCCGCGCTTGGCAAGCACCGCGGGCTTCACGGGCTCAGCGGCCGGCTCATGGCCTGGCTCCTCGCTTCTCTCCGCTCCTGCTTCCGCGGCATCCGGGGAGGAAGCCGGGTCTGCTTGCAGGCCTGGAGACTCAACAGCGGGCTCAGGCTCCGCCGGAGCTGGGGGGAGCACGTCGGTAGGTTCGGTCTGCAGCTCGGCGGCCGGGGCCGGCAGGGGTGCTGGCTCCGTGACGGGAGCGGCCGGCGCGACGACGGGTGGCACCTCCCTCTCCCAGGAGAGGACGGCACGCCTCAAGATGATGGCACCGCTCACCACGGCCATCACGCTGCCCAGCAAGGCGACCATGAGGACCGCTCTGCCTTGATGGCGTCCCCAGCCCGAGAGCTGCGCCGTTGGAGCCTGCCCCATCTCCCAGGAGGCCTCCGGGAGCAGCTCTTGCGCCGAGCGCTCAGTGGAGGACGGGGGAGCAGCCAGGGACGCTCCAGCACCCGGCGGCCCCGCGTTCCGGCTCACCAGGGAGACAATGGATCGGTTGGTCCCCATGTCCTGCTCGTCCGGCAGCGGCAGATCCTCGTCCTCTGGCTCCACGACCGGCGCCTTGGGGGGCGACACGCGCGCCACCGGTCCGCGCGGCTTCTTGAAGGGAGGAGGCGTGGCTTGGAGAAGGGCCCGCGGTGCTGGACTCTTGCTCGAGGAGCTGACCGGATCCGCCGGTGAGGGCCCATGGGTGGCTGGCATCAGCCGTTCCACCAACGCTGCCACTTCCTCTGCGCCCACGGGCTCGCCAGCACTCAGGATGAAGCGCTCGAGGTCCGCGCGCAGCTGGCGGCAGCTGGGATAGCGATCCTCCCGCTCCTTCGCCAGACAGCGCTGGACAATGCGCTCGAGTGCCTCGGGGGCCTGCGGCAGGTGCTCCTTGAGCCGCTTCATGGGCTTGTGGAGGATGGCCTCCATGATGTCCGCTTCGATCCGGGCATTGAACGGCCGCTTGAAGGTGAGCAGCTCGTAGAGCACCATCCCCAGCGCGAACACGTCCACCCGCCGATCCAGCGGTCTGCCCCGCATCTGCTCGGGGGGCATGTACGGCAGCTTGCCTTTGACGGTGCCGGCCTTCGTAAGGTCCTTCTGACCGAGGGCCTTGGCAATGCCGAAGTCCACCACCTTCACCGTGCCATTGCGCGCGATCAGGATGTTGTCCGGACTCACATCCCTGTGCACGAGTCCCAGCGGCTGCTGCGTCTGCGGATCGACGAGATCATGCGCGTGGGCCAGCCCCTCGCAAGCAGAGGCGACGATCTTCGCACACAGCGCGGGAGGCAGCGACTCGCCCACGGTGACAGCCCTGCGCATCAAGGCGCGGAGGTTGGGGCCATCGATGAACTCCATGGCGATGTAGTAGGAGCCGTCGAAGTCTCCGAAGTCGAAGATCTGGACCACGTTGGGGTGGTTGATCTGGGCCACGAGCCGGGCCTCGCTCAGGAACATCTCCACGAACTGCTCGTCGCCGGCCAGATGCGGGAGGATGCGCTTGAGGACGAGCGTCTTGGAGAATCCTCGAGGTCCCTCGGTGCGCGCGAGGAAGA
>NZ_DASPHO010000419.1:0-11300 GCF_035629615.1 Hyalangium sp. | reverse complement strand
CGCACAGCACCGGCGCAGGCCCTGGTTCGTTCCAGAGCCGCCTCCCGGAGCACGCACCCGGCGGGGCCGGGCGAAGCGCTGAGTCACGGACAGTGAGGGCCCGGGGGAGCTTCTGTTCCCCCGGGTGGGAATAGCTTGCGGGCCTTCGGAAGTTGACCGGCGATGCCCATCAAGACGAAGCGCTGGGTTGTGCCCGCAGAGCCGGATGACGGCCTGCGCGTGCTGATCTGCCGTTACAGGCCGCGCGGCGTCACCAAGGCGAAGGAGACCTGGGATGTCTGGATGCGCGACCTGGCGCCCAGCCCGGAGCTCTTCGACGCCTTCTACGGCAAGGGCCAGACGCCTATCACGCTGGACGCCTACCGCGAGCGCTACATGCGCGAGATGCAGTCACAGCAGGAGAAGATCGCCGAGCTGGCCGGGCGGGTAGACAAGGGCGAGACCGTCACGCTGCTCTGCTCGAAGGACTGTATCCTCGAGCAGGCCTGCCACCGCACCCTCCTCGCGGAGCTGATCGAGGCCGCCCGGCGCGGGGGAGCTGGAGCCGTGTTGCTGGACGGACATCCCATCCCCGCGGAATAACTGGGGAAGTGCCTGTGTGTGAAGGGAGTTCACGACTATCGGTGTTCTCCGGGATCCCGTGAGCGTCGCAGAGGCCAATAGAGTTGAGAGGCTGGGTGGCTTCTTCACAGGGTCAGCCACCTGGACCAGAAGACATGAACCTCTCGTCCGCCCCGAATTCCTCCCCCAAGCGCCTCGACCAGGAGCTCTTCCAGGTTCGCCACCATGCACTGCTGCGCGCCATCCTCGACAACATCTCCGAGGGGGTCTCCATCATGGATGCCACCGGGCAGTTCGTCTATGTGAGCGCCTTTGCGCAGAAGATGTATGGGACGGGGCTGGACACAGAAACTCCGCCCGCGGAGTGGGCCCAACGCCACGGCATCTTCCGCCCGGATGGGCAGACCCCCTTCCCCCTCGAGGAGCTGCCCGTCTGGAGGGCGCTCCGGGGAGAGGAGGTCCGGGACGTGGACATGTTCATCCGGAACGCGGGCGTTCCACAGGGGGGCCACATCCGCTGCAGCTGTTTTCCCGTGCGGGATGAGCAGGGCCAGATCCTGGGCGCCATGGCGCTCACCCGGAGCATCGACAAGGAGCGCAGGATCGAGGCCGAGAAGCGCCGCACGGAGAGCTCGTTCCAGCTGCTCGTGGAGACCGCCCAGGAGGGGATCTGGACCATCGACCGCGAGTGGCGCACCACCTATGTCAATCGCTACATGGCGGACATGGTGGGCTACTCCGTCAGCGAGATGATAGGCGTGCACCTGTTCTCCTTCCTGGACGAGGAGAGCCAGCAGCACGCGCGGGCCCTGCTCGAGAAGGGAGAGCAGGCTCCCGTGGCGGAGATCCATGACCGCAAGTTCCTGCGCAAGGATGGGACGACCCTGTGGACCAGCGTCTCCACCACGCCGCTGTTCGACGAGCAGGGGCGCTACACGGGCAAGCTGGCCATGGTCACGGACATCACCCAGCGCCGTGCGGCCGAGGAGCAGGTGCGCCAGCTCAACGCGGACCTGGAGCGCCGCATCACCGAGCGCACGGCCCAGCTCGAGTTCTCCAACCGGGAGCTGGAGGCCTTCGCCTACACCGTGGCGCATGACCTGCGCACGCCGCTGCGCGGCATCGCCAGCTTCAGCGACGCGCTGGTCGAGGATTGTCCCGGACAGCTCGACGCGCTGGGCCTGGACTACCTGCGGCGCATCGTCGGCGGCGCCAAGCGCATGGCCGAGCTCATCGACGGCATCCTCGCGCTCTCTCGAGTCAACAGCACCGAGCTGGTGTTCCGCCCGGTGGATGTGTCTGCTCTGGCCAGCACCATCATGGAGCAGCTCCGGGGGCTGCAGCCCGAGCGGGCCGTGAGGGTGAGCATCCAGGAGGGGTTGGTGGAGGAGGGGGACCCGCAGCTGCTGCACATCCTGCTGGAGAACCTGCTGGGAAATGCCTGGAAGTTCACCCGGGATTGCCCGGTGGCCGAGATTGAGTTCAGCGCGACGCGCGACGCGCGGGGCGTGCGCACCTACGTGGTGCGCGACAACGGAGCAGGCTTCGACATGGCCTACAAGACGAAGCTCTTCGGCGTCTTCCAGCGGCTGCACACGCAGGCGGAGTTCGAGGGCACGGGCGTGGGACTGGCCACCGTACAGCGCATCGTCCGCCGCCACGGAGGCCGCGTCTGGGGTGAAGGTGAGCCCGCCCGCGGCGCCCGCTTCTGCTTGACGCTGAACGAGTTCCCTCGGCCTCCCGGGACCACGGCCCAGGGAGGGGGGAGCTGAGTCCATGAACGAGTTGAATGAGCGCGTCATCCTCCTGGTGGAGGACAACGCGGATGACGAGGTGCTGACGCTGCGCGCGCTGCGCAAGAGCAACATCCGCAACCCCATCGTCGTCGTCCGGGACGGTGCCTCGGCGCTCGACTATCTCTTCGCCCAAGGAGCCCATGCGGGGCGGGACCTGCGCCTCCAGCCTCAGGTGGTGCTGCTGGATCTGCACCTGCCGAAGCTGGACGGGCTGGCGGTGCTCCAGCGCATCCGCGAGGACGAGCGCACGCGGACGCTGCCCGTGGTGATGCTCACGTCCTCCAATGAGGAGAAGGATCTCATGGGCAGCTACCAGCTGGGCGTCAACAGCTATGTGCGCAAGCCCGTGGATGTCACCGCCTTCTTCGAGGCCATCCGCCAGCTTGGCATGTACTGGCTCGTCCTCAACGAGCCCGCGCCGCGCACGGGGAGGGGCTCGCCATGAGCGCCCCTGAGGTGCTTCGGCTGCTCCTCGTCGAGGACTGCGAGGACGACGCCGCGCTGCTGGTGCGCGAGCTGCGGCGGGGCGGCTACGACGTGGTCCATCAGCGCGTCGAGACGCCAGAGGCCCTCGAGTGTGCGCTCGAGGCGGGGCCCTGGGATGTCATCATCGCCGACTATGCCCTGCCCCGGTTCGACGGGCTGGCGGCCTTCTCCCGGGTCCAGCGGCGCGGGCTGGACGTGCCCTTCATCATCGTCTCGGGGACGATCGGCGAGGACACCGCCGTCGCGGCGATGAAGGCCGGGGTTCATGACTTCCTGCTCAAGGATCGGCTGGGCCGGTTGGTGCCGGCCGTGGCCAGGGAGCTGAGGGAGGCGCGTGTCCGCCAGGAGCGCCGGCAGATGCAGGAGCAGCTGCTGATGTCGGACCGAATGGCCTCGCTGGGCGTGCTCGCGGCCAGCGTCGCCCATGAGATCAACAACCCGCTGGCCTCGCTGTTGTTGGACCTGGACTTCGGGCTGCGCGAGGCGCGGACGCGGCAGGTGTCCGAGGAGGGAGTCCAGGCGCTGGAGAGCGTGCGCGACTGCGCCGAGCGCATCCGTGAGATCGTCCGCGACATCAAGATCTTCTCCCGTCCCGAGGCCCAGACGTTCGGCGCGACGGATCTGCACCGGGTGATGGACTCGTCGGTGCGCATGGCGTGGAACCACGCCTTCCACTGCGCCCGGATCGTGAAGGACTACGGAGAGGTGCCCTTCGTTCATGCCAGCGAGGCCCGGCTGGGGCAGATCACCCTCAACCTCGTCATCAACGCGGCCCAGGCGCTGCCCCCGGGCTGCAGCCAGGAGCATGAGATCCGGATCGTCACCCGGCCGGAAGGGGCGGGGTGGGTACGCATGGAGGTCCGAGATACAGGGTCCGGCATCCCCCCCGAGCTGAGGGAGCGCATCTTCGAGCCGTTCTTCACCACGAAGCCCAGCGGGGTGGGGACGGGGCTGGGGCTGGCCATCTGCCGCCGCCTCGTCAACGAGATGGGGGGGAGCATGGGGGTGGAGGAGCGGCCAGGGGGCGGCAGCGTGTTCTGGGTCCGCCTGCGCTCGGCCCAGGGTGTCACCGCCGAGCAGAGCGGTGAGACAGAGCAGAACCTCGCGCGAGGCCAGCGTGTGCTCGTCATTGACGACGAGGTGTCCGTGACCCATGCCCTCAAGCGTTCGTTGGGGGAGTGGTACGACGTGACGGCGCTCTGCCGGGCGCGGGAGGCCATGGCGCTGTTGTCCACCGGCCAGCGCTTCGACGCGATCCTCTGTGATCTGATGATGCCGGAGATGAGCGGCCCTCAGTTCCACGAGTGCCTGGTGCGGCTCGACCCGGAGCAGGCCCGGCGCATCACCTTCATGACGGGGGGCGCGTTCACCGACGAGGTGAAGTGCTTCCTGGACACGGTGCACCCCCCCTATATCGAGAAGCCTCTTCACACGGAGCAGCTCGTGAGCCTGCTGGAGCAGCGGTACGAGGGAAGACCCGCAGCGGGCCTACCCCCGTCCGTAGCCGAGCGTGTCGAAGTGGCGAATCGCCTCTGACAAGTCCCTGGGCGTGTCGATCTCGAAGCAGCGGATGGGGCAGGCCTGGAGCGGGAGCCACTTTGCCAGCTCCTCGAAGACATACTTCTCATTGGCCTCGATGGAGAGCCCGCTCAGGTACGCCAGCCCCGACCATTCATAGGGCCGCGGCGTGTGTCGCTGGAAGCCATGGAGCATCATCCCGCCGTCGAGCTCGACGAAGACGGACTCCTCGCTCTTGCTCTCCGTGACCCCGATCAAGGAGCGGCCCGGCTGCACGCGCGACAGGAAGCTCTGGAAGCTCTCTCGCTCGAGGATCAGATCTCCATCGAGGATCAGAAAGTCCTCGCGCAGATCCCTGGAGGCGAGCGAGAGGCTGTAGGAGTTGGAGGTCGTCACGTAGTCCGGGTTGCGGACGAAGATGACGTCCCGGCGCACGGAGCGCACGTGCTCCATGACGGCGCGCTCCATGAACCCGACGACGATGCGGACGTCGGGTACGCCTTCCAGCAGCTCCAGCTGGTAGTCGATCAACCGCCGGCCTTCGAGCTCGACGAGGCACTTCGGGAGGTTCAGTCCCAGGCGCGAGCCGAGCCCGGCGGCGCTTATGACAGCGTGTCTAACAGGCTGCATAGTCCCGCTTCGTGGTAGACCACATAGTCTGACAGGTGGATGAGGGTCTCGACGGGCTCATGGACCCCGCCGAAGCTGATGCCAATGTCCGCCGCCTCGAACATGGGGGCATCGTTCATCCCGTCACCCACCGCGATGACGCGATCGAACTGCGCGCGCAGGGCCTGCACGGCATCGGCCTTGTTCAGGATCTTCGCGATCCCGGTGAGACGGCCGTCGCGCACCGCGGCGACGGACGAGAAGAAGCCACACCCCAGCTCTTCCACCAGCGGCTGGACCCAGACATCCAGATTCCCCGTCACGATGAAGCACCGCTCCGCGTGCTTGCGGATGAACTCGCGGATCCTCGCGTGCAGCGGGATTCGCCGGATCACTGCGCCCACCACCTCCAAGGGGATGTCCTGGAGCAGCCGGGTCCTCAGCTTGAAGGAGCTCTCGAAGGGAATGAGCCCTCGGATGGTGGCGCTGGTCAGCGTCGCGATCTCCTCCTCGAGACCGGCCTCGATCGCGAGCCGCGGCAGGATCTCCTGGCGGGTGACCGTGCCGTCCAGGTCGAAGCAGATGGCCGTCTTCTGCGCGCGTCGCTCGAGCAGGCGCGTCACCGGGGCTCCTCCCGAGGCAGCGCACCCGTGAGCGCGGCCGACCGCTTCAAGGCAAAGAAGCGGTGGCGCGTCTCCGCCCGGTTGTGCAACTGCTTGTCGAAGATGAAGTCCGTCTCCGCCAGCACGAAGCCCGCGGGGAGCAGCAGGGTGGAGAACCACTCCCGGTACTCGCGCTCGGTCCGGTAGACGGCGTTGTAGTGCGCGCGCAGCTCCTCGGAGTAGTGGTTGACCAGGGTCAGCCTGTCCTCCAGGAGGGACACCGGCTCGCGGATGTAGACCAGGGCGTCTTCCGCCGCGAGCAGCACGATGCTCCGCAGGATGTTCTCGCAGTCCGCATCGTTCAGATAGAGGAGCAGGGCCGTCACGAGCACGACCTGAAAAGGCCCCGGGAGCGAAGGGGCCGCGCGATGCAGCTCGCACGCGTCGAGGACCTCAAAGGAGGCCCTGCCGCCGCAGTCTCCCTGGAGCCGGCGGGCGGCCTCGATGAGCTCCTTCGAGCGGTCGAAGCCGAGGTAGCGGCCACCGCTCGCCGCAATGACGGGCGCCCAGCGCCCGAGCCCACAGCCAATCTCGAGGACGTTTCCCTGCGCCAGCGCTCCCAGGAGCGGCAGGACGCGTGCTTTCTCGACCTCGTCCCTACGGGCGGCGACCGTGGGATCCTGGTCCCCGTACATGGTCGCCGTGAGGCCCGCTGCATTCTCCCCACGGGCGCGAAAGAAGTCTTCGACCTGCTTGTAATCGATCTCGATCCTTTGCTGCACAATCCGCAACGGTCACACCTTCTGAGAACTTACGCCCGGCCAACGTCTGACGAGAGTAACGGTACAGGGACGTGCCTTCAAGGACGACCGTACTCCGAGCGGGAGGAGCGGGATCAGGCCCCGCCACTCGGTAGCGCCATGCGTTCGAGGCAGGCGTCGACCAGCGCGTCCATCGTGTCCACGATCGGGATGCCCCACCGGGAGATCATGGGAGGAGTGAGTGCGAGTGAGATCTCGCAGCAGCCCAGGACGATGGCCTCCACTTGCTGCTGGAGGAGCTCCTGGATGACGGGGACGAGGTGCCTGCTCGGATGCGCCTCAGCCGAGTCTGGAAGGTGATGCTGTCCCTTCTTCACGCTGCAGATGGCCTCGGTGACGGCCTTCTGCCCCTCCGCGGAAGGGAAGAGGGGCATTATGGACAGGTTCCGCTGGAAGTAGGTCTCGAAGAGACGGACGGCGCGTGAGCCCTCCGAGCAGAGGACGCCCACGCGCCGAACGCGGGGGTGACGCTCCGCGAGCACGCGGCAGGTCTCGTCGAGTGCATCCACCCAGGGCAGCCCTATCGCCTGCTCGAGCTCTCTGCGGTGCCAGTGCGCCGTGTTGCAGGTCATGCACAGGAGCGTGGCTCCGGCGCCCGCCAGGGCCTTGCCCACGGCCGTATAGGCGGGGAGAAAGCTCTCCCCGCGTCCTTCGAGGAAGAGGCTGCGGCTGGGAGCCTGCGTGGCCTGGAACAGGATGACTTGCGGGTGGTGATGGTCCCGGAACGCGCCCTCCAAGGAGAGGCGACGCTCGAGCCGTGAGACGATCTCCGCCCCGGCCGCCACCCCTGAGCCTCCAATGATGCCGAGGATCTGCCGAGGATCGAATGTCCTCATGACGCGGCCCAGTCCTGGTGGAGGTGATCCGCAATGAACCGGCCGGAGCCACCGGCGGGGAGGAAGAGCTCCTGCTGCCGCGTCTGCTCCCGGAGCGGCATCAAGGGATCTTTCCCGCCGAAGACGACATCGCGGAGGAAGGCCTCGAGCTCGGACTCTGTGAGCGCTGTGTAGTCGTGCTGCACGAGCCGCTGTCCCGTGGGGTTCAACCCGGGCCCCTTTGGGTTCGGAGTATAGAGGAGGGGCTTGCTGGTGGGGAGGTACTCCGCCAGGAAGGACACGCCATCGGTGATCAGGGCATCCGAGGTCTGGAAGTGGCTGAAGTAGTCGCCGGTCTCCAGGAGCTGAGCATTGGGAGCCTGGGCAATCCGGGCCTTGTAGGCGAGGACTTCGCCCTCGGACATCAGCCCTGAGCGCACCAGGTTGTCAAAGAGCATGGGGTGGGGGCGAATCAGAAGGTCCAGGCCCGGGTACTCGGTGAGCAAGCGCAGGAAGACATCTCTGAAGACGAGGAAGCGGGAGTAGCCCTCGGTCTCCCGTCCTCCCTGCACCCAGCGGAAGCTCCAGTGCGGGGCCCAGATGACGCGGCGGGTTCCACTCTCCCTCGGCAGGCGCCACTGTGCCTGCGCTGGAGCGGTGGTGGCTCTCAGGTAGATGTCCAGCTTGGGCAGCCCGCTGACGATGAACTTCTCGGAGGGGTGGCCGCGAGCTTGGAACTCCTCCTTGCGGTGCTGGGACTCGAGGAAGATGCGGTAGCAGTCCCGGTAGAAGGGGAGCTCGTACTGGAGCTCTTCACTGGCTGCCAGCATGAAGCCATAGGGGACGTAGAGCACCTGGGTGAACCTGGCCAGCGCACTCGCGGAGAGCCCTGGGGGCCGCTGCTCGCAGTAGGGAGTCTGGAGGAAGACATAGTCCGGCCGGAGTGCGCGAAGCGGGACGAGCTCCGTCCGCCCATCACTGTCATAGGCCTCGAGGTAGGGCAGGCGCCGCCTGTCGAGCTCCTCGCAGAGGTTGCGGTAGTTGCGCTCCGTGGCCTCGGGGGCGGCCGCCGTCCCGTGCGGGATGGCATACAGCAGGGGCCGGCTGTGGCCTCCGTCCCGCAGGGCCTCGAAGATGGGAAGCGTGAGGTCCAGCAGGCTGGGCTCCTGGACGATGAAGGCGACCCGCGCCTTTCGGTCCTCGTCCACCAGGCTGTCGCGCAGGCCCCAGCTCAGGAGCCCGCGGAGCCTGGCCTCCACCCGCTCGAGAAGGCTGCGGTGGCCTTTTTCCAGCTCCGTCAGCCGCTCCCGGAAGTCGAATGAGCGGGTGTGCTCACTCCACGCCGAGCTGAGGGACTCGAGCCGCAGGGAGAGCTCGCTCAGCCGCGGGCCGAGCTCCTCGAGGCGCGCGGACTGAGCCTGGGCCTGTGTGTCGGCGCGTGCGGAGAGGCTGTCCAGAGACCGGCGCAAGTGCGCCTGCTCCTGCCGGAGCGCCTGGAGCTCCTGGGTGAGTGCCTCGATTCCCAGGAGCCGCTGCAGCCGCTTTGCGGCCAACAGGGGGGACGCCTTCAGCACGTTCTGGAGGGAGCGCGGGAATCTCAAGAAGCGACCTCGGGAGTCCTCAAAAAAGGTGAGCCCGACCAGGGTATCCTCCTGGCCGGGCTCGGGGTGCTGCCATTTGGTGAGGCCTACACGTTTAAGTCTGCCGCTGAGCTTGAGACCCCGCGCTCTGCGATTGAGCTACCGCCTCGCAAGGAAGAAGAAGAGGCGGACCGGAATTGCACCGGTATCTCGGGGTTGGGTGCGACAGACAGTCGATTAGGCCTACGACAGCGGATGCTGAGTCTGGAGTGAGAGTCTGAATCTGGGGGTGCTTCACGGGCTTCTCCGCCTGCCTCTACCGTTGGGCTACCCCGTCGCAAGTGGCGGGGGCAGGACTCGAACCTGCACTCTTCAGCGAAAAAGGGATCCGCTCGGCATCAGTTTGAGGTTCAGTTTGAGCTTGCACTCCAAGCTTTCCGGTCAGCGGTTTCGCTCACCGAACAGGTAGCCGAAGACGACTTCTCCGGCTTTCATTTCTTCGACCTCGGCGTTGTTGGCCTCCTCGCGGGCGAACTTCACGGCCTGCTGCAGCTTCTCCACGCGCTCGAGCATGTCCTGGATGCGTGAGGCGGGCAAGGCACCGGAGAACTTCACGGTCTTCCAGTAACCGACGACGATGTCCTCGTAGTACACGTCCACCTGGGCGGGGTGCTTGTCGGTGGCCTCGGCCTTGATGTGGTTGCGGGGAACCTTCTTCGTCTTGGCCGTCTGGACGGGCTCGGTGGCCCAGAGCCCCTGGGCGGCATCCGCGACCCACGTCTCGCTGGGGTCCAGCGCAGGCAGCTTCTTGACGAAGGTCTGCATGTCCACCAGCTGCTTCTCCAGGAAGAGAAGGTAGGTCGCGGGCACGTTCTTGAGGAGGACCTTCCCGTCGACGACGACGTCCGCCTTGGCCCGGCAGTTGGTCACGTCTTTGGTGGCGGTGACATCGAAGAGGCGAGTGAGGATCTCCTGCGTCTTCTTGAGCATCTCCTCCGCGCGCATCTGAACGCGGGTGGACTCAGGTGGGAACTTCTCCCCCTCCTCGTCCTTGGGCTGGTAGGTGCGGGAGATGCCCGCCAGCAGCTGGGGCTTCTGCAACGCGTGGTGCGCGTCGCTCAGCTCCTGGTGCGAGCGGCTCTTGATGCCTTTTTCGACGGCGATGATCTGATTCAGCTTGGCCATGAAGGTGTGTCCCAGTGCGTGTAGGTCTCGAGGCAGGCGACGGGCGCCGTGCCTTCCGCCTGACGGAGCCTACTTGAGAGGGCCTCGTGGAGGCAGGCGCGAATAGCGGATCCGCGCGACGGTTCAGCGGCCCAGCGTCGCCGCCAGCGCCAGCCGGGCCGCCACGGCGAGTGCGTCCGCTCGCTCGTTCTCTGCGTGCCCGGAGTGTCCTCGCACCCAGTTCCAGCTCACCTGGTGGGCTCGCGACTGCTCGAGCAGCGCCTGCCACAGGTCCGCGTTCTGCACGGGCTGCTTGCTGGAGGTCTTCCACCCCGTGCGCTGCCACCTGTCCAGCCACTTCTCCTCGAAGGCGTTGCGCACGTACTGCGAATCCGTGAAGAGCTGCACCTGACAGGGCGTCTTCAGCGCCCGCAGCGCCATCAGCGCCGCCGTCAGCTCCATGCGGTTGTTGGTGGTGTCCGGCTCGGCGCCGCTCAGCTCCTTGCGCACGTTGCCGTGCGCCGGAGAGATGAGGATGGAGCCCCAACCCCCCACGCCAGGGTTCGGGGAGCAGGCGCCGTCGCAGTAGATGTGGACCAGGGGCAGCGTCATGGATGCACGGTGGCTCCATCCAGGAGTGGGGCGCCTCGCGCCGCCCGCGTGTGACGCAGGCAGCACGTCTACGGGGGGCGCGCTCCTACTTCGGCGGACGCTGCGAGAGCGCCGCCTTCATGCGCTTCTTCATCTCCGCTGGGGGCACGTCCTCGATATGGCTGCTGATGGCCCACTTCTGGCCGAACGGATCCGCCAGGAGCCCATACCGATCTCCCCAGAACGAGTTATCGAGCGGCATGATGACCTGCGCGCCCGCAGCCACCGCCTTCTTCCACGCTTTGTCCGCATTCTCCACGTACAGGTGAAGGGCGCTGGAGCCCGGCGCACTGTCCATCATGGGATCAGAGACGAAGACATGGGCGTCTCCAATCTGGACATCCGCGTGCATCACCTTGCCGTCAGGAGCCAGAATCTTCCCCAACACCTTTGCGCCGAAGGCCTTCTTGTAGAAGGCCAGCGCCGCCTGGGCGTCCTGGAGCGAGAGATGCGGCGTGACAGTAGTGAAGCCCTTTGGAACAGGACGAACCTTCTTCGGCATGGAGCTCTCCTGGCTAGCGGGTGGGGCGATATCAAGAATCAAGGTGCTCGGTCTGAGCAAGGCTTTTGTCGAGATGCATGACGGCATTCCGGAGGAGACCGGGCGCCCGCGCGGGTAGCTCGGCAGAGTGGCCCCTGTCCCTCCACGACCTTTCGCTAGGAGCGGGCGAGGCTCAGAGGGCGGGGGGCTCCGCTT
>NZ_DASPHO010000418.1:0-17137 GCF_035629615.1 Hyalangium sp. | reverse complement strand
ACCAGTCCCCTCGCGGCCAGCCGTTGCAGTGCTTGCCGAGCAGTGGCTCGCGAGACTCCATACTTCCGCGCCAGCATGTTCTCCGAGGGAAGCAGGCCCTGCTCTGGCAGCAAGCCCAGTGCAATAACGCGCTCCAACTGCTGCTCGACGTGTGCGACGAGCCCCATCCGTTCCATATCCGCCACCCTCCTCGTTGCCTGTGTCCGGCAGCACATCAGCTCAGGCTGACATGGGCGGCGGTGAGGCGGGCAGCGGGTGATGCCACCGGTTTGGAGCTGGGCGCGTCTCAGCGTGCTGGCGGCAGGGGCGCTCCAGAAGCAAGGCGGACGCCGGGCACCTCGAGCAACCGCTTGAGGACCTGGTCCATTCGCGTGAGCCCCCCATCGTTGCGCACGTCCAGGGTGAAGCTGACGTCCTCGAGGCGACGGGCGCGGTCGAAGTCCAGCGCGGGGCGCGGCAAGTTCTCGATGCCGGAGGCCGGGCCGCGCAGGCCGGCGTTCCACTCGCGCACGAGCTGCTCCAACGAGCAGGCCTGGATGTGGAGCCGGTACGCCAGCTCCGCGGCCTCGGAGTACTCCAGCCAGCGCTTCCCCACCACCTCATAACCCGCCTTGCGCAGCGAGGTGCGCTGGCTGGCGGTGAGGAACGTCTCGGGAGCAATCGCGCGTGCGCCCAGGTCCATCTCCTCGCCTGGGAACGCCGCCAGCGTGGAGAGGAAGGTGTCTCTCGCCTTCGGATCCGCAGGCCGGGCTCGGAAGGCCTCCAGCGCGCGCACCAGCTCCGGCAATCGCCCGTCGAGGGCCTTCTGCCGCCCCGCGAGCACCTGCTGCTGCTCTGCGGTGAGCAGTCCTTGCGCCTTGGCTGCGGCGACGACCTCGTGCACCGCCGCTTGCAGCTCACCCTTCTCGGCGGGATCGAAGGAGACATGGACGAGCGGCGCGGACGGCTCGCCTGCCGTGCGCCGTACCAGGATCAGCGGTGGGGAGAAGAGCTCAAAGCGTCCTGCCGGGGTCGCCAGCACCACCTGGAACGCCGCCGCGCGATGGACGAGCGGGCGCTGTCGCTCGGCGTCCATGGGCCAGGCGAGCCACAGGCCAAGAGCGGCCTCCGGAGCAAGCCGGCGGGGGAGCTTCTCCTCCATGCGCAGGAGGAAGACGCCTTGCTCGGTGCGCTCCTCTTCCTTCAGGGTGATGCAGGCCCCATGCAGGTTGCACACCGCTTTCGGTAGCTGGACGCGCGGAGGAGCGGCCGCCGTCGTCAGCGCGAGCCCCAGCGCCAGGGATCCCAGCCAGCCGGTCGTCACATCCGACTCCTTTCAGCGAACCGCCTTGGCGAAGTGATTCGCGAGGCGGTGCTGCAGCTCGATGAGCTCCGCCTCCGTGGCCTTGAGCTTGGGAACCTGGGCGCGCAGCTCCTTCACATCCTTGCCCTGCTGGACGATCGAGTCGCTCCACTGCGTCAGCCAGCGATCCAGCTCCTCGGCGCCCAGCTCCATGTGGAACTGGAAGCCATAGGACTTGCCAAGCCGGAACGCCTGCTGCGTGTAGCGGTCCGTGGAGGCCAGGAGCGTGGCGCCGGGCACGGGCTTGAAGGTGTCCTGATGCCAGTGGGCCATGACGGTGCGGGGACGCACCCCGGCGATCACCGGATCCTTCAGGCCCTCCTGGGTCCAGCGGACAGGCAGGGCACCCACCTCGAAGCCGTTCTTGCCGAGGAACACCTCCGCGCCGGCGGCGGCCGCGAGCATCTGGGCGCCCAGGCAGATGCCGAGACAGGGCCGCTCATTCGCGAGCCGCTCGGAGAGCAGGGCGAGCTCCTCGTTGAGGAAGGGGTGCTGATCGGCCTCGTACACGCCCATGTGGCCGCCCATGACGACCACGAGCTCGGCGTCCACGTCCTCTCGGCGAGTCGTCCGGAAGCGCTTCACGAGCGTGAACCCGGCCTGCTGCAGCGCCGGACCGAGCAGGCCTACCCCCGCGTCCTCATCGTGCTCGTAGATCACCGCGCGCATCGTCCGTCACCTCCAGGGCTCGATCGTCCTGGCAAGAAAGCATGATCGAGATCCCCAACGCACGAGGCAAACGCGCTCCCTCCTCCCGGGCGGAGCGCGGCGGACGTCGGGCTGGCTGCTCAGGAGGCGCGCCACAGCCGCCAGAGCAGCCCGAGCCGCGTGGTGTAGCCCACGGTCGCCTGCTCGATGCGGCCCTCGGAGGAGAGGATGAAGGTGGTGGGGAAGCGGTCCACTTGGAACGACCGCGAGAGAGCGTCATTGCCCAGCAGCACCGGGTAGTCGGCGCCCTGCTCGCGGACGAAGCGCCGCACGTCGGCCTCGTCCTCGTAGGCCACGGCCACGGTGAGCACATGCGCCCGCTCGCCCACCATGCCCCGCAGGGCCGAGAGCGTGGAGGACTCGGCCTTGCAGACCCCGCACCAGGGGGCCCAGAAGGCGAGCACCACGGGCTTGCCACGCAGCTCCGACAGGCGAACCTGCTCGCCGGTGAGGGTGCGGAGCTGGAAGTCCGGCGCGGGCGTCCCAGAGCCCGGCAGGTGACGGGTCTGCCAGGCCATCACCCCCATGAAGAGGAGCGCGGCCACGGCAAGGTCCACCCCCCAGCGAACCCACCACCGTTGGCGGGCCCGCTGCCAGGCTTCCCACGCGTGCTTCATCCGAGGGCTCCGCTCCAGCATCACTCCCCCAGGGCGCTCTCGAGGGCCTTCTTCAGCTCGGGGCTGTCGGGCTCCACGTTGCTGGGGAAGGCGGCCTTCACCTGGCCATCCTTGCCCACCACGTACTTGTGGAAGTTCCACTTGGGTGCGCCGTGCTTGCGTGCGAGGAACTCGTACACCGGGGACTGGCCGTCACCCTTCGTCTTCACCTTCTCGAACAGGGGGAAGGTGACCTTGAAGCGCAGCTCGCAGAACTTCGCGATCTCCTGCGCCGAGCCCGGCTCCTGCTCGCCAAAGTCATTCGAGGGGAAGCCCAGCACCGCCACGCCCTTGTCCTTATACTCCTTGTGGAGCTTCTCCAGCCCCGCGTACTGCGGCGTGTAGCCGCACTCGGAGGCGGTGTTTACCACCAGGAGCACCTTCCCCTTGTACTCCGAGAGGTTCTCCTGCTTGCCGTTGAGGCGGCTCGTCTTCAGCTCGAAGAAGGACATGGCGGGCTCCGCGAAGGCGGCGGCCCCGAAGGTGACCGCCGAGAGGGTGAATAGCACAGGCAGTGTTCGCATATCTCTCCAGACGCCCGAGCCCCGGCTGCGTTTCACCCAGAGCGGGCCGCGTAGCGCTCGGCCAGCACCGAGCAGACGATCAGCTGGAGCTGGTGGTAGAACATCAACGGCAGGACGATGAGTCCCAGGGCCGGATGGGCTCCGAAGAGGAGCCGGGCTATGGGCACACCGGAGGCCAGCGTCTTCTTCGAGCCGCAGAAGACGGCGGCGATCTCGTCCTCCGTGTTGAACCTGGCCCAGCGCGCCGCTCGGGTGGTCAGCCACAGCACCACGGCGAGGAGCAGCGCCGCGCCTCCCAGCGCCATGGCGAGGACTGCGCCGCCATACCGGGTGAAGAGGCCCGCCTCCACCGAGTCGCAGAACGAGGCGTACACCAGCACCAGGATGACGAGCCTGTCGAAGCCGTTCGTGTAGGCCTTGTAGCGGGCAAACCACCCGCCGAGGAGCGGCCGGAGCACCTGCCCGAGCACCAGGGGAAGCACGAGCAGGGCCGCGAGCTTGAGGGCGGTGTCGGCCCACGAGAGCGCCTGTCCCGTCGTCCTGGCCAAGAGGCCGACGAGCAGCGGAGTCAGCACCACCCCGAGCAGGCTCGACAGGCTGGCGTTGAAGATCGCACCCGCCACGTTGCCCCGGGCAATGCCCGTCAGCGTCACCGAGGACGAGATGGCGGACGGAACGGCGCACAGGTAGAGGAACCCCAGGGACAGGTCCGCCGGGAGCCAGCGGCCCGCGACGGCATCGAGCACCAGCCACAGCACGGGGAACACGACGAAGGTGAAAGTCTGCACGAGCACGTGCAGCCGCCAGCGCGTCAGCCCGGCCCGCATGCTCCCCGGGGAGAGCCCGAGGCCGTGGAGGAAGAAGACGAGGAAGATGCCGACGTTGACGACGACATCCGCGTGCATGGCGCCGCCGCTGCTCCCGAAATCCGGGAAGAGCGCGGCGAGCGCCACGGCGGCCACCATCCCCGCCAGGAACCTGTCCCGAGCGAGCCGCTGGAGGACGCGAGCGACGACCCTCACAGCGCGGCGATGATGGCGTCCGTGAACTCGCGGGTGTTGGCGGTACCGCCGAGATCTCCGGTGCGCACCTTGCCCTCGGTGTAGACCTTCTGGATGGCGCTCTGCATCCGCTTCGCCTCGTCGCGCATCCCCAGCCAGTCCAGCATCATCACCGAGGACATCATCAGCGCCGTGGGGTTGGCGATGCCCTTGCCGGCGATGTCCGGCGCCGTGCCGTGCACGGCCTCGAACACCGCGGTGCGCTCGCCGATGTTGGCTCCCGGCACCACGCCCAGGCCACCCACCAGGCCCGCGCACAAGTCACTGACGATGTCGCCGTAGAGGTTCTCCAGCACCAACACGTCGAACTTCGTCGGGTCCTTCACCAGCTGCATGCAGAGGTTGTCGATGATGAACTCGTCGTACTTGATCTCCGGGAACTCGCGGCTCACCTTGCGGCAGCAGTCCAGGAAGAGGCCATCCGACAGCTTCATGATGTTGGCCTTGTGCACTGCCGTCACTCGCTTGCGGCCGTGTCTCTTCGAGTGCTCGAAGGCGAAGCGGGCGATGCGCGTGGAGGCCTTCTCGGTGATGATCTTCAGCGACTCTACCACGCCCGGGACGATGATGTGCTCCAGGCCGGCGTAGAGGCTCTCGGTGTTCTCGCGCACGACGACGAGATCCACGTCCTCATAGCGCGTCTTCACGTTGGGCACGCTCTTGACCGGGCGCAGCGAGGAGTACAGGTCCAGCCGCTTGCGCAGGCCCACGTTCGCCGAGGGCAGGCCGCCGCCCACCACCGTGCCCGTGGGGCCCTTGAGCGCCACGCCGTTGCGCAGCACCGCCTCCACCGTCTCGTCAGGGAGGTTGGTGCCGTACTTGGCGATCACCTCGGCGCCTGCGTCCTTGTACTCGAAGTCCAGCGGCAGCTCGAGCGCCTCGAGGACCCGGAGGGTGGCCGCCATGACCTCGGGGCCGATGCCGTCGCCATTGATGATTGTGACCGTGCGGTTCGCCATGGGGGCGGATTCAAGCCACAAAAGACCGGGGCTCGGAAGAAGAATAGCCAGAGTCCCAGTGGGACTGGTGGATACCACAAGGAGCCCTCGCCCATCGGCAGAGGGGGATCGCCCTCAGGACGGTGGGGGCGTGGTGGGAGGCGGGCGGACCGGGGGCTGCCCAGGGGACTGAGAGGGCCGGGCGCGGCGAGGCCGGCGCAGCGCATAGGGCCTGTAGAACGACTCCAGGAGCGCGGAGCGGCGGGAGCGGTGCCGCGGGCGCAGCTCGCCCAGCGGAGCGCGGACGAAGTACGAGGAGATGAAGAGATAGGCCGCCAGCAGGGCCATGACCGCGACGATGCCCATCACCACGCCCCCGGCCACCGGGCCGACGTGGGCGCGTTGCACGAACTCCTGGAAGGAGACCGGCGCCTGCGGATGGCTGTAGACCTTCACGAACCAGCTCAGCAGCAGGACGATGAGGATGGGCCCATACGTGCGGTTGAGGCGGGTGGAGATGGCGGAGAACAGCGAGAGGTGGATCTGCGGCCGCGAGAGCTCCACCGCCAGCTCGCGCAAGGCGTCCGGATCCACCGGCTCGTGGCGCAGCATCGGCGCCCAGTAGCCGTCCTCCAGCAGCCGCACACGCCGGTTCCACAAGTCGTAGTACCGGTAGCGCCGCGCCTCCGTGAGCAGGAACGTGATCACCATCCAGATCCCCACCAGGAACGTCACGTGAGGGCTGGACGCATTGGCGAAGCCAAAAGAGATCACCGCCGCGGTGGTGGTGAGCGCCCAGTTGGTCGTCGTGTCCAGGCGTGTTCGCCACTTGTCCGAGCGGCCGAGCTCCCCGCGATAGAGCTGGCCCATGGCCGCATCGGAGAGCATCAGGGGCTCGAGCCCGTTCTTGTCCCGTCCGTTGACTCGCATCCCTGTCTCTCAACGTTAAGGGCCCCCTGGCTTCCTGCGTAGGCTGTCCTACCCAAGCAGCTCGACTGCCTGCCTGCTCAGGGTGGCCATGGCTGCTTGCCGTGGCCACCTTCCTGCCCTGACGTGACACCGAACGAGACCATCGAGGCCCTGGCTGGGCTGGTCCAGGAAGAGCGAGAGCGCCTGGCGCGTCTGTGGGCCAAGCGCCTCCGGGAGGAGCTGTACGAGCTGGACCTGCCCGGCCGGGATCTGCGTGCACCGCTGCGACGGCTGCTCGACGAGCTGGCCCGCCTGCTCAGGGATCGGCCGGACGACGTGCTGCGCCTCTGGCCGGAGGTGGTGCGGTCTCACGGTGCCTTCCGGTACGACCAGCGCTTCGAGCCCGAGGATCTGGTGCGCGAGTTCAAGGCGCTGGAGGAGGTGCTGCTGCGCGTGTACTCCCGCCGCCACGCGGGCCGGCTGGAGCCGGAGGTGGCCGAGTTCATCACCGAGCTGGTGGGGGAGGCGAACGCCTCGGCCCAGGCCTCCTACGCGCGGGTGCTGAGGACGGAGGAGGTGCGCTTCCGCGAGGCCGCGGTGATGGAGTCCATCCTCTACCACATGGATGTGGGCATCCTGCTGGTGGAGGCGGATGGGACAGTGTCCTTCGCCTCGCCGCCCGTCAGCAGGCTCATGGGCGTGCCCATGCGCTCGGTGGTGGGCGCGCGGGCCAGCGCCTCGCTGGCGCAGGTGCTGACCCAGGTGACCGCGCGTCACCCCGCGGGAGAGCCCTTCCGCGTGACGGACATGCCCTTCATGCGAGCCCTCCAGGAGCGGGGTCCGGTGCGAGGGGGGATGATGGTGGTGGAGCGCCCCGGCGGCGGTGAGGCCTGGCTGGAGATGAGCGCCACGCCCATCTGGGAGGAGGGCGGCGAGCTGGTCGGCGTCATCCAGACGATCACCGATCGCACCGAGGCGGCCACGAAGACCCGGGAGCTGATGAGCGCGCAGGACGAGCTGCGCCGGCTCCAGGGGCGGCTGCTCCAGCGCACGCGGGCGCAGGCCCTGGGGCAGCTGGCGAGCGGGGCGGCGCACGCGCTCAACAACTTCCTCAACGTGCTGCGCCTGCGCATCACCCTGCTGCGGCGCGAGTTCAAGCCCGAGCACCTGGACGCGCTGGATCGGACGGTGGGCCAGATCGGCGAGCTGGTGGCGCGGCTCCAGGAGTTCAACGTGCAGCGCACCGAGGAGGTGCTCAAGGAGGTGTCGCTGGACGCGGCCGTGCGCGAGGCGCTGGAGCTGGCGCGCGGCGAGCTGGAGCGCGGCGAGCACCCGGTGGGGGTGGATCTGCGCCTGGGGGATCCGGGGCTCGTGCGGGCCGACGCCGGCTTCCTGCGAGAGGTGGTGGTGAGCCTGCTGCTGGCGGCGCGGGATCGGATGCAGGCAGGGGGGAGGTTGGAGCTGATCACCCAGGCCGAGGGGCCGGAGCGGACGGCCCTGCGCATCCAGGACGAGGGGCCGCCGTACGCGGTGGAGGAGCTGGCGAGGATGTTCGATCCGCTCAACCGGGAGGCAGCGGCGCCCCAGGCCGCCTTGCAGCTGGCGGTGCTGAGGGCCCAGGTGCAGCGCTGGGGCGGCGAGCTCACGGTGGAGAACGCCCAGAGCGGGCACGGGGGCGCCTTCGTGGTGCGGCTCCCCCATGCGCGGCCGGCCCATGAGGTAGAGGCTCGCAGCGAGGCGCCCGTGACGGGCCCGCGCCGCTTCCAGCAGACGCGCCGTGTGCTGGTGGTGGACGACGACATGGACAACGCGCGGATGCTGGCCGAGGTGCTGGGGGACGAGGGCTATGACGTGCAGGTGGCCCAGAACGCGGAGGTCGCGCTGCAGCTGTGGGAGCGCCGCCGCTTCGATGCGGCCCTCCTGGACGCGCTGATGCCGGACATGTCGGGGTGGGAGCTGGCGCGCGAGCTGCGCAAGCGCACGCCGCAGGCCCTGCTGGCCATCGTCACGGGAATGGATGTCCGGGGGCAGAGCCGCGACACCCTGGCGCTGGTGGATGCGGTGTTCCGGAAGCCCATCGAGTTGGGCGCGCTGGACGAGTTCCTCTCCCAGCGGGACACGTCTCCCTCCGAGCCTCCTTCTTCGGCAGCACCTCCCGGCGGGGAGAAGGTTGGGACGAGCGGGCTGACCCACTAGAGTCGCGCCGTGAGCGCCAACCTGGAGAGCCTCCGTCGCAAGGTGGAGGCGGGCGAGGTCCTGAGTGAAGCGGAGCTGACCACGCTGCGCGAGGCGGCCGCGGGCAGCGAAGGGCCCACGTTGTGGCTGGCGGTGGCGCATGCGCTCGTCAACGCGGAGGCTGAGCGCGAGGCGCTGCCCCTGCTCGAGCGGCTGCGGCGGGACTTCCCGAAGGAGCTCCAGGTGCGGCTGGGCCTGGCGCGGGCGCTGCTGGGCTTGGAGCGGCACGGGGATGCGGAGGAGGTGCTGCGCGAGGCGCTGGCCCTGAGCTCGGGAGATCCCGAGGCGATCAAGGTGCTGGCGGTGCTCGCGCTGCGCCGGGGGGAGAAGGGCCGAGCGCAGCAGTACGTGAGAGAGGTGCTGGCGCGCGATCCGTTCGACTCGGAGGCGCGGCTGCTGAAGGAGGAGTTGGAGGCCGTGGAGCTGCCGGCGCACGCACTCGCCGAGGAGCAGGTGCTGCGCCCCGAGTTCAACGCGGCGCTGGCGGCGGCCCTGCGGCGCGCGGGGGTGCAGTTCCGTCTGCAAGGGCGGGACGTGCTGGTGAAGCTTGCGGGGGGCGAGATGGCGCGGGTGAACGTGGGCTCGCTCTATGCGGCCTACCAGGGCGGGAAGCGGGGGCTGACAGAGTACGTGGAGAAGCTGGCCGCGGAGCTGGGTGGCCTGCGCACGGAGCTGGGGGAGGATGTGACGGCCCTGGAGCGTCGGCTGCGCCCGGTGCTGCGGCCCGGCGGTTTCGAGGCACAGGCGGTGGGCGCGCTGCACCGCGCGGGACCAGCGGGGCTCGAGATCTTCTACGTGCTGGAGGATCCGGAGTACGTGCGCTACGTGCCCGAGTCCGTGGTGAAGGCCGCGGGGCTGACGGCGGAGGCCGTGGACGGCGCGGCGTGGCGCAACCTCGAGGCCCACCCGGCGCCCGTGCGTCCCGTGGTGGTGGATCGAGGCGTGGTGCGGCTGGCGGAGACGTTCAGCGGGCTCTGGGCGGTGGCGGAGGGAGACGGGCATGATGGGGCGCGACTGCTCACCGTGGAGCAGCGGAGTCGGCTGGCGCTGCAGGCGGGGGAGGGTCCCCTGCGGGTGAGCCTGGGCTGGCGGGAGTTCGCGCTCGTGTGCCGAGAGTCGGACGTGGCCGAGTGCGAGGCGCTGGCGAAGCTGGGGCACGCGCCGGACGGAATTCCCGGCCAGTTCCGCCTCACCGCCGAGGGCCTGACCCAGGTGTGAGACGGGCTCCGCACTCATGAACACGCCTGCCAGCGGCGATGGCAGCTCGACCTCACCCCAGCGTTGGGGGGCCCGCCCCAGGGCGCGCACATTCGCAGACACCTGACGCAAGAATCGCTCTTGAGAGGCCCCTCTTCCCAGGCTGGAGCTTCGGGGGTGGGCCTGCTGGTGGGCGGGGCCCGGGCTGAACCTGTCAGACAAGTAGACAGGTGGGTGGGGGAGCCTGCGGCGGCGGCGCCTGGAACAAACCTGTCAGACAAGCAGACAGGTGGGTGCGGGCTGCGCCCGGCAGGTGGCCCGGCAAGCTTGGGTGCTACGACTCCGCGTCGCTCAGCCTCGCCCGAGGATCAGCCTGCCGGCGCGATCGCCCACCATCATGGAGGGTGCGTTGGTGTTCCCCGAAGGGACAGAGGGCATGATGGCAGCGCTTGCCAACCGCAGCCCCTGCAGGCCCTTCACCCGGAGCTGCGGATCCACCACCGCCAGGTCGTCCTGGCCCATCCGGCACGTGCCCACCGAATGGAAGTCGCTCTCGGAGTACTTCCGGATGGCGGCCTGGAGCTGCTCGTCCGTGGAGACGTCCGGCCCCGGCGTGTGCTCCACGTCCTCTACCCAGTTGCGCAGCCCGGGCGCGGCGAGGATCTCCCGGGCAGCCTTGTAGCCCTCGAGCTGGTGGGCCTTGTCCTCCGCCGTGCCCAGGAAGTCCGGATCGATGAGCGGTGCGTCCTGGAAGTCCGCCGAGCGCAGCTTCACGGTCCCCCGGCTCGTCGGGTGCAGGTTGATGAGGCCCAGGGCCACGGCCTCGGAGGGGTACGACGCCCAGCCGTACCGCATGTAATAGACCTGGACCTCGAACTTCGGCATCCCCGGACGCGGCCCGGCCCCGAAGAAGACGCTCACGTCCATGGCGGTGACGTGTGAGGCCGGCTCTGGCTGCCGCAGCTTCCTGGCCACCACCGAGATGAGGTGATCATGCAGGTTCCTGCCCACGCCCGGCACCGCCGCCACTACGGGGATGCCATGGAGCTCCAGCTCCGCCGGGTCGCCAATTCCCGAGAGCATCAGCAGGTGCGGCGTCTGGATGGTGCCCGCGCAGACGATGATCTCGCGCCCCGCCTTCAGCGTCTGCTCCACGCCGTCCTGGTCGAGGACCACTCCCTCCGCCTTCTTCCCGCTCACGGCGATGCGCTTCACCCGAGCTCCCATCAGGATGCTCAGCCGGGGGTTGTCCGCGTGCGGCGCCACGAAGGCGGTGAAGGCATCCTGGCGCCTGCCGTCCTCCAGCACGTTCAGCTGGGTGTAGCCCACGCCGAGCTGCTGCTCGCCGTTGTAGTCCGCGTTGCGCGCATGGCCGAGACCGACGGTCGCCTCGACGATGGCCTGGGACATCGCATTGCGGGAAGTCAGCACCGAGGACGGCTGGATCGCCTGGCTCAGCGCCTGGAAGGAGGGCTGGACGCTGTTGAAGTCCCAGCCGGGACACCCGGCGGCGGCCCAGCCGTCGAAGTCAGCCTTGTTGCCACGCACCCAGACCATGCCGTTGATGGAGCTGCTGCCACCGGCCACCTTGCCACAGGAGTAGGACTGAGGCGTGTTCAGCAGCTCGCGCTGGGGCACGGACTTGTAGCCCCAGTCGAGCTCAGAGCCGGGGAGCGTCAGCTTCCAGGACTGGCTGAAGTCGCGGATCTCCTCGCGGTCATTCGAGCCACCGGCCTCGATCAGCAGGACACGCGCGTCCGAGTCCGTGAGCAGCCTGGCCGCCAGGGTGCATCCCGCCGAGCCCGCACCCACGATGATGTAGTCATAATCCGAGGAAGAGCCCGCGCAGCTGAAGAGCGTCTGGGTCCCCACCGCGGTGGCCGACAGGCCGAGCAAGGTGAGGAAGCCGCGGCGGGAGATCCGCCCCGCCTGGAGCTGCTGGATGAGGCGGTCCTTGTCGGGTTGCGTGGAGGGCTTCTTCTGGCTCATCGGGTTGGGCCTCGCTGTGAGAGGAAGAGCCCGGGAACATACCGGGGTTCCAGGACCTCGCACACTTCGGCCGCGCCTTGAAGAAGGCGCATGGGACGTCGCTGCACTAGCCCGGGGTGACGGGGGTCAGCCGATCCACGACGCGCACCTCGGTGAACCCCAGCGAGAAGAACAGGGCCCGCAGGGAGCGCTCAGCGGACTGGCGCGCGCGGTTCTTCAGCCGTGGGTCCTGGCTCACCTCTCGCTCGAAGGCCACACGGGCCCGCTCCAACAGGTACGCCGTCTCCTGGCTGTTCAGGTTCGAGTCGATGATCTCCGTCTCCCCCGGCTTCAGCTCCACCTTCACCTCCAGCGGGGGCAGCACCACGTCCACCTGGGTGCCCGTCACCCGGAGCGAGGAGGTGTCGATGCGCTGGAAGTCGTAGCCCAGGTGCACGTCGGCGAAGACGATGGCGCGGCCCCGAGGCGTGCGGATGGAATAGGCGGCCCAGTTGACGACGTCCTTCCAGAGCGCGTCCGTGGCCGTGGGCTCCGGGCTGAACGTCACCTTCTTGTAGAGAGAGACGTCGAGCGTCTCCAGCCGGGCCACCTCGCGCATCTGGACCACGAGCGCTGGCGGGTCAGGCAGCACCTGGGCGTGAGGACGCAGGAAGAAGAAAGCGCCAAGCGCCCCGAGTGCCACGGCGCCAGCCAGGAGGAGGATGCGCAGGACGAGCCCCATGGCCCAAGTCTACCCTGGCTGACAGCGCGCGGGCGCTGGGGCACGGTGCGGGGTGAACATATGGAGCTCAGGGACGACGAGATCGAAGCGCTGGGCACCCAGGGCTTCTTCATGCGGGACGCCTTCCTGGGGAAGGAGCAGGCGCACGCCATCCACGCCGAGGCCAAGGCCCTCGTGGAGGCAGGCACCTTGAAGCCGGCAGGTATCCGGCGCGGAGCGGACCGTACCGAGGACGCGGCTGTTCGTGGAGATTTCATCACCTGGGTCCAGCCCGCGCTGGAGACGGCCCTCGGAGCGCTGTCGCGCGCGTTCACGGAGCTGGGCGAGGCGCTCTCCGCCGGGGCATACCTGGGGCTCGGCCGGTTTGATCTGCAGCTCGCCCACTACCCGGGCGACGGAGCATGCTATGTGCGCCACCGGGACGCCTTTCCCGGGCAGTCGAACCGGCGCGTGACGGCCATCTACTACGCGAACACCGACTGGCAGCCCGAGCACGGAGGCGTGCTCCAGCTTCACCTGGAGACCGGGACGCTCGACGTGGAGCCCCGGCTGGACCGGCTGGTGGTCTTCCTCAGCGAGCAGCTGGAGCATGAGGTGCTCCCCGCGCACGCGCCGCGGCTCGCGCTGACCGCCTGGTTCTATGGACGAGACGTGGCACGATGAACCCCATGGCCGAGTCTCCTCCCGCCTTCGAGAAAGGAACCCTCTGGAGCACCGTGGTCGAGCGCACTGCGCGGGCGCTCGCCAGCGGAGCGCTCGTGCCCATCCGCACCGAGGTGGAAGTCATCGAGGATGACGGTGTCCCGTTCCTCGTCCGCCTCGTCTCCAGCCTGGAGCGCAAGGCCAAGGCCGTGCCCCCCCCGGACGGGAAGCCCCCGAAGAACCCCTTCATCCCTCCTTATGAAGAGGACCTCTTCGTCTCGTACGTGGAGCCCGCCCACGCGTGCCTGCTCAACAAGTTCAACGTGTTCGACTACCACGCCCTGCTCGTCACCCGCGCCTTCGAGGATCAGGACTCCCTCCTGACTCCCGCCGACTTCGAGGCCCTCCTCTCCTGCACGGCCGAGGTCGACGCGCTCACCTTCTATAATGGTGGGCGTCTCGCGGGTGCGAGTCAGCCCCACAAGCACCTTCAGTTCGTTCAGGTTCCCTTGGCCTCGGGTGGACGCCGCACACCCATGGATGAGGCACTCCCCCAGCGCTCGCTGCCCTTCCGCCACGCACTGGGCCCGCCGCTCCGGGAGCCCGCGGAGGCGCACGTCACCTATAGAGGTCTGCTCCGCGCCGTGGGCTGTGAACAACCTGGGACGCCCTACAACCTCCTGGCCACGCGCGACTGGACGATGGTCGTCCCCCGCACGCAGGAGTGCTTCGAGTCCATCTCGCTCAACGCGCTCGCCTTCGCCGGCTCCCTGCTCGTCAAAAACCGCGAGCAGCTCGAGCGGGTCCGCGCCGTGGGCCCCATGGCGGTGCTCCGCGCCGTGACGGGCACCCCGGGCGCGTGAGCCTGGCTCAGGCCAGCGAGGGCGTCAGCAGGACGACCGAATAGCCCACCGCCGTCCGATCCCCCGGGTTCTCGTACGAGTGCTTCTGGTCCCCTCGGAACACCACCACATCCCCCGCCTGGAGCACGAAGCGCTCGCCGCTGGCCACCAGCGCCAGCTGCCCTGACTCGCACGCCAGATACTCGCGCGTGCCTGGGGTGTGTGGCACGCCGGTGATGCGCACCCGCGGTGGCAGCTCCAGCCGGTCGAACTCCATCCCCGGCAGCGGATCCGGCAACAGCTTGCGCAGCAGCCCCGCACCCCGCTGCCGCACGGGCAGGCTCTCGCGGGGGAAGTGCCGGGCGCTGGCTCGAGGCCGGGCCACCAGCTCCTCCAGCGTCACCTGGAGCGCGCTCGCGACCCGGTGCAGCACGGCGAGCGTTGGGTTGCTCGCTCCCGACTCCAGGTGGGCCCACGTCGCCCGAGGGATGCCCGCCAGCTTCGCGAGCTGCGCCTGCGTCGCGCCGCGCGCCTCCCGCAGCCCCTTGATGTTGCGCGCCAGCCAGCCCGCCAGCTCCTCGTCGCTCATGGAACAGCATTCTGCCAATCCATTGGCACAGATGCCAAAGAGTCGGCCGGGGCCGTGTACTTCTAGGGACACAGGAGGAGACACGATGAAGCTCGCAGGCAAGGCGGTACTGGTGACAGGGGCAAGCCGGGGACTGGGCGAGGCCCTCATGAAGCGACTGGCTCGCAAGGGCGCCCGGGTGGTGGGCGTCTCTCGCCACCCGCAGGAGATGGAGGCCGTGGCGGCGGCCCTGCGCGCTGAGGGACACGTGGCCCACGCGCTCTCGTACGACGTGGGGGACAAGGAGGCCATCTATCCGCTGGTGGGCGCGGCCTCCGCGCTGGTCGGGCCCCTCGACATCCTCGTGCACAACGCCAGCACGCTGGGACCCACGCCGCTGCCCCTGCTGCTGGACACCGCCTGCGAGGACCTGTCCCAGGTGCTGGAGGTGAACCTCGTAGGGCCCTTCCGGCTCACCAAGGCGGTGGCCGGGGCCATGGCCATGCGCGGCAGCGGCGTGGTGGTGCACATCACCTCGGACGCGGCCGTCTCCGCCTACCCGCGCTGGGGCGCGTACGCCGTGTCCAAGCTGGCCCTGGAGCACCTGGGCCGCATCTGGGCCGCGGAGCTGGAGGGCACTGGCGTGCGCTTCTTCAACGTCGACCCGGGCGAGATGGACACGAAGATGCACGCCGACGCCCTCCCGGACGCGGACCCCGCCACGCTCTCGCGCCCGGACGATGTGGCCGCCCGCCTCCTGGGGCTGCTAGAGCGCGCCGAGGCCGTTGCCTCGGGTAGCCGCCTGGAGGCCGCCCGCCTGGAGGCCGCATGAACGCCGCGCGCTGGCCTCGTGAGCACCCCGAGGCGAACAGGTTGCTGCACGTCTCTCCAGCCACCGGGCGCATCTCGGACAAGCGGGTGGAGCACCTCCCCGAGCTGCTGCGTGCCGGCGATCTGCTGGTGGTGAACGACGCCGCCACTCTCCCGGCGGCCCTGCATGGCCGCACCGAGCAGGGCGCTTCCATCGAGCTGCGACTGCTCGGGCCGGAGGCGGAGGGCACCTGGACGGCGGTGCTCTTCGGCACCGGAGACTGGCGGATGCGCACCGAGGATCGGCCCGCGCCCCCCGCCCTCCCCGTGGGCACCCGGCTCACCCTGGGCACGCTGACGGCGTGCGTGGTGGAGGTGCTACCGCCCTCGCCGCGGCTGCTCCGGGTGGCCTTCGACGCCCAGGGCGCCACGCTGTGGGCAGGGCTCTACGCCTCCGGCCGGCCCATCCAGTACTCGTACCTGGCGGGGCCCCTCGCGCTCTGGCACCTCCAGACCGCCTACGCCGCCCGGCCCTGGGCCGCCGAGGCCCCCTCCGCCGGACTCCCCCTCAACTGGACGCTGCTGCTCGAGCTCCGCCGCAAGGGGGTGCGCTTCGCCTCTCTCACCCATGCCGCGGGCCTGTCCTCCACTGGGGACGCCGCGCTCGACGCCGCGCTGCCTCGCCCGGAGCGCTTCGACATCCCCGCCGCCACCGTAGAGGCGATCCACGCCACGCGCGCCGCGGGGGGCCGGGTGATTGCCGTGGGCACCACGGTGGTGCGAGCCCTGGAGGGACGCGCGGTCCAGTCCGGCGGAACCCTCTTCCCCGGCGAAGGCGTGACGGACCTCCTGATGGGGCCCGGCTTCGTCCCACATGTGGTGAACGGTCTGTTCACCGGCGTACACGAGCCCACGACGAGCCACTACACGCTCCTCCAGGCCTTTGCGCCGCTCCCGCTGCTCCGCGAAGCCGCCCAGATCGCGGAAAAGCTCGGGTACCTCGGGCACGAGTTCGGCGACTCATGCCTCATCCTCTAAACCTTCGAAAACACTCCCAGTATGGGCAGGCAGGGGGCCTGAAGGTCTGGTTTTGGAGAACTGCCATACTGTAAAAGTTCAGCAGCAGTTGACGGAAATCCGGGTTTAGTTCATAAATACAGGAAATTTCGCTGGTGGTTGGAAATCCCCTCCCAACCTCTCACCTCCTGCCCCGGAGTGCCGAATGAACCGCGGAAACCTGTGGAGAGCGTCGCTGATGATGATCGCGCTGACCGCGATCGCGTGTGGTCAGGACCTGGAGTCCACCCCAGAGGCCGGGCAGCCGAGCACGCTGGCGACGCGGCAGGACGCGGCCTTCTCCCAGTTCAAGGCGCTCATCCTGGATCGCACGGTGGTGGGCGGCACGGACAGCGTCGAGGCGGCGGCGGCGCGCCGGCTCGGCCTGGGGGTGACGGTGGCGACGGACGCGCAGTGGGCGGCGATGACGGCCGCGGACTTCGCGACGTACCGGGTCATCATCCTGGGGGATGCCCACTGCGCCAGCCTGGATGTGGCGTCCGCGGCGCTGGCCAACCGTCACGTGTGGGGCCCGGTCATCAACGGCAACATGCTGGTGGCGGGCACGGCCCCGGTGGCCAACGGCGCCCCCGCGCTGGTGACGGAGAAGGCGATCCGGTTCGCCTCGGCCGAGTCGGGCCTGACGGGCCTCTACATGTCGCTGAGCTGCTACTACGAGAACGCGGCCCCCAACACGCACGTGGAGCTGCTGGAGCCGTTCGGCACGTTCTCGGTGCAGGGCGGCGGGTGCCACAACACCACCCACATCGTCTCCGCGCACCCGGCGCTAAACGCGCTGTCGGACCACACCATGTCCAACTGGTCCTGCTCGGTGAACGCGCAGTTCGACAGCTTCCCCCTGGCCAACTTCGCGCCATGGTCCATCGCGCTGTACCCGGAGGAGTCGCGCAGCTCGAACCCCACGCGGGAGTTCGTGGA
>NZ_DASPHO010000417.1:0-28186 GCF_035629615.1 Hyalangium sp. | reverse complement strand
TAGAGCGCCACCGCGTGTGTGTCCGCGCCCGCTCGTGCCGTGGTCGTGCGGTCCTCCATTGATTTGCGTGAGCCCGTCAGCAGCCCGCGGGCGAGAGGGGACCAGGGAATCACGCCGATGCCCTCCGCCTCGCACAGCGGCAGCATCTCGCGCTCCTCCTCCCGGTACACCAGGTTGTAGTGGTTCTGCATCGACACGAAGCGCGCCCAGCCCTGGCGCTCGGACAGGCTCAGCGCCCGCGCGAACTGCCACGCGGACATGGAGCTGGCGCCGATGTAGCGGACCTTGCCCTGCCGCACGAGCTGGTCCAGCCCCGCCAGCGTCTCCTCCACGGGCGTGTTCGGGTCCAGCCGGTGGATCTGGTACAGGTCGATCGTCTCCACGCCCAGCCGCTTCAGGCTCGCCTCGCAGCCCTGGACGATGTGCTTGCGCGACAGCCCGCTCATGTTGGGCCCGTCGCTCATGCTGAAGAAGACCTTGGTGGCCAGCACCACCTCCTCCATCCGCGCGTACCGCTTCAGCGCCCGGCCGGTGATCTCCTCGCTCACCCCCACCGAGTACATGTCCGCCGTGTCGAAGAAGTTGATGCCGCTCTCCACCGCCTTGCGGAAAAACGGCTGGGCGGCCTCCTCGTCCAGAATCCACGGGCGCCACGAGGGGCTGCCGTAGCTCATGCACCCCAGGCAGATGCGGGACACCTTCAGGCCGGTACGCCCCAGGGACGTGTACTTCATCGGTGGGCTCCTCTCAGGCACGCGTGAGCGCGCGGAACATGCGGCAAAGACCTCTACGCCACGCGGGTGTGTGCACCCAACCTGCAAGTTGTTCAAGGCTTGAACAATCTGCCCACCTGCTGAGCGACAGGCCCCTGAGCAGCTCCGGTCATGCACCGTGAATCAGCGGTTTGAGCGGGAAGACCTCAGGCACGCTCTTCGCAGAGGGAGGAGTCATTCAGGCCACATCCCCCGGCCTTCGAGGCAAGGAGCAGATCCCATGACGACGCGAATCGGAAATGGCGGCGCAGCGGTCAACACGGGTTCCCCCCAGCAGGTGGAGGAGCGCAGGCCGGTGCTGGCATTCCCTTTCTCCCAGCCCCAGGCGAAGAAGACGGAGTTTCGTGACCGCTTCGAGTCCCAGGGCGCCCGGCATACCCCGTTCCAGGCCTCGGTGACTCCGCCTCGGGCGGACCTGAAGACGGTGTCGCTGGCCGAGCTGGTGCGCACCGGCGGCGCGTCAGTCCCGTCGACGGGGCAGGCCGAGAAGCTGGTGAAGGAGGCCTACGCCGAGGTGATGATGCGCGAGCCGGATGCGGACGGCGCGCAGATGTACAAGGAGAAGGCCCTGGAGTTGGCGCGCAATGGCGCCAGCGAGGACGAGATCCGCGGCTTCCTCGAGCAGGAGCTGGCCAGCTCTCCCGAGGGCCAGGTCATCGCCGCTGTCAACCAGCAGTTCCAGTCAGAGCTGGGCCGCACGCCCGAGACCAAGGGCCACTGGCACGAGCAGGCGCTCGAGTGGCAGGGCCAGGGCTCGTCCATGGAAGAGATCAACCAGCGCATCAACAGCGCGCTGCATGACAGCCCTGAGCGCGTGCTCCAGCACCCCCAGGAGTTCCTCGACAAGACGTACCAGCGGCTCCTGGGCCGGGGCGTGGACAGCGAGGGAGTGGCCACCTTCGGCGCCAAGATGAAGGAGATGAACGAGGCGGGCGCGTCCTTCGAGGACATCCAGAAGGCCATCGAGCAGGACGTCATGGCCAGCCCCGAGTACCAGACGCGCCAGGCGCAGCAGGCCAGCTCGACCCCCGGCACCAGCGGCTCCACTCCGGCCGACCTCAAGGGCATCACCCCCTCGCAGATCACCGACGCGGCAGGCTTCTCCGATCAGTGGTCGCTGTGCGGCCCCATCGCCGCGGTGGCCGCGAGCCGGGCCACGGGCAAGCCCGTCTCGCTGGAGCAGGCGCGCAGCGTCGCCCTCCAGGGTGGCAACTACACGCCGGGCGATGGCATGCACGGCGCCGAGTCCGAGGTGCGCCTCCTGAAGGACCTGGGCATCCCGTCGCACACGGAGACGCCGGTCAACTGGGACAAGGTGAAGGAGCAGCTGCAGGCGGGCAAGCCGGTCATCATCAGCACGCCCGCGCACTACTTCGTCATCGAGGGCTACAACGAGAAGACGGGCAAGTTCGACTGCGGCAACTCGGCGCTCGCCATGAAGGCCAGCGGCGGCACCCAGACCGAGCTGTCGCCCTCCGAGCTCGCCAGCTGGGGCGGCGGTACGCCCACGGCCATCATCCTCGACTGATCGCCGCGCCCACCAACGACAACGGGCAGGCCCCGGAAGGAGCCTGCCCGCGTCTGCTTCAACAGCGGATGAGCTGCTGCTCGACTAGGCCTTGGCCCGGATCTCCGGCGAGGGGTCCGTCGTGGAGCCCGCCAGCGGCGTCGCCGGCTGCTCGCCACCCGGCGGCGTGCCCGCCGAGCTCTTGAACGGCGTGGTCTCCAGCGCCGCCACCAGCACCTCGTCCATCTTCGTGGCGAAGATGAACTCCAGCTCCTTCTTCGCCTGATCCGGCACGTCCACCAGATCCTTGCGGCAGCGCTCGGGCAGGATCACCCGCTTGATGCCGGCGCGGTGAGCCGCGAGCACCTTCTCCTTGATGCCGCCCACCGGCAGCACCAGGCCGCGCAGGGTGGCCTCGCCCGTCATCGCCGTGTCGCTGCGCACCCGGATGCCCGTCAGCAGGCTGGTGAGCGCCGTGAGGATGGTGACGCCGGCCGAGGGGCCGTCCTTCGGGATGGAGCCCGCGGGGAAGTGCAGGTGCAGGTCCGTCTTCTCGAGGAAGTTCGGATTGATGCCCAGCGCCTCCGCCTTGCTGCGCAGGTAGCTGAGGGCCGCCGTGGCGCTCTCCTTCATCACGTCGCCGAGCTGGCCGGTGAGCGTCATGCCGCCCTTGCCCGCCATCTTCGTCGCCTCGATGAAGAGCAGATCGCCGCCGGCCGCCGTCCACGCGAGCCCTGTGGCCACGCCCGGAACCTCCGTGCGCTCCGCCACCTCGGAGTAGAACGTCTCGGGCCCGAGGATCTCTTTGACTCGCTCGGCGTTGATCGTCTGCTTGTCCATCTTCCCGCCGGCCACCTCCACCGCCACCGCGCGGCAGATGTCCGCGATGCGGCGCTCGAGGCTACGCACACCGGCCTCACGCGTGTACGACGTCGTGAGCGTCAGCAGCGCGTCGTCCTGGATCTCGATGTGGTCCGGGCTCAGCCCGTGCTCCTTGAGCTGCTTGGGCACCAGGTGGATCCGGCCGATGCTCTGCTTCTCCTCGAACGTGTAGCCGCTCAGCTCGATGATCTCCATGCGGTCACGGAGCGGCCCAGGGACAGGATCCAGCTGGTTCGCCGTGGCGATGAACATGACCTTGGAGAGATCGAACGCCACGTCCAGGTAGTGGTCGCTGAAGCTGTTGTTCTGCTCCGGATCCAGCACCTCGAGGAGCGCCGCGCTCGGGTCGCCGCGGAAGTCCGCGCCGAGCTTGTCGATCTCGTCCAGCATCATGACCGGGTTCTTCGTGCCGGCCTTCTTCATGCTCTGGATGAAGCGGCCGGGGAGCGCGCCGACGTAGGTGCGCCGGTGGCCACGGATCTCCGCCTCGTCCCGCACGCCGCCCAGCGACAGGCGGACGAACTTGCGGCCGGTGGCCCGGGCGACGCTCTGGCCGAGCGACGTCTTGCCCACGCCCGGAGGACCGACCAGGCAGAGGATGGGGCCGCGCATGTCGTTCTTCAGCTTGCGCACCGCCAGGTACTCCAGGATGCGCTTCTTCACCTTCTTGATGCCGAAGTGGTCCTTGTCCAGCACCTGCCGCGCGTTCTCGATGTCCAGGTTGTCCTCGGACATCTTCGACCAGGGCAGATCCGCGATCCAGTCCAGGTACGTGCGCGCGACGGTGTACTCGCTGGAGGCCGCCGGGATCGTCTTCAGGCGGTTGAGCTCCTTCTGCGCCACCTTCTCCACGTCCGGAGGCAGGCCCGCCTTCTTCAGGCGCTCCTGGAGCTCGTCCAGCTCCTCCTCCTCCTCGCCCATCTCGCCGAGCTCTTCCTTGATCGCCTTCAGCTGCTGGCGCAGGTAGTACTCGCGCTGCGTCTTCGACATCTCGCCCTTCACGGCGGAGTCGATCTTGTTGGAGAGCTTGAGGATCTCGCGCTTGCGGTTGAGCAGCTCCAGCACGAGCTTCATGCGCGCCTTGAGGTCCACCGTCTCCAGGACGGCCTGCTTCTCCTCGATGGGCACGTCCACGTTGGCGGCGATCAGATCCGCCAGGTGGCCCGGGTGGGTAATCGATTCGACCAGCTCGGTGGCCGCCGCGGGCAGCTCCGGCATCAGCTCGATCACCTCACGGGCGAGCTTCTTCAGGTTGATGCCCAGCGCCTCCACCTCGACGTTCTCCGCCGAAGTCTTGTCCTCCACGGCCTCCACGCGGGCCTTGAGGTAGGGGGCCTCCTGGACCAGCTCCACCACGCGGAAGCGCGCCAGGCCCTGGACGACGAGCGAGTAGTTGTCCTCGCCCATCTTCAGCAGCTTCACGATGCGGGCCACGGTCCCCATGGTGTAGAGGTCCGTCGAGCCGGGATCCTCCTCCTCGGCCCGCCGCTGCGTCACGACGCCGATCACCTGGTCGTCACGCACCGCATCCTTGATGAGCGCGATGGTCTTCTGACGACCGACCGCCAGAGGGAGCACACCGCCTGGGAAGAACACGGAGTTCCGCAGGGGCAGGATGGGCAGCACCTGCGGGATGTCCTCCTTGTTGATAAGGCCCGGGGGCGCCATGGCCGTCGGCATGGCGCTGGCGGCGGAGCCTTTCTTCTTCTCGTCAGACATTCGTTCGACCCTCTAAGCGCCCGACCGGATGTCGGGCTGTTGATTACAAGCTATTCTTCTGTGCCAGTTGACCCAACGTAGCAACCAAAACGCTCATGGCAAACGCGGCGTTCATTTTTCCGGAGAGGTGTTTGCCTGCCAGACGGTTGTCGCGAAGCTAGGGAAGGTGGGGCATGCTGGACCCCTGACTTCATCAATCTCTAGTGCGGCGCGTCCAGGCGCGTTGCATATACGGGAGGGAACCCCCATGAGGGTCCGAAGGCCTGCTCGTTCCATGCTCTTGGCCGCCGCCCTCGGGTGGGGTGTGGCCTGCAGCTCGCCCGTGGACCAGCCCGGCTCCACCGTCCCTGGCAAGTGCCAGGCGGACGCCCCCATCATCGCCGCCCAGAAGACGGACGTGCTCTTCGTCATCGACAACTCCGGCTCCATGGGCGAGGAGCAGGCCGGCATCGCCACGGAGCTGCCGGCCTTCGTGTCCGAGCTGCGCCAGGGGGGCGGGTTGGCGCAGGACTTCCGAGTGGGTGTGATCACGACCTCCGTCTATCGGCGGTCGTTCATCAATAACCGCGACGACTATCGCGAGTACCCAGAAGAGGCTGGACATCTGAGGCCTGTTCCCACGGCAGGCGGGAGTACGAGCGCCGAGCGCTACATCGAGGGCTCGGATCCGGATCTGTTGGCCAAGTTCAGCCGGTTGGTGGTGCAAGGGACGAACGGCAGCGGCCAGGAGACGCCCTTCGAGGCGGTGCGGCTGGCGGTGGCCTCTTCCATGGCCTCCACGCCGCTGGAGCAGGGAGGCAACGGGGGCTTCCTTCGAGATGGGGCGCGGCTGCTGGTGGTGGTCGTCACGGATGAGGAGGACTGCAGCACCCAGGCGCGCCCGCCGCCGGTGATCCTCACCGAGGACACCTCGAAGGATCTGTGCTCGGAGCAGGCCTCGTCGCTCACGTCCGTGGAGGAGTACTTCGACATCTTCCAGGGGCTGCGGGATGGCACGGGGGCATCGCGAGAAGTGCTGTGGGCGACAATCGGCCCGGTGGCGCTGAGCGACAAGCGGGCCGAGCTGGTGAAGGACGTGACGCCGCAGGGGACGTTCGTGCGCAACGTGGAGTGTCCGACATCGTACGGTCCTGGCTACCGGCACCGGGCCATGTCGGAGCGCTTCGACAGCCAGCTGCGGAACCTGGACTCCATCTGCAAGCCGAGCTACCGCGAGACGCTGGTGGCCATCGCGGAGCTGGCGGCCGTGTCGCAGAGCATCGAGGTGATGAACCTGCCGGATCCGCGGCTGGCGCGGGTGGATCTGACGCGCGCGGATGGCTCTGTGACGACGTGCAGCGTGGCGGGAGGCAGCCTGCGCTATGACGCCTCGGGTGAGGACCGGCCCGCGCGCCTCTTCTTCCTGGGCGACTGCTTGCGCCGACCCGATGACACGATGATCGAGGTGAAGCTGTTCTGCGCGGGGTAGGCAGCTCCCTTCGCGCACAGATGAGGCTGTCGCGCCCGAGGCCGAGAAATCGGCCTCCGCGTGATCATTCCGAGGTGAGAGCTCCTGAGCCCGTCTTCGGCCGGAGAGTGGCCGGGTGAACGAGGCCTCCGAGTCTGTCCTTCGCGCAGATCCAGCCTGGGAGGTTGGGTGGGAGGGTTCAGGGCCAGTGATCCCGCGAGGATCGCGGAGGCTCCCACCGCATAAACGCGACCGCCGCACCAGGTCCTTCGTGTCGTCTGTCAGATCCGTGAGCATACTGAACGAGCGTGTAGATCTGCTCGGCCTCGGAGACGAAGTGATGAGCGCGATGGCGGACCAGCGATCGGGAGCAGTGGTGGAGCAGCTGCGGGAGCGGATCCGCCAGCTCCAGGCCGCGCCTCGGAGCTACCTGGCCACGCTGCGCACCGGGGTGGAAGAGGTGGATGCGCTGCTGCCTTCCGGCGGGTTCCCGCTGGGGCAGGCAGTGGAGCTGTGCGGTGAGGCGGCCTCGGGGCGCACCAGCCTGGCGCTGCGCGCGGTGGCTGCCGCGCACCGGGAGCACCGGCTGTGCGCCTGGGTGGATGGACCGAAGGAGCTCTATCCTCCGGCCGCCGCGGCCATGGGCGTGGATCTGTCCCGGCTGCTGATCATCCGCCCCAAGGAGCCGTCCCAGCTCGCGTGGACGGCGGTGCAGCTCGCCCGGAGCGGCGCGTTCGCGTGCGTGGTGCTGGATCTCAACCAGGGCCTCGCGGCGGGCGCCTCGGGTGGGAGGTCCTCCGGCGTGCGGCTGTCCCTGGCCGAGGGGAAGAAGCTCGCGGACGCGGCCTTCCGCGGCGGGAGCCTGCTGCTGCTGCTGTCCTCTCCGAGCGCACCCGCTGACGGTGTGACGCGCATGCGGACCGAGTCCCTGGGGCCGGAAGGCCTCTCGGTGGAGGTGGTGCGCAGTCGCCAGGGCGGGTTGGGGACGCGGGCCGAGCTGCCGTGGAGCTCGCTCTACCCGGCGCTGGGGCCCGAGGGTGAGGAGTCCGTGCTGCTCGCGGGAGAGCTGCCGACAGGCAAGGAGCTCGTCCCGGACTTCTATCGAGGGCGCTCCTGGGAGCAGCGCAATGGGTGTGGAATCCTGGGCCAGCGCCCGGGGCGTGATGCAGGGATGCCTTCCATGGGGTCCGTCTTGAAGACGGGCACGGCGCCGCGCTGAGGCAGGAGGAGGCAGGAGGGGCTCATGCGGCTGGGGTATCTGCACTTCTCGCGCTTCCCGGCGCAGCGCAAGGTCATCGAAGTGCCCGCGCTGGCAGGAAAGCCCTTCGTGTTGGAGGAGGAGGTGCGGAGCGCCCGGCGGGTGGCCTTCGCCTCGACGAGCGCCCTGAAGGCCGGAGTCCGCCCGGGGATGACGCTGACGGCCGCGACGGCCTTGGAGCCCTCGCTCCAGCACTTCCCCTACAAGACCGAGGACGAGCTGCGGGCCTTGGCGTCGCTGGGCGAGGCGCTGATGTGTGTCGCGCCGGGCTTCCAGCTCTCCGCGCCGGAGGGGATGTGGTTCGACGCGAGTGCGGCGCACCTCTTCGGAGGTGAGGAGGGGCTGTGCCTGCGGGCGCTGGAGGTCTGCTCGGGCCATGGCTACCGGGGCAGGGCGGTGGTGGCCTCGGAGCCGTTCACCGCCAGCGCGCTGGCACGCCACGGCACGCGGCCCGTGCTGGTGGTGCCGGAGGGCGGGAGTGCCCGGGCGCTGGCGCCTCTGCCCCTCGTGGCACTGGAGGGCCGGGAGCGTGAGGCGTTCGCTGCACTCGGGCTCGGCACGCTGGGAGAGGTGGCGGCGCTGCCCGCGGGTGCGGTGGCGGCGCGGGGAGGCGCGGCGGGCCTGCGCGCGCACACGCTGTGCAGTGGAGGGGATGACACGCCCTTCGTCGCGGCGGTGCTGGAGGAGGTGCTCGAGGAGCGGATGACGCTGGACTGGCCCGCGGAGTCCTTCGAGCCTCTGCAGTTCGCGCTGAAGACGCTGCTGGATCGGCTCTGTGCGCGGCTGGCCGGACGGCGTCGCGCGGCGGTGCGGCTGAAGTTCCTGCTGAGGCTGGATCCCAGCGGACAGGTGGAGCTGCCGCTCACGCTGGCCCGGCCCACGGCGCGCGCGAAGCTGCTGCTGGATCTGGCGCGGCACCAGCTCTCGGATCTGCGCGTGGAGAACCCGGTGGCGGGGATCTCGGTGCGGGTGGAGGAGCACAACGAGGATCGGGGCCAGCAGCTGGCGCTGGGCGACACGCCGGAGGGGGATGCGGCGCTGGAGGTGGTGCTGTCGCGGCTGGTCACGACGCTGGGCGAGGAGTCGCTCTTCTCCGCCTCGCTGGAGGCGGTCCACCGCCCCGAGCAGGCCTACGCGGCGCAGGCCTTCCGTCCTCCCGCCTCCACGCGAGGCATGGCGGGCGAGCTGCTGCCGGACGAGGAGGTGGAGGTGCCGGTGGAAGAGGCGCTGAAGGAGCGCCCCTCGCGGCTGCTGGAGCAGCCGGCCACGCTGGACGCCGAGGTGACGGAGACTGGGGAGCTGCTCGCGGCGTGGCTCCTGGGCAAGCGGCGCCGGGTCATGGCGATGGCCGGCCCGGAGCGCCTGGGCGGCGAGTGGTGGGCCAAGGAGCCCTACAGCCGGGACTACTACCGGGTCCACTTCGAGGGGATGGGCCCGGCCTGGGTCTTCCGGGATGCGCGGGACGGCCGCTTCTACCTCCAGGGCCTCTTCGACTAAGAGTGCGTTACAGGTGGGTCCGGTCAATTCTTCGAGAGGCGCTCACTCGTCCTATGAGGCGGGGGCCTTCATCGCCGCCTTCACCTTCTCGCGCAGCGCCTGCTTGCGCTGCTTGAACTGCTCCTTCTGTGCGTCCGTGAGCTGGCCCCCGCTGGACTGGCGCTGAGCCTGGAAGGCGTCGCGCAGCTGGCGGGCCTCGGCCTTGAACTGATCCGCCTGGGCCTGCGTCAGCCGGCCCTTCGCCACCGCGCGATCCAGCCGGTGCTCCATGCGCGCCAGCTTGCGGAACATCCTCCCTTCCTTGCCGCCGTGGCACTCGCCCGCAGGGTGCTTCTGGCCGTCGGGGAGGGCCTCCTGGGCAGCCAGAGTGGGAGCAGCGAGCAGCAGCGAAGCGAGGGTGGTGGACAGCACGGCGATCTTGAAGCGCATGGGTTGGATCTCCTCGGGTTTGTCAAGAGAACCCCGGAGCCGCCTCGAGGTTAATTCGCACGTGGCCGATAGCTGACGGACGAGGTCTTCGGGAAAAAGCCGCTGGTCGTCTATCCCCCGAAGTACCTGAGAGGTGTCCACATGAAGAAGCTCATCGTGAACCTGGCTGCCATCAACCTCATCGCCTGCGGTGGTGCCGAGCTGGAGTCCCAGCCGACCCCTGAGGAACTCGGGGTGGATGTGGGGCAGCTGGCAATGATGGCGGATGCGAACGGCAAGATCCCGGGGCACTACATCGTCCGCCTGAAGGATGACGCGGATCCCGATCAGGTGAAGATGGCTCATGGGCTGGCCACGAACTTCCGGTACCGCGCCGCGTTCAAGGGCTTCGCGGGCGCCATCTCGGACGAGCGGCTCGCGGCGCTGAAGGCGGACCCGCGCGTGCTCTACATCGAGCAGGACCAGGTGGTCAGCCTCACTGCTCAGACCATCCCGTACGGCATCAGCAACACCGCTGCCACGACCAGCTCCACGCTGGCGGGTAACGGCTCGGGGGCCGTCTCCGGGCCGACCGTCTTCGTCATCGACACCGGTATCGCCAGCCACGCGGACCTCAACAAGGTAGGCCACGTGAACTACGCCGGTGGCAAGAACGACGACTGCCACGGCCACGGCACGCACGTGGCGGGCACCGTGGGTGCCAAGGACGACACCAACACCGTGGTGGGCATGGCTCCTGGCGTGGCGCTGTTCGGCGTGAAGGTGCTGAGCTGCTCCGGCTCCGGCACCAACTCCGGCGTCATCGCTGGCATGGACTTCGTGGCGGGCCACTCGGCCGCGGGCAAGGTCGCCAACATGTCGCTGGGCGGCGGCTTCAGCCAGGCGGTGAATGACGCGGCGAGGAATATGGTGAACAACAATGTGGCGGTGGCGGTAGCCGCGGGCAACGACGGCGCGGACGCCTCGACCAAGTCGCCCGCCAGCGAGCCCTCCGTGCTCACCGTGGCGGCCCATGACTCGAGCAACGTCAACGCCTCATGGAGCAACTTCGGCTCCCTCATCGACCTGTCGGCGCCGGGCGTGAGTGTGCTCTCCACCGCGAGGGGCGGCGGCACTGCCACCATGAGCGGCACCTCGATGGCCTCGCCGCACGTGGCGGGCGCGCTGGCGCTGTACCGCGCGAACAACCCGTCTGCCTCGGGCACCCAGGCCATGAGCGCTGTGAAGAGCAATACCTCGGGCACCAGTTCGCGCGGCTTCGGCCGCCTCTACGTCGGCAACTGGTAGTTCGCCACCTGGTGCTTCCGGGCTGACAGAGTCGCAGTCTCTCGGCGCCCCCTCTCATCTCAGCGTGGGAGGGGGCGTCGTCCTTTCCGTTGTGGAACCAGGCCTCAGAGCGAGTACTTCAGCCCGATCAGCACCGTGCGCGGCGCGTTGGGCCGGGCGCCGTAAGGTCGGCGTGAGACAATGACCTGCTCGTTCAGCAGGTTGCGCGCGCTGAGGTAGACCTCGGCCTCCTTCGCGAAGCTCCAGCTCGCATTCAGGTCGAACGTCAGGAGGGCACCTGTCTTCTTGCCAGGCTCCACCTCACCCTGGCCTGCCTCCTCGCGCATGGAGTCAACGAAGCTCGCGCTCAGGTGGAGGCCCCCGCGCGCCGACTCCACGCCCGCGGAGGCGAAGAGCTGGTGCCTCGGCACGTAGGGCATCTCGTCCCCTGCGCGCACCAGGCCGTACTGCGGGTCCTCCGAGCGGAAGTCCTCGAGCAGCCGCGTCTGGGTGAATGTGTAGGAAAGCGAGGCCGGGAACGTCACTCCGCCGCCCGGCCGGAACGTCTTCTCCGCGAAGGCCTCCAGGCCCACGATGCGAGCCGCGCCGGCGTCCACCTGGCGATCCAGGTTCTCGTTCAGGCAGCCGTTGGAGAAGGTGCAGACATCCGTCAGGTTCGAGTAGGCGTTGAGGAAGCCCACCACCTCGAAGCGCTCGCCGCTGCGTGTCCACCGGGCGCCGCCCTCGAAGTTCACGCTCTTCTCAGGGAGCACCGCCTCAGGCTGGCCCGGCGCGGGCGGCGAGAAGCCACGGTACACCCCGGCGAACAGGCCCAGGGCCCGCGTGAGCGAGCCGTAGACGCCCAGGCCCGGCAGGATCACCTCGAGGGCTCCATCCTGGCGCGTCCCGGAGAGGTGGTTCACGGACTGCGAGCGCAGCAGCTCGAGCCGGACACCGGGTGTCACCACCAGTCGGCCCCACGTCACCGCGTCGGTCAGATGCAGCGCCACCGCGTGCGTCGAGTCGCGGTTGTTGGCGGTGGTGGCCGTGGGGCCGCCCTCCGGGACGAGCTCGCCGGCCACCATCCGAAAGCCATCCTCCGTGTGGTGCCTCTTGATGCTGTCGAAGTGGTAGCGCGCCCCAGCCTCCACGTTGTGGCTCAAGGGCCCCGTCGTCGTGGTCCACCGCGCCACGCTCTGGAGGCCCTGCGAAACGAAGGCGCGGTTGTTGGGGCCGATCAGGAGCGTCTCTCCGGATGTCGTGCTGTCGAGCTGCCCGGTGAGGACGCCGTAGTAGATGGCGTTGCGCGCGCTCGTGGGATCCGCGAGCACGCTGGCGATGTCGATCCCCTGGAAGCGGTTCACCTTGCGCCAGGTGCGGTGGTAGTCGTGCCGGTAGGCCTGCGTCGTCACCGCCAACGTGCCAGACTCGAACTGGTGGCTGAGGACCACCTGGGTGCGGTGGTTCTCCATGCGATCCAGGCGGCTCACGGCATAGCGGCGCACCGGGTTCGCCTGGAAGTCCTCGTCGCTCAGGCCCAGGTACGACTCGTTCGACACCTCATCCGAGTAGCCGAGCTTGAGCTGGAGGCTGTGGCGGGACGGGCCGCCCACATCGAGCCGGTGGCGTGCCTTCAGCATCCACTCGTTGCGGCGGAACCCCGTGTGGCCGTCTCCGTCCAGCTCCTTGAAGCCATTGCTCCGCAGGTGCAGCCCCTCCACCAGGAACCCTGAGCGCTCGGTGCTCGCCCCGTAGTGGCCGTGGAGCTTGCCGTACAGATCCTGGCCCGTGCCCACGTCCACACCGAAGTCCTCCTCGGCGGGGATGTCCCGGGTGATGAGCTCCACGGAGCCACCCACCGTCTGCGGGCCGTGCTGGATGGCCGCGGGCCCCTTGAGGATGCGCACGCTCTGCATGCGGGTCATCAGAGGGAAGTAGTAGGCCGCCGGAGCGGAGTAGGGGGCCGGGCCGAAGAGGACACCATCCTCCAGGAGCGTCACCTTCTTGCTGCGATCGGGGTTCACTCCGCGCAGGCCTACGTTGGGCCGCAGGCCGAACCCATCCTCACCGCGGGTATAGACGCCGGGGACGGACTGCAGGATCGCGTGCGGATCGTCCTGCTCGTAGCGCTGCAGCTTGCTCGACTTGACGATGTGGACCGAGCCGCTCGTCTTCGCCTCGGAGGTCCCCACGACCACGCTCTCGAACTTCGGCGGACTCGGCTCGGTGGGGGCGGCCGGGGCAGGCTCGGTCGCGGGCAGCGCCGCCTCAGGGGTGGGGCTCGGCTGCTCGGCGGGTGAGAGCCCCTCTGAGGGGGCGGAGCTCGTCCCCTCCGGCGTGGAGGTTGGGGGCAGGGTCTCCGGTGAAGGAGTGGGCACGGGTGAGGAGGGCGCTGGAGGGGCTGGCGCCGCAGGCTCACTCGCCTTCGAGGGCCCGGGCGGCGCCTGATTGGTCGGCGGAGGGGTGGACAGGGACTCCCCAGTCCCGGACGGCGCGGCGAGCCCTGGCTCCGCCGATTGAGCAGCCGCCCCTGTCGCGACGGCGAAGCAGATCGCCGCGACCACCCACATCCGTGCATGCATTGCGTACTTCTCCTTCAACGCGAGGCGCCTCCATGTCCTTCCGTCGTGCGCTTGTCAATGCCGCCCGTGTCCCAAGGCGGCGCGGCGCCAGGAGCCAGCGGAAGGGGGCCCTGGGCCCGCACTCCGTTCTGACTCCTGGCGCCAGTCACCGTGGCCAGGCCTACTTCTTCTCCACGGTGCCGGCGATCACCACCTTGCCGTCAGACTGGATGATGACGGCGCGCGCCATCTCCTCGAGGCCTGCCTGGACGACGTTGTGTGTCGCAACTCCCCCAGTACCGAAGGTCGTGTCCCGCGTGCCATCCGCGTTGAAGCGCGCCACGATCATGCGGTTGTCACCGCCCTCCGTGAGATAGCCCGCCGCATACGCCTTGCCCGCCGAGTCGAACGCGACGGCCCAGAAGCGATCGTTCGCGCTCTCGGAGATCGGGACGGGCTGGACGAAGTCGGTGCCGCTGCCGCCGCCGACGGGCAGCAGGAGCAGGAGCGCGTCGTCGTCCTGGCCGCCGCCGGTCAGGTAGCCCGCCGCGGCGACCCGATCGCCAGCCGGGGAGACGGCGGCACCGAAGAACGCCTCCTCGGGGCGGCCAAAGCTGAAGAGCTTGTAGCCATCCGTGGAGAAGGTCGTGTCCCGGGCTCCGTCCACGGTGAGCATCAACACCATGGCATCAACGTTCTGCGCGCCCGGAGTGCCGCTGCCCACCATGAACACGCGATCATCCGGCAGGACGACCAGGTTGCGCCCGCGATCGTTGTCACCCACCACGTCCAGCAAGAAGGTGCCGTTGGTGCCCCAGCTGGTGTCGAGCTGGCCGGCGCTGGTGTAGCGGAAGGAGACCAGGTCCACCTGGCCCGAGGGGGCGGTGCGGCCGTAGCCAGTCGTCACGTACTTGCCGGACTGGGTCTGGTGGCCCACGGCGTACGCCTCGGCCATGCCCCACTCGGTGTTGAGGGGATCGGCGGGCTGGAGCGGCATGGAGTTCACCACGCCCTTCGAGCCGAAGGTGGTGTCAGCCTTTCCGTCGTCGTTCAGCCGCGTCAGCACCACCCGGTTGGACGCCTGCGTCCCCACTCCCGTGGGCTGGGAGGTGTACCCCGAGGACACGATCTTCCCGTCGGGCTGGACGATGCCATTGCGCGCGTTGTCGCCCAGGTTGGAGAGGTTGAGGGTGCTGAAGCCGTTGGTGCCAAACGCCGTGTCGACCGCGCCACTCGCGGAGAGCCGGACGACGACCCGATCGACGTCGAGGCGATCGGTGCCCTTGCTGTGGCCGAACAGGACGATGCGATCCGTGCTGTCACGCGCAGCGCTCCACAGGGTCTCGCGCGCACTCGCAGTGCCAGGACCTACGTCCACGAGCGTGACACCGCCGCTGCCGAAGGAGGTATCCAGCGTGCCGTTCGTGTTGAAGCGCACGGCCGCGAACGCGGTATCCGGGGGGGGCTGAACCCCGCCATCCGTCCCGCCGTCCGGGATGTCTTGGCCACCGTCATTGCCGGGAGGATCATCGATAATCTCCGGGTCATCCCCGCAGCCGCCCGCAAGTGTCACCGCGAGCGCGAGCACCGCCGCGCCCATCAGTGTGGCCCCGAAGCCCGGCAACTCCGACTCGTTCCTCATGGTCTACCCCTCCTGTAGGGTTGAGAACAGAATTGAAAACGATAATCGTTATCAAAAAAGCGGCAGCTACCCTACCGTTCTTGAGAATGCTTGTCATTTCCAAAATCGCTTGATAGGGCTGCGCCATGCCACGAATCCGCTTCGAGACGTCCCCTCGCGCGTGCGTGCTCGTGCTCGCCGCGCTCACGTGTCTGGGTGCCTGCAAGGAGGAAGGGGGCGGGCCGGATGACGGGAAGCCGCCCGTGGCGGAGACCGCGCGCAAGGAGCTGCTGAGCGCCGTCGGGGCGTGCGTGCAGACGAACGCGAGGACCTTTCAGGCGGCGGCGGTGGAGCTGGAGTCGGCGGCGGTGGCCCTGGCCGCGAGCTCCGAGTCTGGCAAGCGCGAGGCCGCGCGCATGGCGTTCCACCGGGCGATGGATGCGTGGCAGGTGCTCGAGGCCATGCAGCTCGGGCCCGCGGCACCGCGGAGCCTGCCGGGTGGCGCGGAGCTGCGGGACCACATCTACTCCTGGCCCCTCGTCAGCCGGTGTGCCATCGAGGAGCAGATCGTCTCCCGCGGCTACGAGTCGCCAGACTTTCCGACCATGCTCGTGACCCGCCGTGGGCTCTACGCGGTGGAGTACCTGCTGTTCTACGAGGGGGGCGACACGGTCTGCCCGGCGAGCGCACCCATCGTGTCCGGGGGGACCTGGGCGGCGCTCTCGGCGGAGGAGCGGCAGTCGCGCAAGTACGCCTATGCCGCCGCGGCGGCCAGGGAGGTGCAGGTCCGCGCGGGGCAGCTCGTGGACGCGTGGGATCCGGCGAAGGGGAACTTCGTGGGGACGCTGGAGACGGCCGGCCCGGACAACGCGGTGTACCCGTCGGTCCAGCTGGCGCTGAACTCCGTGAGTGACGCGCTCTTCTATCTGGAGCGCGAGGTGAAGGACATGAAGCTTGCCCGTCCGCTAGGCCTCCGGGAGTGCGATGCGGAGACGTGCCCGGAGCAGCTGGAGTCGCGCTTCGCAGCGCGCTCGAAGGCGAACTTACGCGCCAATCTGGTGGGCTTCCGGCGAGTGGCCGAGGGATGCGGTGAGGGGTTTGTGGGGAAGGGGTTCGATGATCTGCTGGAGGCGGTGGGCTCCGAGCCGATGGCGGCGAAGCTGCGCGAGCGGCTGGTCGCGACCGAGGCCGCGCTCGCTGCGGTGGACGAGCCGGATCTGGCGCAGGCGCTCGCTCAGGACAAGGCCTCGGTGCGTGCGTTCTACGACGCGCTCAAGGCAGTGACGGACGTCCTCAAGACCGAGCTGGTCACGGTGCTGGATCTCGAGCTTCCCCAGTCCCTGGAAGGGGACAATGACTGAGCAGGAGGGGAGTGGGCGTCGTGAGGCCAGCCGCCTCTGGGAGCGCCTGCTTGCGCCGCGAGACATCGCGGCCCTGGCGGTCTTCCGGGTGGCGTTTGGCCTGATGGTCACGGTGTCCGCGGCGCGCTTCCTTGCCTACGGCTGGGTCGACGAGTTCTTCGTCCGGCCGAAGTTCCACTTTTCCTACTGGGGCTTCGGCTGGCTGCCCGCGCTCTCTGCCCCGTGGATCCACGCCGTCTTCGCGGCGCTGGGAGTGTTGGGGCTCTGCGTGGCGCTGGGCCTCTACTACCGCGTGGCGATAGCGCTGCTCTTCATCACGTTCACGTACGTCCAGCTCGTGGACGTCACCACCTACCTCAACCACTACTACCTGGTGAGCCTGCTGGCGGGGCTCCTCTGCTTCATCCCAGCGCACCGGGCCTTCTCCTTGGATGCGTGGAGGAACCCGTCGCTGCGGCAGGACTGGCTGCCGGCATGGTGCACGTACCTGCTGCGCTTCCAGGTGGGCGTGGTCTATGTGTTCGCCGGGCTGGCCAAGCTCACCAGCGACTGGTTGATCCATGCTCAGCCGCTGCAGATCTGGCTCTCGGCACGGACGAGCCTCCCGCTCGTGGGGCCGCTCCTGGATCAGCGGTGGGTCGCGTACGGCGCGGCTTGGTCGGGGTTCCTCTTCGACACGACCATCGTCTTCTTCCTGCTCATGCGGAGGGTGCGCCCGTTCGCGTATGCCGTGGTGCTGGCCTTCCACGCGGCCACGTGGGCGCTGTTCCCCATCGGGATGTTCCCGGTGATCATGGTCACCGCCGCGCTGGTCTTCTTCGATTCCTCCTGGCCGCGGTGGTGGGGCGAGCGCCTGCGCGCTGTGTTCCGGAGGGAGTCTCACTCACAGGTGCAGCCGGAGAGGCTCGAGGCGCCTGCCCTGGCGGCTCCTGGCTGGAAGGCCCGGCTCGCTCTGGGCGCGGCGGTGGCCTATGGCGTCCTCCAGCTCGTCCTGCCGCTGAGGACTCACCTCTACGGCGGCAACGTCCTCTGGCACGAGCAAGGGATGCGCTTCTCGTGGCGGGTGATGGCGCGGGAAAAGAACGGGAGCGTGACCTTCGTGGTGCGCTCCCCGGCTACCGGCAGGGAGTGGCATGTGCCTCCCCGCCAGTACCTCACGCCGATTCAGGAGCGGGAGATGTCCGTGCAGCCGGATCTCATCCTGCAGCTCGCTCGGCGCATTGCCCGCGACTTCGAGGCGGCGGGCAAGGGCCCTGTCGAGGTACATGCAGACGCGAGCGCATCACTGAACGGGCGCCCCGCGGCGGTCTTCGTGGATCCTGCAGTGGACCTGGCAAGAGAGGTGGATGGGCTGGCTTCCAAGGACTGGATCATTCCTGCTCCAGACTCGCCCCCCATTCGTCTCCGCCCCGCTCTTGCTCAGGGGAGGTAGTCTGAACGCCGCATGCACCGCTCTCTCCTGATTCCACGCTCCGCTGCTCTCTGTCTCGCCGCGCTTCTGCTGGCTTCTCCGGCTGCCGCTCAGCCCCCTCTCTCTCGGGAGGTGGACCGCCATGCCGCCAGTGTGGAAGCCAAGGTGGTGGCGTGGAGGCGAGACTTTCACCAACACCCCGAGCTCTCCTACGAGGAGAAGCGCACAGCGCAGCTGGTGGCTGACCACCTTCGTCGCCTGGGAATCGAGGTCCGGACCGGGGTAGGCGGCACGGGCGTGGTGGGCGTGCTCCGCGGAGGGCGGCCCGGGCCCGTGGTCGCGCTCCGAGCCGACATGGACGCGCTCCCGGTGACCGAGGAGGTGGATCTTCCGTTCAAGTCCACCGTGCGCGGCCGATTCAACGGGCAGGAGGTCGGCGTGATGCACGCCTGCGGCCATGACATGCACGTCGCCATGCTCATGGGTGCGGCGGAGGTGCTCGCCAACATGCGCGCCACGCTGCCGGGCACGGTCAAGTTCATCTTCCAGCCAGCCGAGGAGGCCTCAGGCACGGGGCCTGGCGGCGCAGTGGCCATGATCCGGGATGGCGTGCTCGACAACCCCGCGCCCGTCGCCATCTTTGGCCTGCACGTCTTCAGCGGCTCCCGAGCGGGCGAGGTGTTCTACCGGCCGGGTGGGGTCATGGCCAGCTCCGATGGGCTCACCATCGTCGTGCGTGGCCGCCAGACGCACGGCGCGATGCCGTGGGCGGGCGTGGACCCCATCGTCGTCGCATCACAGATCGTGCTCGGGCTCCAGACCGTGGTGAGCCGCCAGGTGGATCTCACTGCCAGCCCCGCCATCGTCACGATCGGCAGCATCACCGGCGGCGTCCGCGGCAACATCATCCCCGACACGGTCACCATGCAGGGGACTCTGCGCACCTTCGATGAGGAGATGCGCAAGCGGATCCACGAGCGCGTGCGCCAGGTGGCGGAAGGGATCGCGCAGAGCGCGGGTGCCACGGCAGAGGTGCAGATCCGCGCTGGCAACGGCGTCACCTACAACGAACCTGCACTCGTGGAGCGCATGCGCCCCACGCTGGAGCGGGTCGCCGGAAAGGCCCTGGCCCCCGGCCGGCAGACCACCACGTCCGAGGACTTCTCCGCCTTCCAGCAACGCATCCCCGGGATGTTCCTCTTCCTCGGCGTCACGCCCGAAGGCCAGGATCCCAAGAGCGCTCCGGCCAACCACTCGCCTCGCTTCCAGGCGGACGAGCGCGCACTCCCCATGGGTGTGCGGCTGCTCGCGAACCTGGCGGTGGACTACCTCACGGGTGCCAAGGCGAAGTAGCATCCACCCCACTCCCCACGTCATGGCTCGCTCCCAGGGAGCCGCGGGCGCCGAGAAGCGTGGCCCCACTCGCAGGGTCCAGGAGGGTGGGCCGAAGGGCGTATACCCTGTGCGCAGCGCCTCCCGGGAGCCCCGCCGAAGTGGCAAGCTGCCTTGAACTGGACGTTTCTGTGTGGCAGCGTTCAGCCGCTTTTCTACGTGTTCTGACAGGGGTTTGCATGCTGGCCGGGAGGTGGCGGCAGATCGGAGGCAGCTGGGGAGGATTCCTGGGGCGGGTGACGCTCGTGCTCGGGGCCGCGGTATGGCTGAGTGCCTGTGCGACAACACCGCCGCCAGTCGCGCCTTGCAAGGAGCCTCCGCCGATCGCTGTCCTCCTCGAAGCGAGCGAGCGCCTCAATCCGGACGACCGGGGTAACTCCCTGTCGACGATTGTCCAGGTGCTCCAGCTCAAGGACATCCGCCGCCTGGAGGCGTCGGAGTTTCAGGACGTGTGGCAGCGCTCCAAGGAGGTCCTCGAGGACGATCTGATCGCCTCGGACGAGCTGACACTCCAGCCGGGCCAGACGTTGACGCGGCAGCTGGCGCGCGATCCCAAGGCCACCTACGTCGTCGTGCTGGGCGTCTTCCGCCGGCCCGCGGGCCAGGTGTGGCGCTCGGTCCTGCGGCTGCAGGAGGTGACGCCCGAGCTGTGCGCCGCCGCGAAGAAGCCAGGGGCGCAGCCGCCTCCGCTTCACTTCTATCTCGAGGACTACCGGGTTGAGGCCCGGGGCCGGGCGGAGGGGCGAGGATGAAGATTCCGCAGCGCGTCGTGTGGTCCGAGGGGATGTTCATGAATCCCCAGCACCTCCAGCAGGCGGACCTGTACCACGAGTCCCTGCTGTCGGCCCGGCTGGGCGCCATGACGCCCTATGACTGGGGCGTGGTGGAGCTGGAGGTGGACGACAAGGCGCTGGCGGCAGGGCAGTTCCAGCTGCTGCGCTTCTTCGGCGTCCTCCCGGACGGGCTGCCCGTCACCTTCGAGCGCGGCCAGTCCGAGGAGCCGCCGGGTCGTCCCGTCGAGGAGCACTTCGGCGCCTCCAAGAAGTCGCTCGATGTGTACCTGGGTGTGGCGCGCGAGCGTGACGGCGTGGCCAGCTACGGCGAGCCCAACGGCTCCACCACGGCGCCGCGCTTCAGCGTGGTGAACCGCTCGGTGGCGGATCTGATCACCACTGAGTCCATGTCCGCCGTCTCCTTCGCGCAGCGCAACATCCGCTTCCTCTTCGGCACCGAGCCGCGTGAGGACTATGAGGTGATCAAGATCGCGGAGCTGATGCGCGACAAGACGGGTGCCGCGGTGCTGGCACCCTCGTACATTCCCCCGAGCCTGCGCGTCTCCGCCTCGGCCTACATCCTGGCCAACCTGCGGCAGCTGTTGAAGTCCATGCACGGCAAGCAGCGCGAGCTGTCCGACACGCGCCGTCACCGGGACGAGGCCTCGCTGGAGTTCACCGGCGCGGACGTGACGAAGTTCCTGCAGCTCAGCGCGCTCAACGGGCTCATCCCCCAGGTGGCCCACGCGGTGGAGGCGGCAGACATGTCGCCGCAGTTCCTCTACCTGCTGCTGTGCCAGGCCGCCGGTCAGCTCTCCACGTTCTCCACGGACTCGGATCCGGCCAACCTGCCCAAGTTCCAGTACACCAACTTGCGCGCCACCTTCGAGGGGCTCTTCCTCAAGCTGGACGGGCTGCTGCGCTCGGTGGCGATCGAGCAGTCCGTCGCCATTCCGCTGGAGTCTCGCAAGGACGGCATGCACCTGGGGCGGCTCGAGGATGAGCGGCTGGCGCGCTGCACCCAGTTCATCCTCGCGGTGAAGAGCGAGGTGACCGAGCAGCAGACGGCTGACCAGCTCCCCGCACTGGCGAAGATCGCCAGCTGGGACGAGATCCACAACATCATCCAGGCCGCCACGCCCGGTGTCCCCCTGGTGGTGACGTTCCGGCCTCCGCCCGAGATCCCGGTCAGGCCGAGGGTCGTCTACTTCTCGCTCGATATCACCGACCGGTACTGGAAGGACGCCGTCAAGGATCAGACGCTCGCCATCTACCTGCCCCAGCCCTTCGATCCCTCGCGCACCAAGCTGGAGCTGATGGCCGTGCCCGGGAAGAAGGAAGGCAGCAGGGGGCGCTGAGGTACCCATGGACCGGCTCAATCTCATCACCAAGGACTGCTTCGGCGCGCTGCTGCAGATCCGCCAGGCGGAGCCTGGCGCGCTGCCCGCGCCGGAGCAGGTGCAGGAGCGCCTGCGCAAGTTCGTCACCGAGATGATGCGCAACGCCCGGGACGAGGGGCTGCCGCAGCAGGACGTGGATGACATCGCCTACGCCCTCGTCGCGCTGGCGGACGAGCTGGCCCTGGGCAAGTCCGACGAGTTCCGCGATTACTGGCTCTCCAACCTCCTGCAGTTCCAGTACTTCAAGGAGAACCGCGCCGGCGAGGGCTTCTTCACCAAGCTCCAGGAGATCCGCAAGGATCGCCAACGCACGGAGGCGCTGCGCGCCTACTACCTGTGCCTCATCTTCGGCTTCCAGGGCCGCTACCGGGTGCGCGGCGGCGAGCTGGAGCTGATGCAGCTCATCGAGCAGCTCCAGCGGGATCTGGCGCCCTCCTTCAAGTTCGACTCGGAGACGCTGTCACCCAACGGGGACAGGCCGGCCGGCAACCTGAAGGCGGCCAAGCGGACCCTGCCGCTGGTGGCCATCTCCGGGGGCGTCGTCGTCTTCGCGCTGCTCGTGTACGGCGGGCTGCGGCTCGGGTTGAGCAGCAGCGTCTCCTCGCTCGTCGAGGAGATCGAGGCCGCCTCCACCACCTCTTCTTCTCCAGCCCCGGCTGCCAAGCCCTAAGGGAGCCCGCGGATGCTCAAGTACATCTTCGCCGCGCTGGCGGCCGCGATTCTCTGGGCGGTGGTGCTGGTGTTCCAGCTGCCGATCTGGATCGCCATCGTGGCCACCACGCTCATCATCGTGGGCCTGATCGCGCTCGTCGCGGTGCGGCACATCAAGGCCGCCAAGGCCGCGGGAGACATCGAGAAGGCGCTGTCGGCCCAGGCGGACGCGCACGCCGCCAACGCCCGGCCGGATCTGCAGGAAGAGGTCCAGCAGATGCAGGCCGAGTTCGCCAAGGCGATCGCGGCGCTGAAGACCTCCAAGCTGGCGCGGGGCCGGGGTGGCAAGGAGGCCCTCTCCGTCCTGCCCTGGTACATGATCATCGGCCCGCCGGGCTCCGGTAAGAGCACGGCGCTGCGCAACTCGGGCATCAAGTTCCCGTACCTGTCCTCGCGCGGTGGCGGCGTGAAGGGCGTGGGCGGTACGCGCAACTGCGAGTGGTGGCTCACCAACGAGGCGGTGATCCTCGACACCGCCGGCCGCTACACCACCGAGGACGATGACCGGGACGAGTGGTTCTCCTTCCTGGACATGCTCAAGCGCAACCGCACGAAGAAGCCGGTCAACGGCCTCATCATCGCGGTGAGCGTGGGCGACATCATCGGCATTGACGAGGAGGAGAGCATCCAACTGGCGCAGCGGCTGCGCGAGCGCCTGGACGAGGTGATGGAGCGATTGAAGATGATCGTCCCTGTCTACCTCATGTTCACCAAGTGCGACCTGCTGGCCGGCTTCGTGGACGTCTTCGGGGATCTGTCCAAGTCGGACCGGGGGCAGATCTGGGGCTTCACCGCCCCGGTGATGGACAAGAGCGAGGACCTGGGCGCGGTCTTCAAGGAGCGCTTCGACGAGATGTCCGAGGTGGTGGAGCAGCGCTCCATCCAGCGGATGGGCGAGGAGCGGCACCCGGAGACGCGCGAGCGCATCTATCGCTTCCCGCAGCAGTTCGAGGGCCTGCGGGAGAACATCGCGGCCATGGTGCAGACGCTCTTCGCGGAGAACGTGTACCAGGACTCGCCGGTGATGCGCGGGGTGTACTTCAACAGCGGCACGCAGGAGGGCAGCCCCATCGATCGCGTGATGAACGCGATGGCGGACGCCTTCGGCATCCGGCGCTCGCTGGAGTCCAGCAACAAGCCCGCGGTGGAGGCGCGCAGCTACTTCCTGCGCGACGTCTTCGCCAACGTCATCTTCCCGGATCAGGATCTGGCGGTGCAGAGCACGGCCGAGGATCGGCGCCAGAAGCAAGTCCAGTACGCCTATGCGGGCGGCGCGCTGGTGCTGGCCCTGCTGATCCTCCTGTTCCCGACGATCGCCTTCTTCCAGAACCGGTCGATGATCCAGGACACCCGGAAGCTCTTCCAGGCGCAGCAGAGCAGCCAGGCGAGCACCTCCACGGCCTCCATCGCGGTGGAGGATCTGCGTGTGCTGCGCGACAGGCTCGACGAGCTGCTCAAGTGGGAGGACGAGGGGCCACCCACGGGCATGCGCTTTGGCATGTACCGGGGCAGCGCGCTCTTCGAGCCGCTGCGCAAGTTCTACGGGGCCGCGGTCCGGCGCACCTTCGTGGAGACGGTGCTGGCGCAGGACATGAAGGATCTGGCGGCCTTCGCCAAGAAGCACGAGGGTGAGGAGGCGCAGCCGGACGAGCGTGAGTACGCGCGCTACTTCAGCATGCTCAAGCTCAACCTGCTGCTCACGGGCCCGCGCACGGAGGCGGAGCCGCCGCTCGGGGAGAACGAGCGGGCGTGGATCGTCGCCAACCTGGTGAGCCGCTGGGCCAACCGCTCCGGCTTCGCGGAGAGCGCGGACCGCCAGCGCATCCTCGGCGAGCACCTGGATCTGTACGTGAAGCTGCTGGCGCAGGAGCCGTCGCTGGCCTTCAACCGCAACGACAAGATCATCAACGACACCCGGACCGCCCTGGGCAAGCTCCCCTTCGAGCGGCTGCTGCTCAACCAGATCATCGCGGACGTGGGCCGCGACGCCGATCTGAAGCTCTCCAACATCCTGGGAGGCACCGCCTCCAACATCAAGTCCAAGGGCCTGGTGCGCGGCGCCTTCACGCGCAGGGGCTGGGACAAGGTGGTGCGGGACAGGCTGGAGTCGCCGCTGCAGAATGCGGATCTGTGGGTCCTGAGCCGCACCACCAAGGACTCCACCGACGCGGAGATCGAGCGGCTCATCAGGGCGCTCTCGTCGCTCTACTTCGAGCAGTACATCACCGAGTGGCAGACCTTCCTCGGCAGCATCGAGGTGGCACGGCCGGGCTCCAACGCCGAAGTCCTCGCGGCGCTGGAGGAGCTCACCCGAGGCAAGCCACCGCCGCTGGCGCGCCTGTTCCAGGCGCTTGGGTACAACACCAAGCTGCCGAACAAGAGCGCGACGGAAGATCTGGGGGACGATCTCCTCAAGAAGCTCAAGGACAAGATCAACAAGGGGGCCCCCAAGGACGCCAAGGACGGCATCAACGCGGGCATCAAGTTCGCTGCGAACTCCGCCGAGGACACGGGCGAGCTCGTGTACACACCGCCCCATGTGCAGGCCGCCTTTGACTCGCTGGTGAAGTTCGGCGTGGCGCCGCCCCCGGCCACGCCCGACTCGCCGCCTGAGTCCGTGCAGCTGGATCTCTACCAGGAGCAGCTGGTGTTCATCCGGGATGCGCTGCGCCAGTTCCTGGAGAACCCCTCGGAGGGCAAGGCGCTGGGCTCCCGGCTGGCCACGGCCCGCGTGCAGATCCAGTCGCTCGTCAATGGGCAGGAGGATCCCAACATCCGGCCGCTGCTCGGCAAGCTGCTGATGCCGCCGCTGGATGCCGCCACCTCGCTGGCCAGCCGCGAGGCGGGCACTGCCATCAACCAGAGCTGGTGCAGCGAGATCGTGGACTCCTTCAAGCGCAACCTGGCCAATCGCTATCCCTTCAACCGCAACGGCCATGACGCGGCGCTCGCGGACGTGGGCGAGTTCTACCGGCCGGGCAGCGGCACGATGTGGGGCTACTTCGAGACGTCGCTGAAGGAGGACGTGCGGCGGGCCGGCGACAAGTTCCAGTTCATCCGGAAGCTGGGCGGCACCTCGCTGCAGCCCGTGCTGCTCAACTACCTCAAGCGCTCCTATGACATCTCCACCTCGCTGTTCTCCCCCAACGGCGCCGAGCCGCAGATGAAGTTCTCCATCAGCATCCGGCCCTCGCCGCAGCTGTCGTCCATCACCTTCTCGGTGGACGGCAAGGAGGTGGTCTACAAGAACGAGCCGGAGCGGTGGACGCAGTTCATCTGGCCGGGGGATGGGAAGACCTCGGGCGCCTTCATCAAGGTGCGCAGCCCGCGCAGCAGCGGCCCCGAGGAGCTCATCCGCGAGGGCGAGTGGGGCCTGTTCCGCCTCATGGAGGAGGGCGCGGCCCAGATCGACAAGGGCTCTCGCGTCTTCACGATGACGTGGAAGATGCCTCAGACGAAGTCGGAGGTGGTGATCGACTTCAAGCCCGAGCGCACCGCCACGCCTTTCTTCGGTACGTCCCCAGGGCCAGCGACGGCGGTGCTTCAGCCATTCCGCGCTGCCGGAGTGACGCCCCCGCGGACGATCGGAAGGGGAGCCGGATGTTCGGAGTGAAAGCAAACAGCGTCGCGCTGCTGGGCAAGGCTCCCTGCCAGGGGGACTTCATCCGCTGGAACGCCGCGGATCCGGTCTCGGCGCAGTTCCACAAGTGGCTGGAGGAGGGCCACGAGGCCGTCCGGCGCGCCAACCTCACGCTCCCGGCTGAGCCCATCTGCTTCGTCTACAGCGCCGCCGGCGGCCGCCAGGCCCTGCTCGGGATGATGGCCCCCAGCAGCGACAAGGTGGGCCGGCAGTTCCCGCTCACCGTCTTCGTGCCGGTGGATCTGGGGCCGATCTCGGGCAACGCCGCGACGCTGTACGGCTCGCACCAGGCCTTCTTTGACGGCGCGCGGCAGCTGCTGGCGGACGCGGCGAAGCTGTCCGCGGACGAGCTGGGCAAGCGGGTGGAGGCCCTGGGCGCTCACGCCAGCGGGGACTCCGGCGCCGCGGAGACCTACCGGCGCAGGGTGCTGGCGGCACCCGCCTCGGCCATGACGGCGCTGTTCAGCGGGGATGGCGCTCCGGCGTTCACGAAGTACTACGCCTTCCGGACCTTCATGATGGCGTGCGCGGCCGAGCGCGGGAAGGAGCCCTCCAAGCCCGGCGTGACGCTGGACTGCCCCTTTCCGGAAGCGGTGGGGCCCTACCCGTGGGTGGAGCTGGCGCGGCGGATGCTGCAGTGGCGCGCGATGACGCCGGCCCTCTTCTGGCACCTCGGGCCAAGCCCACGGCTGCTGGTGTCGCTCGGGCCGCCGTCATCGACCCTGCTGATTCACCTGGCCAAGGCCGATCACTCCAGCATGAAGCTCTGGCCGCTGCGCACGAAGGCAACCAACGCCATCGAGACCGCGAAGCAGGCGCTCACTACCAAGCAGCGGAGCGCGCTCGATGACGAGAGCGCCACGACGGAGACGTTGATCCTGGCGTTCACGAGCTGAGCAGCAACATGGGGGAGAGGTGACATGCCAGTCTCGATCGATCAACTGCGGGAGAAGGCCAAGAGCTGGATCGAGCCCTGCTCCGCGGCGGCTCCGGCCGGCGCCGCGGCGAAGACGAACCCTCAGTACGAGGCCGTCGTCGCCGAGATGACCAAGCTCGAGTCCGTGACGGGTGGCGCCGTGGACTGGGCCATGGTGCTCGACTCCAGCGGCAAGGTGCTCCAGTCCGTCTCCAAGGATCTGCGCATCGCCACGTATCTGGCCTTCGGCCTCTACCAGACGCAGGGGCTGGATGGGCTGGCCACGGGTCTGGTGCTCGTCTCCGAGATCATGGATCGGTACTGGCCGGGCCTCTTCCCGGAGCTGACCCGCATGCGCGGCCGCGCCAATGCCCTGGGCTGGCTCATTGAGCGCACCACCCAGACGCTGGCCGACACTCCGCTCGACGGCGGCGCACGAGAGCGCGTCGAGGCGCTCGATGTGGCCGCCGCGCGGCTGGCGGAGGTCGCCCGGCAGAAGTTCGAGGCCAACGGTCCCGCCGTCCGGCCGCTGCTGGAGAGCGTGCAGCGCCTCAAGGCCTCGCTGCCCGCGGAGGCTGCGCCCCCTCCGCCGCCTCCACCGGTCCAGGCCAAGCCCACCACCTCGGTCCCTCCGCCGCCGTCCATTCCTCCGGTGACGGTGCCCGCGGCGGCCCCGGCCGTCAGCGATCTGCCACCCGTGGCAGCGCTGTCCGGCACAGAGGGGGTCTCCGACTTCCTGCGCCAGACGGGCACGGCGCTGATCAATGCGGCGAGCACCCTGCGGCGCGCGGTGGCCACCGACCCTCAGTCCTACCGGATGCTGCGCGTGGGCCTGTACCTGCACCTGGTCCAGCCGCCGCCCGCGGACGCCAGCGGGAAGACGTCGATCCCCGCGCCGCCCCCGGCGCTGCGCACGCAGCTCGAGAAGATGGCGGCCAATGGCAAGTGGGCCGAGGTGCTGGAGGAGGCCGAGTCCGCCCTCATGCAGTACCGCTTCTGGGTGGATCTGCACTCCCTGAGTGCCCGCGCGCTGGCGGAGCTGGGGCCCACCTTCGGGCCCGCGCGCCAGGCGCTGCTGGGAGAGCTGGGCTCCTGGCTCAAGCGCATGCCCTCGGTGCCCAAGTTCCTCTTCGGAGATGGCTCACCCGCGGCGAGCGGGGAGACGCGGGCGTGGCTGGACTCGGAGCTGACCCCACCTGCCGCGTCGGGGGGCGCATCCTCGACCGGCAGGGGAGAGGCAGAGGACGGCGACGAGGAGGAGGAGGCGCTCACCGAGGCCCGCAAGCTGCTGGGTGCAGGCAAGGCCCCCGAGGCGATCGGGCTCCTCCAGAAGCGCGTGGAGGGCGCCACGTCCAGTCGCAGACGTTTCAGGGCACGGCTGGCGCTCGCAAAACTTTGCGCCGCCAGCGGCCAGCCCAACGTGGCCCGGGCCCTCTACGAGGCGCTCGATCGAGAGGCTGTCGAGCGAGGGTTGGACATGTGGGAGCCAGTACTCGCGGCGGAGTGCCTGGAGGGCCTCTTGGGGGTTTCCCGACCCCAGCCTAAAGCGGGTGAAGGACTGGTCTCGGAGTTCAACGCCCGGTATCATCGCCTGTGCCTGATCGATCCCAGCGCTGCCCTGA
>NZ_DASPHO010000416.1:0-7737 GCF_035629615.1 Hyalangium sp. | reverse complement strand
CGGCGCCGGTTCTTCTCGATTCTCTCCGAGCGTGACTTCCGTGTGGAGGCGATCCCCATCGAGGGGCTCGGCGCCGAGCCCGTCCGGAGCTTCGAGGCGTTCCGGAGCTGGCTCGACGAGCTCCGCCAGGCCCGCCCCGAGCTGGAGGTATTCTGGGATGACACGCCGCGGAAGTGGACCGAGCACCTCGAGAAGATCGGCCTCGATCCGGAGCTGTTCCGTTATCAGCTCAAGATGAACGCGCGCGAGGGCTCTGCGGATGAGGCGTTCCGGTTTCGGACCACCGACGACTTCGTACGCTTCTTCCTGGAGGTTGCGTTCGAGACGGTGGAAGCCGACCAGGTCTCGGCGAACGTGGAGCGGTTCCGCGACAAGCTCGCACGAAGGCCTGAGCTGCTCGCGGAGCAGAGCTTCCTCATTGACGCCCGGCACCATCTGGTCCCGCTGCAGGAGGCAAACCGCGCCGTTCGTGCGACTCAGGAGCAGCAGGGGAAGGCCGAGCGTGAGGCCGCGGCCGTCCTGACCGCGCTCGTCGCCCGAGCCGAGCTTCACCGTGCCGTCGCTGCGGCCGCGAAGACCGAGCATGAGATCTTGAAGGAAGCCGAGCGCCGCTCGAGCAATGATGCGGACCGGCTGGCGCGCTGGGCGAATGGGCTGGAACGGCGCGCCTTGGAGCTGGATCTTCAGGAGGCAGAGGCCGCGCACGCAGCCGCGCGGGCCTCGCTCGCCCAAGCGGAGGAGCAGGTCGCCGTGGCCGAGGCGGCGGTGGCTCGTGAGCGCGAGCACGAGACGCGGGCCCGGATGAACGCGAAGTCCGAGGCGCTCGCGGCTGCGCAGCGGGAGCAGGAGCCCCTTCGTCGCTCTGTCCAGCGGGCGGGCGCGACTCTCCGGGCGCGGCTCACCGAGGCGGTCGAGACGGAGCGAGGCCGGGCAAGGGATGCGGCCGCCCGCGCCGAGGCGGCCCGGAAGCGGCGCGAGCAGTGTGACGAGCGCCGGGTTGCATGCGAGAGAGAGCAGGCCCTGCTCACGGCCAGCATCCACCAGATCGACGAGTGGCTGGCCCGGCGCGACGCCGAGCGCGAGGCTCTGCGGCAAGCTGGAGCCGTCGAGCTCCGCGAGGATGCTGCCGAGGCGCTCGCCCGGTGGGAGCGTCGGGCGGAGACGCGTCAAGCGGAGGCCGAGCACCACCGAGCCGCCAGAGATGACGCCCGCGCCCGGGCGCTCGCCGCCACCGAGGAGGCCAACGCGCGGGGTGTGACGGTGGCGCAGCTGGACACGGAGATCAGGGCAGAGACCCGCCGGCTCGACTCCGCGCGGGCGGAGCGAGACCGCCTGCAGGGCCGGACCGAGCTCCGAGAGTCCGAAGGGACGGAGATCCCCGATCTCGACGCTCCAGGGATCGTCGACCGGCTCTTCCTGGCCGCGGATCGCATCCACCGCCAGCTTCTCGCCGCGGCTGTCGAAGGCGCGGAGGACGATCGCGCGCTTCAGTTTCTCGATCGGGTGGGGCGGCTCCCTCCGAGTGCGGATACCGAGCGTGCGCTGAGTGTCCTTCGCAGCGCTGGGCTCCCGTCCTGGTCGGGGACCGAGTACCTCGCCGCCAACGTCCAGGAGGTGGACCGTGAGCCGCTCGTTCATGGCGATCCTGCAGTCTGGCACGGCGTGGTGGTCGCGGATGCAGAGTCCCTGGAGAAGGCCCGCGCCTTGCTCGCGACGCTCTCTCCTCGTCTCCCCGTTACCGTGGCACGTGCTCGCCTGGAGGGGACGCCAGGGACGGATGACCGGCTTGTCCTGCCAGGACATCCCGCCCACTGGGACGAGCGCGCGGGCGCCCGCTTCCGGGATGAGCTCACGGAGCGCCGCCAGCGGCGGGACCGGGAGCACGAGGAGCATCTGGGGCGAGAGCGCTCCTACCGGGCCGCAGCCGAGGCAGTCGAGCGATGGCGGAAGGAGTGGGGGGATGGGCGGCTGGCCGTTGCAGAGTCGGATCTCGAGCAGCGCCTGACGGCGCGGAGCCGCGCGCAGGCGGAGCGCGAGGCGGCTGTCGTCCGCAGCCAGGAGGAGGCGAAGCAGGAGCGGGAGGCGGAGCGCCAGCGGGAGGTGGCCGAGCGTGACAGGGTCACCTCCGAGCGCGCCGCCGATCGCATCCGGGAGTTTGTCCAGCGCTTCGAGCCACACGTGGAGCCTCGCCGCCGAGAGAAGGAGCAGGCGATCGAGAAGCGCTCCCTCCTGCAGGACGAGCTCGCGGCCCTCCGAGGTGCCCGGGATCAGGAGGACGCGCAGTGGCTTGCAGCCCGGGACGAAGCGGCAGCCCACACCCGGGGAGTCACCGAGCTCCTGGCCGAGCATGACCGCGTTGAGCTCACGGACGAGGGGCCCGCTGAGCCGAAGGATCTCGTTGCCGCGAGGGCAGCCTGGTCCGAGCTCTACGCGCGTTGGCAGCACGTGGTGTCCGAGAACCGGCTGCAGTGGGAGCTCGAGCAGCTCATGGAGCAGCTCGCGAAAGACACCGCCGAGCTCCGCCGGCTCGCTGGGGGACGCGAGCAGGCCGTAGAAGCCGTGGCGCTGGGAGAAGGGCAGGGTCGTCACGCCGTCGCGCTCAAGGCACGGGAGCAAGCAGCCTATGCCGGCGCGCAGGCGGAGCTTCGCGAGCGTCAGGCTCGGGCTCAGCTTCGTGAGGCTCCCAGGCGGCGGGAGGCGGACGATCTGCCGTCCGGAGAACCCCCCCCGGCCTCCGCCGCCGCCGCGAGAGCCCGAGCGGGGGAGTGTCGCCTGGAGCGGGAGGCTGCGGCCCAGAGACTGAAGGAGCAGCAGGGGCAGGCCGCCGAGGCCGAGCGCCGAGGCCGCAACAGCGAGACCGAGGTTGAGAGGTGCACCCATCGCTCGAAGCGGCTCCGCGATGTGCTGGGACACCTCCCGGAGGTACCGGGAGCCCTCTTGCCAGAGGACGCCGCGAGCGTCGACACCCTGGTCGAAGAGTGGGTGAGGGCCGTGCGAGCCTCGGGAGATGCCCTCGAGGTGGCACGCAAGGAGGCGGCCCGCCAGGCGGAAGCGATCCGGGAGGTGGCGATCTCCGCGACGCATGAGGGGCACCGCAGTCGCGTCAAGGAGCGGCTCAAGTCCCCTTCCGAAGAGCTCGCGGCCGTCGCGGACGAGCTGCACCGCGATGTCGAGGAGCGCCTGGAGGTCGTCCGCAGCACGCTCGCCGAGATCGATCAGGATCGACGGCTTGTCCTGCAGGAGCTCGACAAGATCGCGATGGACGGCGTGAAGCTGCTCCAGGCCGCGGAGCGTGCCAGCCGGCTTCCTGCGGGGCTTGGCGCATGGGAGGGGGAGCCGTTCCTGCGCATCCGGGCAGAGGTTCCTGGCGGTCAGGCCGAGCGTCAGGCCCGGCTCGAGCCGTTGCTCGACCGTCTGGTCGCGCAGGGAAAGGTCCCAGGGGGGCGAGAGCTGGTCGAGGCAGGGGTCCGCGAGCTCGCCAGTCGGCGCATCGAGGCCACCCTGCTCAAGCCCGATGCGGTCCTTCGCCGCGAGCGTCTCCCCGTGACAGAGATGCAGACCTTCAGCCGGGGCCAGCAGCTCACGGTGGCGATCCTGCTCTATTGCACGCTGGCCCAGCTTCGCGGCCAGCAGCGAGGGCGTCGCGGACGGGCGGACGGAGGCGTGCTGCTGCTGGACAATCCCGTGGGCACCTGCTCCAGCGTGCCCCTACTGGAGCTCCAGCGCCACGTGGCGCGTCAGATGCGGGTTCAGCTCGTGTACACAACGGGCGTGAACGACCCGGATGCTGTCGCGACCTTCCCCAACACGGTCCGGCTGCGGAACAACCACCGAGGGCGCGCGAGCGGTGACTTGCATGTCACCGTGGAGTCAGGCCTCGAGGGGATCCGTGTGGTGGCCACGTGAGCCTGCTGGAGGCGCTGGTCGAGGCGGCCCGGGGACGGCGCCGGCTCGAGCGTGCGGAGGTCTGGCGGGCCTTTCAGCGCGCCCACCCCGTGGAGGCCGCTGCTGGCGACGCGCGTGAGCAGCTGGTCGCGCGGCTGAGTGCTCTCGCTGCGGCGGGCCAGTTGACGCTGCCGGCCGAGGCTGGCGCCAGCTGGGACCGCAGCGCGCGGCCTGCCTTTCCGGAGTGGATTCTCCTCCCACGGCCAGCGGAGCCGGGCCCGGCCTTCGATGTGAAGGCAGTGCCGTGGGCCCCTGAGCTCGCGTTTGTCCTGGACCTTCCGAGAGTGGAGCACGCGGACGCGCTGCTTGCGATCCAGAGGTTTCTCGCCTCGGGAGGCCGGAGCCGCCCGCGGGTGCCGATGCGGGAGCGCTCGGTCCAGCTCCTGGGGGACGAGAAGGGCCTGGATCGGCTCGTTCGCACGCCGCTGTTCGGAGAGGGCCGGCTGACGCTCGAGGTGCTCCGGTGCTTCTCGATGGCGCCGCCGCTGGCACTGGAGCAAGGCCCGGCAGGCAGCGCGGGGCGGCCTGTGCTGGTGGTGGAGAACCACCACACGTGGTGGTCTTTCTGCCGCTGGAATGCCCACGAGGGCGAGTACGCCGCCGTCGCCTATGGCGCGGGGGGGGCGTTTGGACGACAGGCGGTGGAGTTCCTGGCCGAGCGCTGTCGGGAGTGGGGAGCACCGTATGTGCTCTACTTCGGCGATCTGGATCGCGAGGGGCTTGAGATTCCGCTCCGCGCGGAGCAGTTCGCGGAGCGGCACGGCCTGCGGATCCTTCCGGACAGGCGGTGGTACTCACGGTTGTTGGAGCGTGCTGACACCGCGGCGTTGCCGGTAGGCTCGCCCATGGCTGTGGAGGATGTGCTTGAGTGGCTGCCCGGCGATCTGCGGCCCGCCGTGCGCCAGCGCCTGGAGGAGGGGATTCGAGTGCCCCAGGAGCTGGTCGGCACGGAGGTGCTCGCGGCGGAGCAGGCCTCTCACGTCAGGGGAGGTCGTCCAGGCCCAGGATCCGGCCCAGCATCCCGTTGACCGCAGACTGATACTCGACCGGGATGCCGGAGAACACGCTGGTGAGGACGTCGGAGAAGAGCGTCCCCATCCTGTTCTGCTCGTCCCGGAGGCCGCTGTTGAGGAAGTCGACCAGTGCATCCGTCCCGGCGCCGACGATCTCCCCGGCCAACAGCCCAGCCGCAGGGCCACCGGCGGCCGTCGCCGCTCCTTTGGCCTTACCCTCGAGAGGCTTGAAGATCATGTTGACCAGCGCGGCGCGAGCCTCCTGCGAGTCCTGATTCGCCTCATGGGCGCCCTCGTAGCCAAGCGCGGCAGTGCCGATCAGGTAGCCCAGGAAGCCGCCCACGCGGTTGCGCTCGGTCTCGGTGGACGCACCGAGCAGCTCGCCCTTCAGCTCACCCACCAGCGTGTTGACCTCATTGACCACGGCGCCGTTGGGGTCGGGGTTCTCGAAGACAGACTCCTGGAAGTAGAGGGAGAGCGCCTCGCCCTTCGGGTCCATCGCCGGGTTTTCCCTCCTCTGCGCCGCAGGCAGGCCGACATCGTCTGGCCGGGTACCATCCGAGAGCCACTCGACGATGCTGCGGCTGTCCGAGAGGAAGAGCTGATCCAGGCCGTTCCGCAGGCTCTCGTTGTCGTTGCCCTGCTCGTCCAGGGTGTTGGCCGCGGTGCCGAACACCTGCGCCTTGTGCAGCTCGGCATCGGGGCCGCTGTAGTTCGCCATCATCCCGACGACCTGCTCCAGGCCGTCATGCTGCATGGAGGGGAAGCCGCTGTGGAACGAGTCCCGGCTGTGGGGCTGGATGTCGCCCAGGCCCTTGTCGAGGATGGTGAGGAAGTCGTCGCCCCAGGACTGCACGTACTCGTCGACCAGCGCCTGGCTCCCTGCCATGACGTTGCCGACGGCGCGCGCCATGAGCGGATCGGTCTTCGCCTGCTCCCGGGCTGTGTCGAGGTAGCCGCGCCGGGCTGCATCCAGCTCGGGGCCCCCATGCCGCAACAGGAGCGAGGCGTCGGTGTTGCCCTCGCTCGCCAGCTGCGTGCCCACCTGGGTCTGGAAGTCCGCAGGCATCGTGCCCAGGGCCGTGGCGATCGAGTTGAAGGTGCTCTGCAGCGCCGCGTCGTCGGGGAAGAACTGGGAGTTGTCGTTGAAGGTCCCGTTCACCGTGTCGGCGATCAGCTGAGAGGTCTCCTGGGGACCGAGCGCGTTGAAGACCTCGGGGAGCATCTCCGGGTCATTGGCCGCAAGCCATGCCAGGTCCTGGGAGCGGAGCTGCTGACCATCAATGCTCTGGTAGCGGGGGTTGTTCAGATCGGACAGCCACTCCACCGCCTGCTCCGGGCTCTCCGGAGGGATCCCCGCGTAGAAGGACTCATCGACGCCGGTTGCGGGAGGAATGGCCGTGCCGCCACCGGCAGGAGCCAGGGAAACATTCTCTTGAGAAGCTAGACTCTGAGCGGCCAGAGGCGCGGTGCTGAAGGTGGCTCCCAGGTCCAATCGCCGAGCCGGCGTCTGATCGAATCCATCCGCCACCTGCAGGGGGGCAGCCTTGGGAAGCTCGGTCTGACGCTGGGGCAGCGCAGGCTTGGCTTCCGGCTTCGAGAGCGCCGGGGTGTAGGAAGTTCCTGTCGATCTCGTTACGGTCATGGTGGCCTACCTGCCTTTGCGCTGGAGACGTTCTCTCCAGAGAGTTCAGCAGGATTATCCATTTGGGCCAGTATGGAGTTGCTCCGGGCAGTCAATTCGACCGATGGGTTAATGTGGTTTGATGTCGCTTCCAGGAGTCAGTCTGCCCACACTCGGCGACAAGGAGTCCGCCATGCCCGTCTGCGTGAGGGCGGAGCTGGGGCTGGACGCCTCACCTGGGTATGCCCCCATCCCCGCCAGCAAAGGGCCGGAGCGGGGGGGCCTGGGGCACGGACATCAGTCCTCCGTCCCGGTACTCCCACCGGACCCCGGCATCCCCCGGCAACATCGTCAGCCCGGGAATGACTCCAGGCTCCGCTTCCTGGGCCTCACCCGCGCCCTCGGGCCGCTCGAAGATCACCACTCCCGGCATGTCCACCGGCTCGGTCACGATCTTCACAATCCCGCTGTCAGGCGTCTCCAGGGCCTTCGGGCCAGGAACGACTCCCGGCTCCGTGATGACGATCACCGTCTCTCCCTCGGGCGTCTTCAGGCGCCAGACGCCATGGTCGGGCTCGGAGCCAACGACACGCCGGAGGATGCGGCCGTCCACGCTGATCGCGTACTTCGCGCCCGAATCCATCGCCGGAACCTGACGGTGGCAATAGGCGAGATCTTCTTCGACATAGACAAAGATGATGTTCCCCTGGCGGGTGAACCGGTACGTGTGCGCCTCCGGCCTGGCCCAACACGGCCGCTCGGAGTCCCCCGGAGCAAAGAGGTCCTGTTCGACAATCCTCAGGGCGCGCAGCACCTCGCCATCCATCTGATACGTCTTCCCCCGCTCCTCCACCGTGACAAGGCCCTGCCCAGTGGAGACCGGGAAGATGATCGACAGGTCATTCCCCGCAGGCGTTGGTAAGGGCCCGGTCGTACGGGCACAGCCTGAGAGGGCAATGAGCACTGGAAGTATCCACTCTCTCACGGTCATGACGGGCTCGCGGTAGGTATTCCGGCGGAAGTTCATCTGCCTCTGCTGCTCCTTGCACTAGCACCAAACGCGCGGAAGGGCCGAAACGGATGACCTGAAGAGTTCCGATGCCTCAGAGGGAGGATCCAGCATGTCCCCTCTGGGGCTCCGGAACTCCCATGTGA
>NZ_DASPHO010000415.1:0-6473 GCF_035629615.1 Hyalangium sp. | reverse complement strand
TGAGCAGTGGCACGGACGTGCAGCTGGTGCTCTCCCAGAACACCACCATTCACTACTCCCCCGATGGGACCCCTTCGGAGCAGGACCTGGCGGTGGCCGCCTTCTTCTCGGGGTCGCTGGAGCCCGGGCAGTGCATGACGCAGCAGCTCGAAGCGACCGCGCAGGTCCCTCAGGAAGGTGTCTGGTACCTGGGGGCCGTGGCGGACCCGGCCAACGCCGTGCCCGAGCTGATCGAGACCAACAACACGCGCGCCAGCCAGCTCCTCGGCATTGGCAGCCAGGCGGACCTCATCGTCCAGGCGGTGAGTGCCCCGAACAGCGCCGCGCCCGAGGGTGGGTCCTTGGAGGTCACCGTCACGGTGTGCAACCAGGGCACGACGGGAGCCAATGCCTACGCGGAGTTCTACCTGTCTCAGGATAAGGCGATCTCCATCCTCGACACGCAGGTGGGTTGGGCGTCCTTGGGCATGCTGGGGCCTGGGCAGTGCACTTCGGCTCGGCGGCCTTCGTCGCTCTACGTGGCCGAGGGCGACTGGTATCTGGGCGCCATCGCCCACACGATCTCCGAGCCGGAGTTCTCCACGGAGAACAACGCCCGCACCGGCGCCGTCGTCCGCGTGGGCTACGCGCCGGACTTCCTCATCCAGTCGGTGAGCGCTCCTCCAGGCGTCGTGCCGGGAGCGCCGTTCACGGCCTCGGTGAGGGTGTGCAACCAGGGCACGGAGAGCGGCAGCACGGACGTGCAGCTGGTGCTCTCGGGGGACGCCACCATCCGCTTCTCCCCGGAGCTCCCTCCCGGCGAGCAGGATCTGCCGCTGGCCTCCTTCTCCGCGGGGCCTTTGTCACCAGGGGAGTGCCAGACACAGGAGGTGGAGCTCAGCCTCCAGCCTTCGCGCCTGGGCACCTGGTACCTGGGCGCCGTGGCCGACTCGGCCAACGCCGTGCCGGAGTTCTTCGAGGACAACAACACGCGCGCCAGCAAGCCCGTGGGGATTGGCTCCAAGGCCGACTTCATCATCCAGGCGGTGAGCGGCCCGCCCAGCGTCCTTCCGGGAGCGCTGTTCACGGCCGAGGTGACGGTGTGCAACCAGGGCACCTCGGGAGGGAGCGCGGACGTGGTGGTTCTGCTCTCGGAGGACACCTCCATCCGCTTCTCCGGCGAGGCCCCGTCCGACGATCAGGATCAGCCCCTGGCCTCCTTCTCGGCGGGGAGGTTGGAGCCGGGCCAGTGCGCGACGCAGCAGGTGCAGGCCAGCGTGCAGCCTTCGCTCGAGGGCGCCTGGTACCTGGGCGCGGTGGCCGACCCGGCCAAGGCCGTGCCGGAGCTCTTCGAGAACAACAACACCCTCGCCAGTGAGCCCATGGGGATCGGCTCTGGGCCCGACTTCGTCCTTCAGGCGCTGGATAGCCCGCGTGGCGTCCGGCCCGGAGGGATGCTCTCGGCCGAGTTCACCCTGTGCAACCAGGGCACGCAGAGCGGCGGCACGGACGTGCAGCTGCTGCTCTCGGCGGACACCACCGTGAGTGCCTCCTCCAACGGTTCTTCGCCGCAGGATCTGCTGCTGACCTCCGTCTCCACGGGGCTGCTGGCGCCAGGGCAGTGCGTGACGCGACAGGCGCAGGCCGTGGCTCCGTCTCAGCTCGAGGGTTCCTGGTACCTGGGCCTCGTGGCGGATCCGGCCAACACCACGCTGGAGCTCCTCGAGACCAACAACACGCGGGTCAGCCAGTCGGTCTTCATTGGCTATCAGGCTCGCTTCGTCGTCCAGGCGCTGAGCCACCAGCGCAGCGTCGTAGCAGGAGGGCAGCTCCGCGTGGATCTCACGGTGTGCAACCAGGGGACAGCGTACGGCACACCCCAGGCGGCCATCGTCCTGTCCCGCGACCGGGAGTTCTTCCCGTCGGATACGGTCCTAGCCCCGGTGTACCTCTCAGGTCTGTCGGCGGGAGAATGCCACTCTGGGTTCTTGTTCCCGGCCGCCTCCGCTCCGGAAGGACTCTGGTACCTGGGCGCCGCTGTCTTCCACGAGTACGTCCCTGAAAACCTCCATGACGTGCGGTTCGGTGACACCGTCGCCATTGGCACTCAGCCCGACTTTGTCATCCAGGCGGTGAGCGGTCCGGTCAGCGCCCTGCCCGGGCAGCCGTTCACGGCTTCGGTCAAGGTGTGCAACCAGGGCACGGTGAGCGGTGGTACGGAGGTGCAGCTGGTGCTCTCGTCCAACGGTACTGCGGCGCATCAGGACTTGCCGCTGGCCTCCTTCTCCACGGGCGAGCTCTTGCCGGGCCGGTGCATGACGCAGCAGGTGGAGACCCAGGTGCTGCCTCCACACGAGGGAGCCTGGTACCTGGGCGCGGTGGCGGATCCGAGCAGCTCCACGCCGGAGTTCCTCGAGACCAACAACACGCGCGTCAGCGCTCCAGTGGGCATTGGCCAGAGGCCCGACTTCATCGTCCAGACGGTGAGCGGGCCTGCCAGCCTCCTGTCCGGGGCACCGCTCAGGGCCGAGGTGACCGTGTGCAACCAGGGCACCGTGGGCGGCAGCACCGACGTGCAGCTGGTGGCCTCGCGGGACACCACCATCCGCTTCTCTTCGGGGAGCGCTGTCCCGGATCCGGACCTGCCGCTGACGGCCTTCTCCACGGGCGTGCTGGAGCCGGGCCAGTGTGCGACGCAGCAGGTGCAGGCCAGCGCGCAGGTCCCCCATGAGGGGGCCTGGTACCTGGGAGCGGTGGCGGACCCGGGCAGCTCCACGCCGGAGCTCCTCGAGGCCAACAACTCACAGGCCAGCGCGCCGGTGGGCATTGGCCACCAGCCCGACTTCATCGTCCAGTCGGTGAGCGCTCCTCCCAGCGCCGAGCCCTGGCAGCAGTTCACGGTGGCGGTCACGGTGTGCAACCAGGGGACGCTGGGCGGTGACACGGACGTGCAGGTGGTGCTCTCCAGGGACACCACCCTGGCCTTCGCCTCCGCCAGCCTGCCTCCTGCCCATGACGTTCTGCTGAGCACCTTCGCCACGGGACTGCTGGAGCCGGGCCAGTGTACGACGCGGCAGGTGCAGACCCGCGTGGTCTATGACGCAGGGGATGGCGTCTTCTACCTGGGCGCGATCGCCAACCCTGGGTACTCGCAGCCGGAGCTGGTGGTGAGCAACAACGCGCGAGTGGGGGGCCTCATTGGCATTGGCCGCGCGGCGGACCTCTTCATCCCGTCGATGAGTGGCCCCGCCTCCGCCACGTCTGGAGCTCCGTTCACGGCCGAGGTGACGGTGTGCAACCAGGGCACCAATGGGGCGAGGGCCCGTGTGTACCTGGTGCTGTCCGAGGACACCGACATTCACTACGGCCCCTATGAGCGTCCGGAGGACAATGACGTGCTCCTGGGGTTCTTCCCCACGGATGTCATCATGCCGGGGCAGTGCAGCACGCTGCCAGGACAGGTCAGCGCGCAGGTCCCGCACAACGGCCTCTGGTACCTGGGAGCCGTGGTCAACGCAGACTGGGGGGATCTCATCGTGAGCAACAACACGGCCTCCGCTGGCGCCATCCAGATCCACGAGTGAGGGGGCGGCTCTCCGGGAGCCTGTAGAGAGGGATCTGATGCCGCGCGCTGCGTGGCGTCAGATCCCGGCCCCATCCGCCAGCTGCTCTGCCAGGCCTGTCCGGATCGAGGCCGCCTCGGGTGAGCTGGCCACCTCGGCGCGGTTGCGCGGCCAGGGGCTGTTGATCCGCACATCCCGAGTCACGCGCGCCGGCTTGCCGTTCAGGACCACGACCCGGCCGGCGAGGTAGAGCGCCTCTTGGATGTCGTGGGTCACGAACAGGATCGACACCCCTGTCTCCCGCCACACGCGGATCAGCTCATCCTGCAGCGTGGCGCGTGTGATCGCATCCAGCGCGGCGAACGGCTCGTCCATCAGCAACAGCGAGGGCTTTACCGCCAACGCACGGGCCAGCCCCACGCGCTGACGCTGGCCGCCCGAGAGCTGCCAGGGCCACCGCTTCGTGAACTCGCTGAGCCTGACCAGCGCCAGCGCCTCCTCGATGCGGCGCTGCCGCTCCTCGCGTGAGAGCTCCAGGGCCTCGAGCCCGAAGGCGACATTGCCTCGCACGGTTCGCCAAGGCAGGAGGCGCGCCTCTTGGAAGACCAGCGCCACGGGCAGTCGCGCGCGGTCCACGGGCAGGTCGAGCTTGACTTCGCCGCTCGTCGGCTGGGCCAGCCCGGCCAGCACGCGCAGCAGGGTCGACTTGCCGACTCCGGACGAGCCCACCACGACCACGAACTCGCCTGGCGCGATGTCCAGCGTCAGGTTCTCGAGGACCGGAGTGCCCGCCGCGCCACCATAGGAGAGCGAGAGCTGCCGGATTGCCGCTAGCGTCGCCAACGGAGCACCCAGTCATGGAAGGCCACGAAGAGCATGTCGATGGTTCCGTAGAGCGCCGCCAGGGTGAGCATGTAGACCAGGACGATCTGGCCGTTCAGCAGCCCTGAGGCCTGCATCATGCGCTGCCCAATCCCATCGATGCCGAACAGCTCGGCCGCGAGCACCGACGTCCACGCCTGGCCGATCCCCGTGCGCACTCCGGCGAGGATCCCGGGCGTAGCCGCGGGCAGCAGGACCTTGAAGAGCCGGGCGCCGAGCGAGCGGTGGCCGAAGGCGAGCGCCACCTCGATCAGATCCTTGTCGACCGCCTGCACGGCGCCGAGCGCGGCGAAGTAGTTGATCCAGAAGACGGCGATCCCGATGATGAAGACCGCCGCCGACTCGCTCACCCCGAACCAGAGGATGGCGAACGGGATCCAGGCGATGCCAGGGATCGGGCGCAGCACCCGTATCACCCAGGCCTGCGCTGTCTCCAGCCGGGGCATCAGCCCGGCGAGGCTGCCGGCCAGGCACCCCAGGAGCGAACCGGCGAGGAGCCCGAGCGCGTAGTGACCGAGGCTGGCCTGGACTGTCTCCAGCCAGATGCCCTCCGTGAACTCGCCCCAGAACGCCTCGGGGACCGCGCTGGGCGGTGGGAAGACGGTGCGCCTGATCAGGCCCGTGCGGGACGCGAGCTCCCACAGCGCGAAGAAGAGCACCAGCCCCCCCAGACTCTGGAGGGGCCGGGCCATGAAGACCACAGCGACCCTCGCGGGCCACGAGCGCTCGGCCACTGAGGGCACGGTCATTTACCGCTCTTCACTCCGGACCACAGGGAGAAGTCGAAGAGCTGCTCCATGGGCACGGGCTTCTTCAGCACGCCCATGGAGATCTGGAAGTCCTGCATGATCCGCGTGGATTCGACGATCTCATGCGGATCCGCGGCGAACTGGCTGGAGGGGGAGGTGAGTGCGCGGCGGATCGTGGCCACGTCGGTGAGGCCACGCCCGAGGTAGTGGTGGGCGTGCTTGGCGGCGCGCTCCGGCTCTTTCTTGATGAGCTCGGTGGCCCGCACATGCAGGGCCACCAGCTTGGCCAGGGCCGCTCCCTTGGCCTTCAGCGCCTCGCCCGTCACGGCCACCACCGAGCCGGGCTGCTTGGGGAACATCTGGCCGCCGAGCGCCACGAGCTTGATCTGCGGATCCTTCTCACGCACCAGCGTCAGCGCCGGCTCGCGGATGGTGGCGGCGTCCACCGCGCCCGCAAGCACCGCCTGCTGCGTCTTGTCGATTCCCATGCCGACGATGTCGACCGTGGCGAGCTCCACGCTGGAGACCTTCTGGAGCCAGTAGCGCAGGGTGGTGTCGGGCACGGACCCCAGCGGCTGGGTGGAGAACTTGGGCTTGCGGCCCTCCGCCTTCGTGAAGGCCGCGATGGCGGCGGTGACGCTCTTGTTCTCCTCGAGGGTCTTGGCGAAGGGGCCGGTGGCCACCACCGTCATCTCCTCGATGGCGGTGTTGGCAATCACGCGGGCATCGATGTCGCTTCCGCGCGCCACGATCACCGGGCCAATCCCGCCGTAGTAGGCGTCCAACTGCTTGCCGGACAGGGCCTGGATCATCACCGGCCCGGAGTCGAAGCGGATGAGCTTCAGCTCGAGGCCCGCCTCCTTGTCCCACCCCTCGCCCACGATCACGAAGAGCTGTGAGATGCCGAGCACCGGGATGTAGCCCACCTCGAGCTTCTGCTGGGCTCGAGCGACGGTGGGAAGGGCCAGCGCGAGAAACAGGGACAGGAGACGCAGCAGCGTACGCAAGATGGAGACCTCAGGGAGTCAGAGAGGAGCGCCAGTGCGGCCGTTCCCGTCCTGTCCATTTAAGCCTGGAACGTGAGTTCGGGGAAGGTGTTCTCAGGCACGTCAAACAGCCCGCTCACCACCGCTCGGGCCATGGCCTGGGTCCGAGGCACTCGTCTTGCCCGTCGAGCAGCTCCTGGAAGGAGAGGCCCTCATCGAGCAGACGCCGCTGAAGGGTGCGCTCGCTCATGTGCAGGCGCTTCGCGACATGCACAAGGGTGGGTCGCCCCTCACTCAGGGACGCTGTCAGCTGG
>NZ_DASPHO010000414.1:0-14382 GCF_035629615.1 Hyalangium sp. | reverse complement strand
CGCGAGGAGCGGCGCTCGGCGCTGCTGCTGCGCATCGATCACGGCCTGCCCTACGAGGAGATCGCCCAGGTCATGGGTTGGTCACTGCCCAAGGTGAAGAACGAGATCCACCGCGCGCGGTTGCAGCTCCGCGAGCGGCTGGCCGCCCACGTCGGAGGACGCCCATGAGCTACGCTTGCCGCGAGCAGGAGCTGGACGCGCTGCTGGCCGGAGAGCTGTCCCCGGCGGACGCGGAGCGGGTGCGCGCCCACGCCGAGGGGTGTTCCGCATGCACCCACGCGCTGGCCTGGCTGAAGCTGGAGCGAGGGTGGATGAACCAGCGCGCCCGCCGCATGCCCGCGCGCCCGGCCCTGAGCTTCGAGGCCCTGGAGGCTCGGCTGACCGAGGCGAAGGCTCCGGTCCGCTCCGCGCCCACTCCGGTGGCTGTGCCGCACCGCTCGGAGCGGCCTGCTCCGCGCCGGGGCCAGTGGTCTCACCGAGGGATGATGGCGATGGGAGCCGCGGCCGCCGTGGCCTTCCTCTTCTTCAGCGTGGTGCAGGTGCGCCCCGTGAGCTCCACCGAGGAGCTGTGGAGCCAGGAAGTGCTCGCCTCGGGACTGCTGCAGGCTTGCGTGGACTCGAGCGGCGAGGCGGTGGCGGCGCTGGAGGATCGCTACCACGCGTGCCTCATCGCCTCGCCCGCGCTGCCCTCTTACTGAAGCAGCGCTGAAACCCACGCGCGGCTGGTGACACTCCTGGGTGCGCGGCGAGCACGAAGCCGCGCCGCCCGCTCCGTCCCTGGAGCGCCGTCTTCCACTCCACCAAGAGGTCCGTCATGAAGGTGTTCCTGTCCGCCGGCGCGGCTGTCGCCGTGCTGCTGGGTGTGTCTGCGCTTGCGGTTGCCAGCGCGCCCTCTCCGTCCCACCCCACCGAGGAGTGCAACAAGAACTGTCCGCACAAGCAGGACGACAGCACCCTCATCCCCGCGACTCCCCGCGCGGAGGCCCCCTCTCTGGGGCCCTCGGACGCGAAGGTGACGGTCGAGGTGTGGTCGGACTTCCAGTGCCCGTTCTGCGCGCGGGGAGCGGCCACCCTCAAGCAGCTGCGTGACAAGTATGGAGATCAGGTGCGGCTCGTCTTCCGCCAGCAGCCGCTGCCCATGCACGGGAACGCGCGCCTGGCGGCAGCCGCCTCCATGGCCGCGCACGAGCAGGGCCGCTTCTGGGAGTTCCACGACGCGCTCTTCTCCAACCAGAGCGCGCTGGACCGCGCCTCGCTGGAGGCGGTGGCCGGCCAGCTGAACCTGGACGTGGAGCGCTTCCGCCGCGCGCTCGACTCGAGCACCTGGAGCAACTACGTGGACACGGAGGTGGCGGAGGCCCAGCGACGCGGTATCAGAGGCACGCCCACCTTCTTCATCAACGGCAAGCCCATCATGGGCGTGCAGCCGCTGAACACCTTCACCCAGGCCATTGATGAAGCGCTCCAGCGCTGAGGCGCTCCAGCACTGAGCCTCAGGGCCTGGGGTAGCGCGTCTGGAGCAGGTCCAAGGCCCTCTTGGCCTGCACCAGCCCGAAGCCGAACGTGTTGTCACGTCCCGCAAGTCCCAGGTCCTGGGCAGAGTCCTCCAGGAGCTGGCGCACTTGCGCCGCGGTGAGCGTGGGGCGCGCGCTCCAGAGCAGGGCGGCCACGCCACTCACATGCGGCGCGGCCATCGAGGTCCCCTCCAGGCGCTCGTAGTCCACGCCGATGATATGGACCGTGGCCTCCCTGCCCTCGAGCCCCTTGATGGTGGAGCCGCTGACGTGGGACACGGAGGCAGCAGGCACCCATGTCCCCTCGCCATGGAGCCCGAAGGCTCCCGTGCCTTGGCTCGGGTCATCGTTGCCGATGATGACGGCCCTGGCGCCAGCCCGGCGCAGGTTGGTGACCTTCCTGGCGGAGCTGAGGCGGTAGCCCGTCTCATCCAGCCCGCCATGGTCTACATACGCAACGAAGCCGTCGCAGGTGGCCTCTCTGCCACAAGCATCGAGCGAGTCCCCCAGGCCACACACGAGCACCTTCCCGCTGTACTGGCCCACGGGGGCGAACGCGACCGAGTGAGACTCGATCGTCCTCCCGTCCACCGCTACCTGCGAGTAAGACGCTCCTTGCAAGACCGTCGCGGACAGGACGCCCACGCCCGGCGCTACCAGGGACAGCTGCGGGCCCACCTGCGAGAAGGAAGGCCGCTCGCCGTTGAAGCTCACCGCACCCACGGCCACGACGCCGTCAAACGCGGCAGGGTAGGAGATGTGAGGCTCGGTCGCCGAATCGCCCGTGCCACTGTTGCCGCTGGCGGCGATCACGAGCATCCCCGCGTCAACGGCGTGCGTGACGGCCTCCTTCACCAAGGCGCTGCGATTCGGGGTGCCCAGCGAGAGCGACGCGATGCGGGCCCCCTGCTGCTGGCACCATGCCAATGCGGAGATGATGGCCGAGTCATTGCCCTGGCCTCGCAGGTTGAGCACGCGCGCCACGAGCAGCTCCACGCCAGGCGCCACACCAACCACACCGTTCGGCTCTTCGCCGGGCTCCACGGTACCGTGCGCACCCAGCTGAGCGGCAATGGTCGCAGCCGTGTGCGTGCCATGGCCACTGCCCCACTTCCCGATGTGCCTGTCGAAGTCCAGCGGCTCGTCATCACCGTCGACGAAGTCCTTGCCACCCGCGTAGGCCGCCTGCAGCTCCGGATGCCGGTGGTCCCAGCCGCTGTCGATGACGCACACCTTGATGCCTGAACCATTGGGGGCCGCGGCGTCGAGCACCCCGTCGTTGTCGGCATCCCACACCCGGGGAGCCTGCACCTGCTGCAGCCCCTCGGTGTACTCGCCCACGGAGCCGGTGACGGCCAGCGCCTGCCGCGCGAAGGCGTGGACCCGCCCGTCCCGCTCGATGGAGAGGACGTCGGGATCCTGGTCCAGCGCCATGCGCTGCTCGGGCGTGAGCCGTGCGGCCACGGCGTCCAGATGACTCCAGCGCACAGTGACCTGGCCGCCCGCGCGCGTCACCGCATCCGTGGCGGTCCTCGCGGCGAGCGCGGTGGGCACCGCACGACGGTAGCGGACGAGGAAGGGCTCACGGCCATCCGCTGTGCTCACGGGCGCCTCGGCGTCCCTGCCCACGGCCTCCCAGGAGCGCTCCTCCGGCGGCAGCGCTTGCCCGCTCGCGCTCGCGCAGTCTGAGTCCCTCGCGGAGGCTGGGGGGTACGGCTCATGGGCGTCGTTGCAGGCCGCTGCGCACCCCAGGAGTCCCAGCCAGACCCACCGCTTCATACGCGCTCACTTTCGCCCTCGCTCGGGTGGTACCGCAGCCGGACGAGTGCCAGCCGGGGTGTGCGGAGGACGGGCATCCGCGTTCCCACCCAGTCTTATGTACGGTGAGCGCAGGGCGGCACGTGGCAGGGGCGGGCCTCTGTAGGGCCGCGCACAACGGCACGGGCGTGACGTGAGCCGACAAACGGTGCGGGAGAGCGCTGTCTCTCATCCACCGTTCAACCGGGAGCCTGGGGCACAACGGGGTGAGGGTATGACTTCCCCTCACCCCGTCAGGTGTTGCGACACCTCAGGGGTGGCGCGTCTGGAGCAGGTCCAGGGCCGCCTTGGCCTGCACCAGCCCGAAGCCGAAGGCGTTGTCCCGGCCCGAGGTCCCCAGATCCTGAGCGGAGTCCTGGAGCAGCGCGCGCACCTGCAGCGCAGTGAGCGTGGGGCGTGCGCTCCACAGCAGCGCGGCCACACCGCTCACATGCGGCGTGGCCATGGAGGTACCCGTCAACCGCGAGTAGTCCACACCCACCAGCTTCACCTTCGCGGCCTTGCCCTTGAGCCCCTTGAGGGCCGAGCCGTCCGCATGAGAGACGGAGGCGGTCGGCAGCCAGGTGTCCTCGGTGCCCAGGGTGAAGTTGCCGATGCCGTCTCCTGGATCGTTGTTGCCGACGAGGACGGCCTTGGCGCCGGCCCGGCGCATGAAGGTGACCTTCTTCGCGAAGGTGAGGCCGTTGCCCTCCCCATCCAGCCCGCCGCGATCCACATACGCGACGAAGCCATCGCACGTGGCCTCATCGCCGCAGGCGCTCTTCGAGTTGCCGATGCCGCACGTGAGCAGCTTGCCGGTGTACTCACCCAGGGGAGCGAACGCGAGCGAGCGGGACTCGAACGTCCTGCCGTCCACCTCCACCTGGGAGAAGGACTCGGCGCCGACGATCATCGCCGACAGCACGTCCACGCCGGGGGCCACCAGGGCGACCTGCGGACCCACCTGCGAGAAGGCGGGGTGTTCGCTCTTGAAGTTCACCGCGCCCACGGCGAGCACGCCGTCATAGGCGGCAGGGTAGGCCACGCCTGGCTCGGTGGCCGGGTCTCCCGTGCCACTGTTGCCCGTGGCCGCGATGGGGAGCAGCCCGGCCAGGACAGCGGCCTTGAACGCCGCCTCCTCGGTGGCGCTGGGCTCCGGAGCGCCCAGCGACAGGGAGATGACCTTGGCGCCCTGCTGCTGGCACCACTCGATCGCGGAGATGATGTCCGCGGTGCTGCCGTTGCCGCGGGTGTTGAGCACGCGCGCCACGAGCAACCCGACGCCGGGCGCCACGCCGACGACGCCGTTGGGCTCCTCGCCCGGGTTCACGGTGCCATGCGAGCCCAGCTGCGCGACGACGGTGGCCGCCGTGTGCGTGCCGTGGCCGCCGCCCCACTTCCCGGTGTTCGTCTCGAAGTCCAGCGGCTCGTCATCGTCGTCGACGAAGTCCTTGCCGGCCACGTAGGCCGCCTGCAGCTCCGGGTGCCGGTTGTCCCAGCCGCTGTCGACGACACAGACCTTGATGCCCGTGCCGTTGGGCGCGGTGGCGTCGAGCACTCCGTCGTTGTTGGCGTCCCACACCAGGGGGGCCTGCACCAGCTTCAGCCCCTCGGTGTACTCGCCCACGGAGCCGGAGGTGGCCAGCGCCTGTCGCTCGAAGGCGCGCACCGTCCGATCCCGCTCCAGGGTGAGCACGTCCGGATCCTGGGCCAGGACCGCGCGCTGCTCAGGCGTCAGCCGGGCCGCCACGGCGCCCAGACCGGCCCAGCTCGCCGTCACCTGACCACCCGCGCGCTTCACGGAGTCCTCGGCGGCCCTCGCGGCCAGGGAGGACACCGTCCGGCGATAGCGGATGAGGAAGGACTGCCGGCCATCCTGCGCCTCGGGCTCCTCGGACAGGGCAGAGAGACGCTCGGCGGGCATCCCCTCCTCCGTCGTGGTGGTGCAGTCCAGAGGGTTCGTCACGGGAGGAGGGAGCGGTTCCGGTTCCTCCTCGTTCTTGCAAGCGGCGAGAAGACCAACGAGGCCCAGCCAGACCCAACGCTTCATACGCACCTCTTTGCCCCTCAGGGGTGGGACCACTGCCAGCTCCGTGCCAGCCGGGGTGAACGGGCGGACGGGCAGCCGCGTTCCCCACGGAACTTAAGCACGGCGCCCGGGTGCCTGCCTGCGAAGGAGGCATGCACACACGGGATCACATCCACCATGCATAGAGAAGGCGTGCGCCGACGAACGGTTTGCGGGCGAACTGTCAACCGTCCGCCGGGTCGATACTGAAGATGCGGCCCGCGTCATGGGTGTAGGCCTCGAGCTGCCGCTGCGTCTCCGCGCTGTTCCAGCCGAGCCGCGGGGCCATGACTTCGGCGGCAGCCCGGGCCGCCTCGGCACCTTGATCGCGCGTCTCGAAGGCGACCTTGAGGCGACGGATGAGCAGGTCGGCCAGGGTATGGACGAACTCGTGGGAGACGCCGTGAGCCGCCTCGGCGCGCAGGTAGGGCAGCCCCTCGACGAGCGGCTGGGCGAGTGAGGCCTCCTCGCGAGTGAGCCCCCACACCTGGCGCCACCGGCTGCCATACGCGCGCACGAGATGGAGGGCCACATCCACGTGGGCCACTTCGCGGAGCGCGACCTCCAGCTCGGCGTCAACGGAGCGCAGGTTGCCGCCGGGCAGGGGCAGCGTCTCGGTGCCGGACTTCCGGAGGGGGACTTGGAGCTGGCGCTCGACGGCGTTGACCACATCGCGGGCCATGACGCGGTAGGTGGTGAGCTTGCCGCCGCTGATGGCGATGACGCCGGAGGGGCTGAGGTCGATGACGTGCTCGCGGCTGGCGCTGCCGGCGCCTCCCCCCTGGCTGTAGCCGCGGGCCACGAGGGGGCGGATGCCAGCCCAGGCGCTGACGACGTCGGAGCGCACGAGCTTCGCCTGGGGGAAGAAGGCGTTGGCGGAGGCAAGGAGGTAGGCCACATCGGCCTCGCTGGCGCGTACCTCGGCGGGGTGGGCGCGGGTGGCGGTCTCCGTGGTGCCGACGATGGCGTGCTTGTCCGCGGGGAGCACGAACATGACGCGCCCGTCCACGGGGGACAGGAGCGTGAGGGCGTTGTGGTTGCCGAGCCGCTCGCGAGGGACGGCGATGTGGACGCCCTTGCTGCCGCGCACGGCGGGGGCCTCTCGCTGAGAGTCGAGCTTGCGGATCTCATCGCTCCACGGGCCGGTGGCGTTGACGAGGACGCGGGCGCGGACGGTGTGCTCCTGACCGGAGAGGTGGTCCACCACGACGGCGCCGCGGGCCTTGCCCTCCTCGATGACGAGCCTGCTCACGGAGGCATGGTTGAGGACGACGGCGCCGGCCTCGGAGGCGCCGAGCGCGTTGGCGAAGGTGAGGCGCGCATCGTCCGTGGCAGCGTCGTAGTAGCAGGCGCCGCCCTTGAGTCCCTCGGAGAGCAGACTGGGCTCTGCGGCGATCACCTTGCGGGCATTGAGGTTGCGGTGGGCCTTGACGTTCCGGAAGAGGGCCAGCGCGTCATAGAGCATGAGGCCCGCGTTGAGCTTCCAGCGGGGGATGCGAGCGCCCTTGTAGACGGGCCAGGTGAAGGCGAGCGGGCGGACGAGGTGAGGGGCCAGGCGCAGCAGGCGCATGCGCTCGATGCTGGACTCGAAGACGAGGCCCAGGTGGCCGTGCTCCAGGTAGCGCACGCCGCCGTGGATGAGGCGGGAGGAGCGGCTGGAGGTGCCGCTGGCGAAGTCATCGCGCTCCACGAGGGCCACGCGCAGGCCGCGCAGGGCCGCATCGCGCGCAGCGCCAGCACCGGTGACGCCGCCACCGATGACCAGGAGATCAAAGGCTTCGGACGCGAGAGCGCGCAGGCGCTCGGCGCGGGAGGCAGGCGGGGGAGGGAGCTCCTGCTCGGTATGGGTGCGAACGAGGGCGGCAGATTGACGCACAGGGGGAGTCTAATGGCCGTGACTGCGCGCGGGCAGGGAATGTGCACGCAGCGCGTCAGGAGGGGGACAGGAGCGCGGCGCCAGCACCTGGGGACTCCTCAACGAGCGCCTTGCATGTCTGGAGGAAGACGACTAGGCAACCGGGCAGCCGCTGGAGCCATCTGAGCGTGAGGCCTTGAGGAGTCAGCACGATCGCCGCGATCTCGCCTGCCTGGGCCTGACGGTCCTGGTGTACGGGCTCGTGGTGGCGCCGGTGCTGCACGCGGCGGTGGACCACGCGGGCGGGCGGGCGCTCCCGGCCACGGCGCGGGGATGGCTGGATCACCCAAAGGCCGAGCAGCGGGGGCACGGGCATCTCCATGGGGACGCTTCCGGGGCGGAGGAATCCAGCGCCGCACCTGGGGTGGCCGACCATGGCCACGAGCATGAGCACTCCCAGGAGCCGACGCGGGGGCATCCGCACAGGCACCAGTGGGGCTCGGTGGAGCACCTGCAAGCGGTGGCGGTGGCGGGCGTGGGGGTGCTGGCTCCGGTGGTGGGGTGGGTGCCGCTGGGAGCAGAGGTGCCCCAGCGTCCGCAGTGGGCATCGGTAGCACCGCTCCGACCGACGGCGATGCCTCAGGGACCGTAGGGGACAACCGCATCGCGTCGCGGTCCGTCTCCCTTCCTTCTCTCGAGGTCTCTCATGTCTCGCCTTCGCGCGGCCCGCCGGGTCGTGCTCGCTGCGCTCGTGTGCGCAGTCACCCCTGCAGCTGCACAGTCCCAGGAACCGTCTCCTCCCAGTACAGGCACCGCCTCCTCACCTCAGTCCCAGGAAGCACCGCCTGATCTCTCCACTGAAGCACCATCACCCTCCACGCCAGAAGACCCGAGCCGTCTTGAGACGACAGTGACGGCCCGGCGGTCCTTCACGGCGGCCTCGTCCTCGAGCGTGAGGGATCGCGACTTCCTCCTGCGACCCCGCCCGCGTCCCGTGGACATCCTGCAGGCCGTCCCGGGGCTCTACACGAACCAGCATGCGGGGGGAGGCAAGGCGAACCAGTACTTCCTGCGCGGCTTCGATGCGGATCACGGCACGGACGTAGCGCTCTTCGTGGATGGCGTGCCGGTGAACATGGTGAGCCATGCACATGGGCAGGGGTACGCGGATCTCAACTGGATCATCCCCGAGCTGATCGAGCGGGTGGAGGTGGCGAAGGGCCCGTACTTCGCGCAGTTTGGGGACTTCGCCACGGCGGGCGCGATCAACCTGGTGACGCGGCGAGACTTCGAGAAGAGCCAGGTGACGCTGGGCGGGGGCTCGTTCGACACGTGGCGAGGGTTGTTCATCGCCGCGCCGGAGGTAGAGGGCTGGGAGCCCGTGATTGCGGCGCAGGTGTACGGCACGAACGGCCCCTTCGAGAACGCCGAGCGGCTCCAGCGCTTCAGCCTGTTCACGCAGGTGACGCGGGCGCTCTCGGAGCGCTCCTGGCTCTCGGTGACGCTGACGTCCTATGGCAGCGGGTGGAACGCGAGCGGACAGGTCCCCTTGCGCGAGGTGAGCGCCGGACGGCTCGATCGTTTTGGCTTCATCGATCCCACCGAGGGTGGGAACTCTCAGCGGCACAGCCTCTATGGCACGTGGCGTGCGCTCACGGAGGATGGCGGGGAGGTGAGCGTCTTGGCCTACGCGGTGCAGTATCGGCTCAACCTCTTCTCGAACTTCAGCTTCTTCAGCCGGGATCCGGACAACGGGGACATGATCGAGCAGCACGACGCGCGAACGATCGCGGGGCTCCATGCCAGCTATCGCTTCCGGCGCGAGTGGCGAGGCCTGGCCTTCGAAACCACGCTGGGCACGCAGCTTCGAACGGACGCAATCGCCAACAGCCTCTACGAGGACCGCGCGCGGGAGCGCCTGGCGACGGTGGTGGACGCGACGGTGCGCGAGGGGAGCCTGGGGCTGTACGCCCAGGAGGACATCACCTTCACGCCCTGGCTGCGAGCAGTGCTGGGCCTGCGAGGGGATCTCTTCGGCTTCGACGTGGATGACGACTTGGAGGACGTGGGCACACAAGAGACGAAGTCCTCAGGGACGAGACAGGCGTCACGCATCTCGCCGAAGGCGAGCCTCGTCTTCGGGGCCATCCCGGCAACGGAGCTCTACCTGAACGCGGGCGCTGGCTTTCACTCCAACGACGCGCGGGGCGTGGTGCGCGGGGCGGACGCGGTGACGCCGTTGACGCAGGCGCGCGGCTACGAGCTGGGAGCGCGGACGCGCCTCTTCGACGCGTTGGATCTCGCCGGCTCGGTCTTCCTCTTGGACTTGGACAGCGAGCTGGTCTGGGTAGGAGACGAGGGAACGACGGAGGCGCGCGGTCCGACACGACGTCGGGGCCTGGAGGCGGAGGCGCGGCTGCGCATCCTGCCGTGGCTCTTCGCGGACGTGGACCTGACGGTGTCCCGGGCGACGTTCGTGGAGAACGCGGGGAACGCGGACGCGGTGGCACTGGCGCCGACGCTGATCGTGGCCGGGGGACTGTCGGCGCGCCACCCGAGCGGCGCCTACGGCCGCCTGGGGGTGATCCACCTGGCGGACCGGCCTGCCACGGAGGATCGGTTCCTCACGGCGGAGGGCTTCACGCGAGTGGACGCCAGCGTGGGTTACCGCGCCTCTTGGTTCGAGGCGACGCTGGGGCTCCAGAACGTGCTGGGCACCGAGTGGCGGGAGGCTCAGTTCGCGAACGTGTCCCGTCTCCCGGACGAGACAGGGCCGGAGAGCTGCCCAGCGGGGACACGCCCAGCGGGTGAAGACACCTTTGAAGGGTGCGAGGACCTGCACTTCACCCCGGGAGCGCCGTTCAACGCCCAGGCCAGCGTGAGCTTCTTCTTCTAACCGGACGTGGAGCCTCTGGGGCGCTGGAACTCCAGCGCCCCTACAGAGGCGGAGCTACCCCTTCTTGACCTGCTTGGGGCTGGTGGGATGGGCCGGGTTGTTGGGATTCATCTGATCGGAACGGTTCTCTCTGTCCGCCTTGTACTCGGGGCTGGTGGGGTTCTTCACGGTCGAGCGCTGGTCGTTGGGGGTGGGGGTCTTGTCCTTGTCCTGTTCCATGGCGTTCTTCTCCTGACCGGGAGGGAAAGAGGTCCCGGATGGATCAACCTGGGCACTGCGCTGGAAGGGGGCAGGAGCTTGGAAGGGCGGGGAGGTCTCAGCCAGCCGTCGGCAGGTGTGTTCAACCTGCCCGCCCGTGCATAGCTGAGGAGGAGGGAGGTGGTGCGGGTGCGAACGGTGACCTATGAGCGCAGCGGGCGGACGAACACAGGGGCGCAGGCGGTGCGAGTGGAGGGACTGCACCACCTCCGGGTATTGGAGCAGGGGGAGGAGGTAAGCGAGCGAGAGCTGACACGGGAGGAGATCGCACGACTGGCCCCGCTGATGGAGGAAGCGGCAAGGAAGCCCTCGCCGGCGGTGGTGCCACCGGCAGCAGGGGGACCGAACGGGCTGGCCGTGAGCCTGGCCTTCGAGGACGAGGAGGTGCCGCGGGTGCGGCTGGCGGCGAAGGGGCTCCCGGCGAAAGGGGCCGGCGCTCCCTACGATGCGCTGCTGGTGGAGCTGGACGCCCTGCTGACAGCGGAGCTGCACGCGAGAACCCCTCGACACGCGCACGCGGTCTTGCCGCACATGCTGCGGGCGGACGAGTAGTCCGCCGAGTGCAGCGAGGCCTGTTGCTGGGCGGGCGCGAGCGTGACAGAGAAGAGGGATGACGCGGGTTCGGATCGCCGTCCATCGCACGGTGGGTGAGGCACGACTGCAGGCGGGGGTGTTGGAGGCGGCGGGGCTGTCCGTGGAAGTACGCGGAGAGTCACTGTCCCCTCTGAGCGGTGAGATTCCGAGCACGGAGACGTGGATCGAGCTGTGGCTGTGGCCACAGGACGTGGAGGCGGCGCGCCAGCTCATCGCGGAGCTGGAGGAGAACCGTGAGGCTGCGAGCAAGGAAGTCACCTGCCCGCGCTGTCATGAGGAGAATCCAGGCAACTTCGAGCTGTGCTGGAGCTGCGGTCTGGAGTTCCCTTCGACGTTGCGTCCACGCCTCCGAGCGGTTCCCTGAGCTCCCCTGGGCGACCCTGGCTCTCAAGAGTTAAAGAGTGAGAGCGCGCTGTTGCCTGGGAGCCGGTAGGGCGCACGGAGTGCTGGCAAGCGAGCGCGCGGGCGGCTAGGGATCCGCAAGAGTCGGCGCAGGCGGATGATGCTTGCCCGTCCTCGCAGCAGCGCAGCGAAGGAAACACAGCCGGCGTGGAGGAGCGCGTGGAGGAGACGGCAGCACCAGGAGCCGAGCCGGCCCCGCGGCGGCGAATCAGCCGCGGGACGCAGACCGCGCTGCTCGCCTGCGGCCTGGCCTCCCTGGTGCACCTGATTCCGCTCCTCCTGCCGAGGAACATGCCAGAGCAGGAGCTGGCGATCGCCCGAGTGATGACGGAGCCCCAGGGCCGGGTGCGCCGGCTGAAGCCCTTGATTGACCACCCGAAGGCAACGGGGGCAGAGCTGCGCGAGGCAGCGGAGCTGCTGTTGGAGGGAGCACCGACGGAGGCGCGAGAGCTCGTGGAGGAAGCGGAGCGCCGAGAGCCGAACGCTCTGGAGACGCAGCTGCTGCGAGCACGAATCTGCCGGGTGGAGCGCATGGAGCGCTGCGTACAGGAGTCCTTCGAGCGGGCCGCTCGGATGGCGCCAGGAGACGTGCGGACAGACTTGCTCCAGGCGGACATGAGGGAGCAGGACGGAGATGTGGAAGGGGCGCTGGAGGCAGTGGCTCGAGCGCTGCGGAAGGCGCCGGGAGAGCCGGCGGTGCAGCTCCGGCACTCGCGGCTGCTGGGCGCGCTGGGACGCTTCGAGGAGGCCGAGGCAGCGCTCCGAGCGTCGGAGGCAAGGCTGCCTGCTCAGCGGCTGTACCTGGAGCTGGGCCTGCTGCGGACGCGCGAAGGCCGGAACGAGGATGCGCGGAGCTTCTTTGCGCGAGCGGTGGGAGAGGGCCCGCAGGCGGCGGTCGCGCACTTCCACCTGGGAATGGCGCACTTCCAGCTGGGGGATGTGGACTCGGCGGAGGAAGAGCTGCGCACGGCGGATCGGCTGGACGTCTCGAACCCTCGGCCCCTGGCGGCGCTGTGCGCCATACAGCTGAAGGCAGGTCTGGCGGAGGCCGCGCGCGTAACGAAGATGGATCTGGAGCGTCGCTTCCAGGGGCAGACAGAGCTCATCCGCGATGCCTGCCGAGCAGACCGCTGACCCTCCAGGCCTTCCTTCCGTGGCCTGCAGCTCAGGGCTCGATGCCCCGGATCTGACGGAGCAGGTGCGCGGAGCGTTTGACCTCGAGATCCACGGAGCCGTCCGCAATCTCGGTCCGGACAACAGCCTTGAGGAAGGGAAGCGCCTCCTCGTGCCGGCCCTGCGCGCACATCAGCTCCCCGAGCGCCAGGCGGGCCTGTGTCAGGAGCACCAGATCCTCGGCGGCGACAGCGGCGTCGATGGCATCACTGAGAGCGGACTCGGCGAGCTCCTCGAGCCCCCGTGCGAGCAGCTCTCGGGCACGTTGGAAGTGTTCGCGGGTCTTCATACGGGACGGGAGCGAGGGGGATGAGGTATCCCTGGGCGCATGGACGAGTCGCGCTTCATCGAGCTGGAACTCCGGTACATGCAGCAGGCGGAACTCCTGCAGCAGCTCAGCGACGTGCTGTACGCGCAGCAGCAGCAGCTGGACGCCCTCAAGGGGGAGGTGGACCTCCTGAAGCGCAAGCTGGAAGGAGGTCCAGGGTTGGTGGACGCCAAGCAGCAGGAGCGTCCACCGCACTATTGAGTGCCCCGAGCCTCAGAAGCGATAGCCGAGGCGGACTCCCAGGATGGGCTCGGGGCTGGCGTAGCCCACCTCGAGACCGAAGGTGAGCGCGCCGCTCCTGATGCCAAAACCGAAGGCCGCGTGAGCTCGCAAGGTCTCTCCCGAGTCGATGACAATCCAAGGCCCGACGAGCCCTTCCAGGTAGAACCGGCGGGTGAGATCAAACCTCAGCACCAGATCAATGGGGATGCCCAACGTGCTGGGCTCCGTGAGGAAAGCGATCCCGAACCGGCCACCCAGGTGAAGAGGCCCGGCCAGGTGGGTCTCCACGCCGAGGTTGAACTGGAAGGCGGCGCCTTCATCGAACCAGTAATCCGCGCCCAGCCCGAGCCGGATGTTGGCGGCTTGGGAGGAGACGGGGACCAGCAACAGACCAACCGCGAGGAGACCGCCGAGGCAGGGACGCAGAAGTTTCATTTGCGATGGCTCCTGGGATGCGAGGGAGCCGCCACTCAAGCAGGCTCAGGAGCAAGCCGCCAGAGAATGAATCGCACCTGGCGAGGCGCAAACACTGCAATGAGAGCAAAAAAAACGCCCCTGGGGCCCAGTGAAGGGCGCCAGGGGCGCATGAGAAAAAAATCCGGCAGCGACCTACTCTCCCACGCGGTTTCCCGCGGAGTACCATCGGCTCTGGAGGGCTTAACTTCCGTGTTCGGGATGGGAACGGGTGTGACCCCTCCGATATAGCCACCGGAAAATCGGCGACAAGAAACATACGAAGGCAGAAGTGATTGCTGCTGAGAAGAGAAGCTGTATGCCGTGATTCTCTCGGGCCGGCGCTGCCATGGAATGGCGCACCGGGCCTCGACCTTGGCCTCGAATCCCTTACTCCCCGGAAGGGAGCGTGCAAGAGATGAGGAAAAGTAAGCCGCACGAGCAATTAGTACCGGTTAGCTCAACGCGTTACCGCGCTTACACACCCGGCCTATCAACGTCGTAGTCTTCGACGGCTCTTCAGGGGCTTGCGCCCGGGATACCTGGTCTTGAGGTCGGTTTCCCGCTTAGATGCTTTCAGCGGTTATCCAATCGACACATGGCTACCCAGCGATACCACTGGCGTGATAACTGGTACACCAGAGGTGTCTCCAACCCGGTCCTCTCGTACTAAGGTCAGAGCCTCTCAAGTATCCTACGCCCACAGCAGATAGGGACCAAACTGTCTCACGACGTTTTGAACCCAGCTCGCGTACCGCTTTAATTGGCGAACAGCCAAACCCTTGGGACCTGCTCCAGCCCCAGGATGCGATGAGCCGACAT
>NZ_DASPHO010000413.1:0-6930 GCF_035629615.1 Hyalangium sp. | reverse complement strand
CCACGAACCCGGCCAGCCCCGCGCCTGTGTCCGTGGGCTCCGGCAGGCAGGTGAGCGCGGCGTTCACGCTGACCTCGGCGTCGGCGCAGTAACCCCGCGGATCCGAGTCCCCTCATGGATTTCTGAGGGGGCACGGGCTCGTTGTCCGCAGTAAAGTCAGCACGTTGGCCCCGGGCTGGGTGTTTGCAGCACCTCCGGGGCCTTTTTTCTCCCTGAAGGGGGACACATGCGTCACGCGATGGTGCTCGGAGTACTTCTCACGGCAGGCCTGCTGACGGCGCCACGGGCCGAGGCTTGCGGTGGCTTCTTCTGCTCACGGGCCCCGATCGATCAGGCCGGAGAGCGCATCGTCTTCGGCGTGCGTGACAACACCGTCGAGGCGCACATCCAGATCCAGTACCAGGGCGCGGCGGAGAAGTTCTCCTGGGTGGTGCCCATGCCGGCGAAGCCCTCTCTGAACGTCGGCTCTCCGCTCATCTTCGGGTACCTGGACAGCCAGACGCAGGCGCGCTTCACCCTCGACTGGCAGAACAGCTGTGATGAACCCGGCCGGGGAGGGGAGCTTGCCGACGCTGACGGCGGGGGGCCACCCCAGGGCGCACCCACGAGCGGCGGCGTGACGGTGGTGTCCCAGTCCGAGGTGGGGCCCTACGACGCGGCCATCCTCCTCGCCGACGAGGCGACGGCGCTGAGCACCTGGCTGGTGGACAACGGGTACGATCTGACGCCGCAGGGGACGCAGGCGCTCGAACCCTATGTGGGCAAGGGCAACTACTTCGTCGCCCTCAAGCTCCAGCAGAACAAGCAGGTGGGGGATCTGCGGCCCATCATCGTGCGCTTCGAGGGCAACCGGCCCTGCATCCCCATCAAGCTCACTGCCATTGCCGCGCGGCCGGACATGCCCATCATCGCGTACGTGCTGTCCAGCAAGCGCGCCATCCCGGTGAACTACCGGCACGTGCTCATCAACCCCACCCGCATCGACTGGCTGCGCTTCGGGAGCAACTACAACGCGGTGGCCACCGCGGCGGTGGATGAGGCGGGCGGCCGCGCGTTCCTCACCGAGTTCGCCGGCGCCTCGGCCCCCATTGCCCAGGGCTTCGACGCCTTCGTGCCGGACTACGACACGAGCATCCTGGCCCAGCAGACGCACCCGGTGGAGTTCTCCACGGAGCTGCTGCGGCAGGACTTCGCACGGGATCCGTCCGTCCAGGGGATGCTGCGCAAGTACATCCCCATCCCGGCCAGCCTCGTGCAGAGGGGCGTCACCGAGAGGAGCTTCTACGACAGTCTCGGATCCTACCGGAGCGACATCGACGCGGATCCAAACCGCCCGCCCTTCAACGCCGCGGGCTTCGTGCAGGAGCTCCAGGACACCATCATCACCCCCGCGAACAAGTCGCTGGAGCTGCTCCATGCGCACCCGTACCTCACCCGCCTCTACACGACGATGTCCGCCGAGGAGATGACGGTGGATCCGGACTTCGACTTCAACTCGGACGCGCCGGACGTCTCCAACCGCTACACCGCCAAGGCCACCTTCGAGACGTGCGACGCCGAGTGGTCGAAGCGCCGCGTGAAGCTCGAGCTGCCGGATGGCCGCTACTGGTACGTCACCCTCGGCGACGGGCCCTTCGGCCAGGGCCCCAACTCGCTGCGCATCGAGCAGTGGGCGGAGGTGGGGCCGGCCGCGATCGTCAAGGACAACAGCGGCCTGGTGAACCAGGCCCTGGATGACGGCGGGGGAGGGGTGGGCACCTGCGGGTGCTCCTCCACGCAGGCGGGCTCCGCGGCACTGCTGTCGCTGATCTTCGTCCTGTGGAGCGCGCGCCGCCGCCGGGCTGGCTGAGCAACACACCTCGACGCCAGCGGCTTGGGAGCCAGCTCGCTACTCCGCTGGCTCCTCGGCTGGCAGGTGGGGCTTGAGGCCCTCCACCAGCGCCTTCTTGTCATTGAACATGACGGAGACGCCCGCGCGGGTGGTGCCCTGGGGCAGGGTGATGTGCACCACCGTGGCCTCCTGCTCCACCGTCTCCCCAGCGAAGTCCAGGCACAGGGAGACCATGACCCGGTCCTGGATGCGCAGCGGCTTGTCCGTCAGGATGAACGCGCCACCCATCCGCAGCTCGCGCTCGAAGGTCGTCTTGAGCTGCCCGGCGCTGGTGAAGTGCAGCTCGAAGGTGGTCGTGTCCTTGTTGACGATGTCTGCCACCACCTCGCCCGGGTAGAGGAAGCGCACCCCGAAGCCTCCCGGATCCATCTGCCGCAGCTCCGGAGGCACCTTCCGGTGCCGCTGCACGATCCCCTCGAACAGCACGAAGCTCTTCGTGTCCAGCTGCACCTGGAGATGCACCCGCGTGTCCAGCGGGATGAGCTCCCGCGTCAGGATGAAGGCGCCTCCCTTGGAGATGTCCCCGGTGATGCCTGACTTCGAGAGATCAGTCATGCCGAACCGGACCGTGTAGCGCTTCTTGAATCTCCGGTGCTGCCGCTTCTCCGCCATCGGCGACCTCCCAAGGGGGCCAGGAACCTACCCCCTTGTCCTACCCCAATTCTGCCATGGCTGGAGCTTTTCGGCGCAACCCGTCCGGTAGGGGACGCCTACTTGACGAAGGCTCGGACCTTCTCGGGCTCCTGCTCGCCCTCCGGGCCGACGATGACGCTCTTGCCCTTGGCGACGATGACCACCACCCGCTCGCCCAGGGCGAAGGCGGCCTTGAGCTCGGGCCGGAGCTGGAGCAGCTCGAAGTAGGCCTTGGAGAGGAACTTCACCTTGAGCTGCTTGCCTGGGCTGGTGAGCGCCTCCGAGTCGATCCAGCCTCCATCCCGGAAGAGGTAGGTGCGGCCCGCGGCCACGCGCACGGGATCGCTGGCCGACGGCCCGCGCTCCTGCTCCTTCATCTTCTTCGTCGCGCGGGAGACGGCCACGGCGCCCTTGCCCTCGGACATGGTCATCGACTCGGCCGGCGGGGCCTTGGCCGGAGCGGGCATCGCACTGCTCGCGCCTCCAGCCCGCCCAGGACTGCCGCCAAAGAGGGAGTCGAAGTCATCACGTTCCGCCTCCTCCGCCTTGTCCATCTGCTGGGGCCGGGAGGTGGGCCTGGGGGCCGGCTGACCATCCCACGGGCGCATGACGGGCGGCGGAGGCGGCTGGTTGGTGGCCACCTGCGGCTCGTCCTCCACCACGAGGTAGCTGGTGTACGGCGTGACGATGCCGAACTTCTTGCCGAGCGTGATCACTTCGTCACGCAGCTCGGGGCGCTCGCCGCGCAGGCGGATCTCCTCCAGGAGGAAGCCCACCTTGCGGATGGCCCACAGCCGGGGGATGAAGTCGTCGCGCGTGGCCTCGCGGGGCGCGGTGGTGCCGTACTCGAAGGTGCGCTTGTCGCCGTTCACGTAGCCGGTGAGCACCACCTTGGCGTCCCCGGCCTTGCGGTAGCGGCCCATCACCACCAGCTGCGTCCCCTTGAAGAGATCCGGCAGCTTGCGCGGGTAGAGATCGTACGCGTCGATGGAGGACAGCTCGAGCGCCAGGTCCGACAGCACCGGGTTGCTCACCTTGTCGTAGAAGCCGGAGACCTTCGTCTCGAACTCCTTGCCGTCCCGGACGAAGTCCGAGGTGCCGGTGCCCTCGGCGGCGAGCCGATCCAGCAGCCGCGCGTTCAGATCGTCGCCGACGCCGAAGGTGAACAGGCGCGTCTTCGTCTTCCGGCCCTCCTTCGCGTGCTGGGCGATCACGCCCTCGTCCGTCTCGCCGATGGTGGGCTGGCCGTCGGTGATGAAGAGGAGCAGGTGCGAGGTGGGGGACTTGCCGTCATTGTCCTGGAGCCCGCGCACCAGCGCCTCGTCAATGGCCGTGCCGCCCAGGGCCTCCATCTGCTCCACGAAGGAGACGGCCTTCTGGATGTTCTCCTTGTTGGCGGGCCGCAGCGCGGTGAAGAGCGGCTCCACGTCCGTGGAGAAGCGCACCACGTTGAAGGTGTCCTGTGGGTTGAGCCGGGTGACGCAGTACTTGAGCGCGTCCTTGGCGATCTTCATCCGCTCGCCCTGCATGGAGCCCGAGGTGTCGATGACGAAGGTGACGCGCTTGGCGCCGATCTCGTTGGGGCTCACCTCTGTCTTGGGGGTGATGAGGGCGACGAAGTAGCCGGGCTCGTCGGCCTGCTTGTAGGTGAGCAGTGACAGCCCCACCGCCTTGTCCGAGACCGAGTAGTACAGGTCCACATCCTTCGTGAGATCCCCGCCGCCCACCTGCTCCATGCCGACGATGGCGCTGGACTCACCCCGGCGGGACACGTCCATCTGGTGCGTGGGCGAGTAGATGCTGCGCAGCGGCGTCTTCGTGGACACGCGGGCGCTGAAGGTGAAGTCGTTGGTCGTCTTGCCCCCCACCAGCCGCCAGTCCGAGGGCTGCGCCTTGGCGGTGGCTCCGAGCGGATAGTGGTAGTGGTAGAGGCCGCTCGAGTAGTTCAACACCTGGCTGAAGGCCAGCTCCACCTTCTGCTCGCCCCGTGCGGGCACCGGGAAGACGCGCATCCGGAACACGTCCGAGTCCACGTACTCCAGCAGCCCTGGATCGGCCAGGCGCCGGACGATGCCCTCGTAGATGGTGGTGGCCTTCTCCTTCTCCAGCATCTCTCCCTTGGTCTTCTTGCCGTTGACCCAGAGGTAGAACTCGGAGAGAGCGGCGCCCTTGGGGAGCGGGAAGATGTAGTGCGCCTCGAGCTGCGAGGGCCCGTCGTTCTGGAACGTCTGCTCCACCCGGGTGACGGCGGTGCCGTCCTGGATCTCCACGCTCACGCGCTGGCTCTTGATGGCCAGCGGCCGCGCGTTGGGGGTGGTGGGCAGCAGCATGCCCTGGGCCGAGGCGAGCATCGGCACCAGGAAGGCAGCGATCAGCAACAGGCGTTGGGGGGCGTACACGGCGGTTTGTCTCCTCTGGAGTCCGAGGACTCCTTCAACGCATGAGCCTTCAGCGCGGTCTACCTACATTTGCGCCTATTCCTTCGCGACGCCTTGGTTTGCGGCATCGGGGGCGTCGCGGACCTCGAGGCGCATCTCGTCCGAGGTGGCTCGAAGCTCCGGAGCGTACATCGCCTCCACGCGGGCAGGCAGGGCGTGGAAGCGGCCGGGGGCCTCGGCGCGCAGCTCGTACGAGAGCTTCGTCACCCCCACGGGGATCTGGGACAGGAAGAAGGCCACCCGGTCGGTGCGCAGCTCCACGTGGGCGCAGCGGTACTCGCAGATCTCGGGGCCGCTCTTGAGGGCCACGGCCTCGAAGCCCGCGGCCTTCAGGTCCTCGATCATCAGGAACTCGACGGCCTTGTTCGCCTTCACCTCCAGATCCACGCGGACGCGGATCCCGGACTCCACGGCCATGCCGTACTCGGTGCTGGCGCTCATGCGCTCGGAGGCGGCCGAGGGCTTGCCCAGGAGCGTGTACGTGCGGGCCACCTTCACGTCCCCGCCCACGCCCTTCACGTTCTCGTCGCGGTTGTACACGTCGAAGGTGGCCGCGTAGTAGCCCGTCACCGGAGCACCGTCGCGCCGCAGCACCACGGTGTTCACCCCGGGCTGGAAGGCCGCGTCCGTCAGCACCACCGGGCCGGACAGATCCATGCCGCCGGCGCTGAAGCGGATGCGGGCTGCCTCGCGGCCGTTCACCTGGACGATGAAGGAGCCGGCGGACTGCGCGGCCTTCTCGCGAGAGGCGATCTCGGACAGCGCATAGAGGGAGAAGGCCGTGTCCCGGGTGGTGCGCCACTTGCCGCCGTTGCGACGCAGGACGAGGAAGTCGGTGAGCGGCTTCACCCAGGGGCTGGCGGGATCGTGCCGGTAGATGGCCATCAGCGTGTAGGCGGTGGCCTCGATGGCCTCGGAGGTCTGCCAGATGTCGTTGGCTTCTCCGACGGAGGCGTCCTGGCGCTCCTTGGCCGCCTGGAGGATGTCGTCCAGGTTCTCCACGGCGATGCGGGCGCGCTTGTCCTTGGCGGAGATCAGCGCCAGCGCGAGCAGGGCCCGGCCGCGCTTCGAGAGCTGGCTCCGGCGCGCGAAGGCCTTGTCGAGCCCGGCCTTGGGAGCGCCGCCGGTGGACGCGAGCGCGAAGAGCATCCAGGTGTGCTCGTCGGGGTTGCCGAGCGCCGCGCCGAGGTGGTTGGTGAGGTACGCGCGTCCGCGCGCCACGACGTTCTGATCCACCTGCAGGCCCGAGGCCTTGCCGAGCGACAGGCCATAGACGACGTAGGCCGTCATCCACCGGTTCGTGTCATCGGACTGCCACCAGCCCCAGCCGCCGTCGCCGTGCTGGAAGCCATAGAGGCGCTTGAGGCCCGCGTCGACCATGTCGTCCAGGTTCTCGGGCACGCGGGTCTTGGGCAGCCCCAGCTCGCGGGCCGTCTTCGCGGCGATGGCGGCGGGGACGAAGCGCGAGAGCGTCTGCTCCACGCAGCCGTAGGGGTACTGCGCCAGGTAGGGCAGCGCGTCCATCATCACCGAGGCGAGGGTGGGGGAGACGGTGAGCTCGAAGCGGGTGGCGCTCGCGTTGCGCTGCTCGGGGAGCTTCACCTGAATCTCCACGGCGTCCGAGAGCCGCCCGGAGAACGAGGCGCGCTGCGCCGAGCCGTGCACGACGACGGGCAGCGTGAGCTCCATGGCGTCCGCCGAGCCGCCGCCGCGGGCGATGGCCTGGATCTTCACCTCGCCCGGCTTCACCACGCGGAAGCGGACATCCACGCGCGTGTCACCGCCGGAGGGCACCTCGACGGTGCGCTGCGTGGCCTCGAGCGGCTCGAAGCCAGGGGCGCTGAGGGACACCTGTACGGAGGTGGCGCGGCCGAGCCGGTTGGACACGAGCGCGGACAACGTCACCTCATCCCGCTCGGTGAAGAACCGGGGCGACTGGAGGCGGACCATGAGGGGCTTCTCGGTGCG
>NZ_DASPHO010000412.1:0-10889 GCF_035629615.1 Hyalangium sp. | reverse complement strand
TGGCGGTGGCGCCGGTGGCGATGATGACCGCCTCCGAGCGGTAGCTGACGCTCTCCCCCTGGATGAGGAAGGGGCGCGAGGAGAAGTCCACCTTGACGACGTTCTCCATGTGGATGCGGGTGCCGAAGCGCTCGGCCTGCTTCTGAAAGCGCTCCATGACCTCGGGGCCCGTGATGCCCTCGGGGAAGCCCGGGTAGTTCTCCACGTCCGTGGTGATCATGAGCTGCCCGCCGGGCACGCGGCTGGCGTCCTCGAGCGTCGGGCCACCCGCGAACACCACGGGCTCCAGATTGGCGCGTCCGGCATAGATGGCTGCGGTGTAGCCCGCGGGGCCTGAACCGATGATGGTCACCTTGTTGATCTTCTCGTCCGCCACGGCTGTAGCTCCTCTTGAATGGAGGCTGGACAGTACCAGAGCACCTCGGGCGCGTGATACGAAGGTGACTCATGGATGCCTCGCTCCTCAAGAAGGTCGCGCTCTTCGAGGGCCTGACTCAGGGCCAGCTCGCCAAGGTGGCCTCCATTGCGCAGGTTCGCCAGTACGAGGGGAGCTCGTTCATCTTCCGGGAAGGCGATACCGGTCAGGAGATGTACGTCATCGTCGAGGGGCGGGTGCGCATCTCGAAGAACGTTCCGGGCATTGGCGAGGAGGCGCTCGCCATCCTGGAAAAGGGCCAGTATTTCGGGGAGATGGCCGTCATTGACGACAACCCACGCTCCGCGGACGCCATCGCCCACACGCCCTGTACGCTCTGGACCATCGAGCGCACCCAGCTGGATCAGCTGATGTTCACCGACAAGGACCTGGCCTACGTGCTGCTGTGGACCTTCGTCCGCACGCTCTCCGAGCGACTGAGAGAGACGGGCGACAAGATCAAGGCCTTCTTCGCCATCTCTCGCTTCTGAGAGTTCCATTCTTACCTGCTTTTCCCAGCTCACGGGTACGCAGCACTCCATCCATGAACCCACTCTGGATGCTCGAGACCCCCTCCCCTCCCGCGGACGCTCGCATCCCTTATGGCGAGAGCGTCCACCACTTCGGGGATCTGCGCCTGCCACCCGGCCCTGGCCCCCACCCCGTCGTCGTCATGGTTCACGGGGGTTTCTGGCGCGCGAAGTATGACCTGGAGCACGTGGGCCACCTGTGCGCGGACCTCGCGCGGCGCGGCTATGCCACCTGGAGCCTCGAGTACCGGCGCGTCGGCCACGAGGGCGGAGGCTGGCCGGGCACGTTCGAGGACGTCGCGCGAGGCATGGACTTCCTGCGCACGCTGGGCAGCTCCCAGCCCTTGGACCTGTCGCGCGTGGTGGCCATGGGGCACTCCGCCGGAGGACACCTGGCCCTCTGGCTCGCCGCGCGCCGCCGCCTGCGCCCAGGAGAGCCGCTCTACAGCCCGGATCCCTTCATCCCTCGCGGAGTGGTGGTGCTCGCCGGCGTGGTGGACCTCGAGCGCGCCCATGCGCTGCGGCTCAGCCATGACATCGTGACGGAGTTTCTCGGAGGCACTCCCACCCAGGTTCCCGAGCGCTACCGACTGGGTTCCCCCGCCGCGCTCGCACCGCTGGGCGTGAGGCAGATCCTCCTCCACGGGACGGAGGACGAGCCCGTCCCTGCCTCGCTCAGCACCGACTACCACGCCCGCGCGGCGGCACTCGGGGAGGACATCCACCTCATCCCACTCCCAGGCGCCGGGCACTTCGAGCTCATCAACCCGCTGTCGCGAGAGTGGCCGCGGGTGGTGGAGGCTCTCGGCTCGTTGTTGGGCGGGGACTCGATCAGCGGGAGGTGACGCTCACGTTGCTGGCACTCCCTCAGAAGCCGCGCATCCAGCCGCCGTCAGCCACGATGGACTGGCCGGTGATGTAGGCGGCCTGCTCCGAGGACAGGAAGGCCACCAGCGCCCCTAGCTCCTCCGGACGCCCGAGCCGCCGGGCCGGGATCTGCGAGGTGATGCGATCCTCGGGGATGCCCAGCTCCTTGAGGCGCTCGGTGGCGTGGAAGCCGGGGAGCACGGCGTTGAGCGTCACTCCGTGCTCGGCCAGCTCGCCGCTGACGATCTTCGTGAGCCCCATCAGCCCGGCCCGCAAGCCGCTGGAGATGGTCAGCCCTGGCATCGGCTCGCGGGCGGAGGACGAGGTGAGGAGGATGATGCGGCCCCAGCGCTGCTCCTTCATCCCCGGCGCCACGGCGCGGATGCCCTCCACCGCGCCCATCCACAAGCTCTGGAAGGCCTCCTCCCACTGGGCATCGGAGATCTCCAGGATGCCGCCCTTGGGCGGGCCGCCCGTGTTGACGACGAGGACGTCCACGCCTCCGAGCGCACCCTTCACCTGCTCCACGACGGTGCGGGTGGCGCCCGGCACGGACAGGTCCGCCGCCACGCCGAGCGCAGCGCCCATGTTGACGGCGGCAGCGCGGATGCGCTCCTCACTGCGCGAGCAGATGGCCACCCGCGCTCCCTCCCTGACGAGCTGCGAGGCGATGCCAAACCCCAACCCAGCCGAGGCCCCCAGCACCAGGGCCCGCCTACCCTTCAATCCTAAATCCATCCTTGTGCTCCTCCAGGAAAGGAACGAGCCGCTCACGGACGAGCCGGGCGGCGCGCTCGAGATCCACATCTTCCGCGCGAGTGAGGCCCTCGGTCAGCTCGGACACGATGCGACCGGCGATGGCGCCCACCTCGTAGGCCAGGCGGTACGGGACGCGGCTGAAGCTGACGAGCGTGTAGCGGCTGAGAAACTGGCCTGGGAAGGCGTTGAGCAGCACCTTCTCCACCTGCTTCTCCAGGAGGAAGCGCGGGCTGGCGGTGCTGTCGCGCATCTCGATGAAGTTCTCCACGGCCATGTCGGCGATGGCGTCCGCGTGGGGCTTGCGCAGGCGGAAGAACTCGGCGAAGGCCTCCTCCCAGCGCGAGTGGCGCGCCAGGAGCGCGTCGAGCACCCCACAGTCCTCGAAGCCGCAGTTCATCCCCTGTCCGAAGAAGGGGACGATGGCGTGCGCGGCGTCCCCGAGCACCACAGCTCGGCCTCCCACGTGCCACGGCGCGCTCTTCACCGTCACCATGGAGCCGGTGGGGTTGTGGAAGAAGTCTTGGGTGAGCGCGGGGATGAGCGCCAGGGCGTCCGGGAACTGCTCCTGGAAGAAGGCGGTGAGCTTCGAGGGAGAGTCCAGCGAGGCGAAGCTCACCGGCCCCTCGAAGGGCAGGAAGAGCGTGCAGGTGAAGCTGCCGTCCTGGTTTGGCAGCGCGATCAGCATGAACGTTCCGCGCGGCCAGATGTGGAGCGCGTGCTTCTCCATCCTCCAGGAGCCGCCGGGCCCCGCAGGAATGGAGAGCTCCTTGTAGCCGTGGCTCAGCGGCTCCTGGGTGGAGGCATGGCCCGGCAGCCGCGCCATCTCCTGCCGCACCGCCGAGCCCGAGCCGTCCGCTCCGAGCAGCACCGTGACGCGCTCCTCGCGGCTGGCGCCGCTCGCCTCGTCCACGACGGTGAGGGTGCTCGAGTCGAAGTCCACGCGTTGGATGCGCTGCTTGAAGCGGATGCGCACCTTGCCCGTGCCCTCGGCGTGCGTCATCAGGTACTGGTTGAGCCAGGCTCGGGAGATGCTGTTGATGTGCTGAGAGTCGTCCTTGCCGTAGGGCTGCAGGGTCAGCTCGCCGGCCAGCGGGTGGATCATCCTCCCGCGCATGGGGATGGCATGGCGCCGCGCCTCGTCGTCGAGCCCCACCTGCCGCAGCGCATGGAGCCCGCGCGCGGAGATGGCCAGGTTGATGGAGCGCCCGGCCTCAACAGTCTCGCGGCGCATGTCCGGACGCCGCTCCAGCACATCCACCTGGAAGCCACGCCGGGCCAGGAACAGGGCCATCAGCGAGCCGACGAGGCCCGCTCCGGCCAGGGTGAGAGGCTCCGTCCGCTCAATCTCGCGCATGGCTCTCGAGGATCCTCACGAAGCGGTACACGTCCAGGAAGCTGCAGTACAGCGGCGCGGGGGCCGCGCGGATGATGTCCGGCTCGCGGAAGTCGCAGAAGACGCCGGCCTCGACGAGCCTGGCGAGCAGCCGCTTCGGCTCCTTGGTGAAGCGCAGCGAGAGCTGCGAGCCCCGGGCCTTCAAGTCCCGCGGTGTGACGATGTGCACGATCCCTGGAGGCAGCCGCTCGAGGAGGAACTCGAGGTAGCTGGTGAGCAGGTCTCCCTTGAGGCGGAGCGCCGGCATCGTCGCTTGATCGAACAGCTCCATGGAGGCGCGCAGGGCGGCCAGCTGGAGGATGGGCGGGTTGGAGAGCTGCCAGCCCTCGGCGCCCGGCAGGGGCACGAAGTCGGGCCCCATCTCGAAGCGGGTGGCCTTGTCATGGCCCCACCAGCCCTCGAAGCGAGGAATGCCTGGCATGTGGGCGTGGCGCTCGTGGACGAAGACACCGCCCAGCGTGCCGGGCCCACCGTTGAGGTACTTGTACGAGCACCACACGGCGAAGTCCGGCCCGTCGTCGTGGAGCGACAGCCGCAGGTTGCCGGCGCCGTGGGCCAGATCGAACCCCACGCGGCAGCCCCGCTCGTGCGCGGCGCGGGTAATGGCCTTCATGTCGAAGGCCTGCCCGGTGAGGTAGTTCACGTTGCCCAGCAGCACGAGCGCGAGCTCGGGCCCGTGGCGATCGATCGTGTCGAGGATGTCCTCCTCGCGCAGGGTGTCCTCGCCGAAGCGGGGCTCCAGGCGCAGGAGGGCCTCCTTGGGATCGAAGCCGTGGAAGCGCGCCTGCGAGGCCACCGCGTACTGGTCTGAGGGGAAGGCGCCGCCTTCGATGAGGATGCGGAAGCGCTCGCGGGTGGGCCGGTAGAAGGACACCATCATCAGGTGGAGGTTCACCGAGAGGGTATTCATCACGACGACTTCGAGCGGCAGGGCACCCACCAGGCGGGCCGTCTGCGCCGTCAACGTCTCGTGGTAGGGCAGCCACGGGTGGCGCGCGTGGAAGTGGCCCTCCACGCCCAGGCGCTCCCAGTCCTCCAGCTCCTCCACCACGTACTGCTTCGCCTTGCGAGGCTGGAGGCCGAGCGAGTTGCCGACGAAGTAGATGGCGGGCTCGCCGTCCTTGCGCCGGGGGAAGAGGAACTCGTCCCGGAAGTGGCGCAGCGGATCCTCGGCGTCCATGCGCTGGGCGAAGGCCTCGCCCTCCTCGAAGTTCACCACGTCTGGGGCCATCATGGAGCGAACTCCTCCCGCGAGCGCCCGAGCCACTCGAGCGCGTTGCGCCACAGGAGCCGCTCGCGCGTGGAGGACTCCAGGCCGGACAGGGACTCGATCAGCGTGCCCGGGCGGTCCTCGCCCAGCGGGAAGGGGTAGTCGCTGCCGAGCGCCACCTTCTCCGGGCCGAACAGCTTCACGATGAAGCGCAGCGTCTCCGCGTCGTGGACGAGCGAGTCCACCCAGAAGCGTCCGAGGTAGTCCCGCGGCGGCACCTTGTTGTCCACGGCCACCAGGTCCGGCCGGGCCTCGAAGCCGTGCTGGAGGCGGCCAAAGGTGCCGGGGAACGCGCCACCGCCGTGCGCGAAAGCGAGCCGCAGCCGGGGCAGCCGCTCGAGCGTGCCAGAGAAGAGGAGCGTGGAGATGGCCAGCGCGACTTCAGAGGGCATGCCCACCAGCCACGGCAGCCAGTACTTCTCCATCCGCGCCCCGCCGAGCATGTCCCACGGGTGGACGAATACCGCCGCGCCCAGCTCCGCGGCCGCCTCGAAGAAGGGGAAGAGCACCGGGTCGCCCAGGTTGGTGCCGTTGACGTGCGAGCCGATCTGCACACCGGCAAGCCCCAGCTCGCGCACGCAGCGCTCCAGCTCGCGCACGGCCAGCGCCACGTCCTGGAGGGGCACGGTGCCCAGGCCCGCGAAGCGGCGCGGGTTGCCGCGCACCACGGAGGCGAGGTGATCATTGAGGAACCGGGACAGATCCAGCCCGTGCTCGGGCTTCGTCCAGTAGCTGAACATCACCGGCACGGTGGAGAGCACCTGGACGGAGACTCCGGCTGCGTCGCACTCCTTGAGGCGCTGGTCCGGGTCCCAGCAGTTGCTCTCGATCTCGCGGAAGAACTTTCCGTCGTCCCGCAGCATGCGGGCGCGGCACGGCGCGTGGTGCTCCAGGGTGATGAACCCGCCATAGCCATAGCGCTCGGCGAAGCGGGGCACCTCGGCCGGGAGCAGGTGGGTGTGGATGTCGATCTTCACTTGCCTCCGCTCCGAGTCATCTGGAAGCCGCACTGCTTGCAGGTGCAGTGCGCCGGATCGCTGTAGAAGCGATCGAACACCGGGGGGAGCTGCGTGACGATGTTGGAGATGTGGAGGAACTCCTCGTACAGCTTGCTGTCACACCGGGGGCAGAACCAGGCGAAGCCATCCAGCTCGAGAGGCTGGCGCCTGCGCTCGATGACGAGGCCCACCGTGCCCGCGGGCCGCTGCGGCGAGTGCGGTACCTTGGGGGGCAGCAGGAAGATATCGCCCTCGCGGATGGGGAGATCGCGCGGCTTGCCGTCCTCGATGATGCGCAGGTTGATGTCGCCCTCGAGCTGGTAGAAGAACTCCTCGCTCTCGTCGATGTGGAAGTCGGTGCGCGAGTTGGGCCCGCCCACCACCATCACGATGAACTCCTGGTCCTTCCACACCATCTGGTTGCCCACGGGGGGCTTGAGCAGGTGGCGGTGCTCCTCGATCCACTTCTTGAAGTTGAAGGGCGGCATCAGGGCCATGGCTCAGTCTCCAATCGTGGCAATGCACTTGAGTTCGATGGCGATGGGCGTGGGCAGCGCGTTGATCTCCAGCGTGGTGCGGCACGGCGGGCTGGCCTTGAAGTACTCGGCCCAGAGGCGGTTGTAGGTGGGGAAGTCCGCCTTCATGTTGGTGAGGTACACGGTGACGTCCACCAGCCGCTCCCAGGAGGAGCCCGCCTCCTCGAGGATGTAGCGCACGTTGCGGAACACCGAGTGGCACTGGGCCTCGATGTCGTAGGAGACGATGTTGCCCTGGGCGTCCAGTTCCACGCCGGGGATCTTCTTGGCGCCGCGCTCGCGAGGCCCCACGCCGGACAGGAACAGGAGGTTGCCCACGCGGCGCGCATGGGGGTAGAGGCCCACCGGCTCGGGGGCTCGCTTCGAGTCGATCCGCTCTTCCTGGCTCATAGCTTCACGCACACGTTCTTGGGCTCGGTGAAGAAGCGCAGCACCTCTTGGCCGCCCTCGCGCCCCATGCCCGAGTCCTTCATGCCACCGAAGGGCGTGCGGAGATCGCGCAGCATCCAGCAGTTGATCCAGACGATCCCGCTGTGCAGCCGGGCGGCGAAGCGGTGGGCGCGGCTGAGATCCTTCGTCCACACGGTGGCGGCCAGGCCGTAACTGGTGGAGTTGGCCCAGGTGAGCACCTCCTCCTCCTTCTCGAAGGGGATGAGCGTGGCCACAGGCCCGAAGATCTCCTCCTGGTTGGTGCGGCACTCGGCCCCGAGCCCCTCCACGAGGGTGGGCTCGACGAACCAGCCGTTGCGGCACCGCCCCTCCAGCTTCGCGCGGGTGCCACCGGTGAGGAGCTTGCCGCCCTCCTTGCGGGCGAGCTCGATGTAGCTCATCACCTTGTCGAAGTGCTGCTGGGAGACGAGCGCGCCCTGCTCGGTGCCTGGATCGAGCGGGTCGCCCAGCTTGAGCGCGCGCGTGCGGGCCACGAGCGCCTCCTTGAAGCGCTCGTAGAGGGGGGCCTGGACGAAGATGCGCGGGCCGCAGAGGCAGATCTGCCCCTGGTTGGAGAAGGACGAGCGCACCGTGGTGGCCACCGCCTCGTCGAAGTCGCAGTCGGCGAAGATGACGTTGGGATTCTTGCCGCCCATCTCCAGGGAGATCTTCTTGAAGAGGGGAGCGGCGGTGCGGGCGATCTCGGCGCCGACGCGCGTGCTCCCGGTGAAGGAGATGGCGCGGACCTCTGGGTGGCTGCTCAGGGCGGCGCCGACCTTGGCGCCCAGGCCATGGACGATGTTGAGCACCCCCGGCGGCAGCCCCACGTCGCGGCACACCTGCGAGAGGAGGAAGGCTGTCATGGGTGTCACCTCGGAGGGCTTGCCGACCACGCAGTTGCCCGTGGCGAGCGCGGGGGCGATCTTCCAGGTGAACAGGTAGAGCGGCAGGTTCCAGGGTGAGATGCACCCGACGACGCCCAGGGGCGAGCGCAGGGTGTAGTTGAGCGCCACGTTGTCGGTGGCGTGGGCCTCGCTGGAGAACTGGGTGGCAGCGTCCGCGAAGAACTCGAAGTTGAGGATGCTGCGCGGAATGTCGACGGTGGAGGCCACGGAGAGCGGCTTGCCGGTGTCGATGGACTCGGCGCGGGCGAACTCGGACAGGCGTGCACGAATGGAATCGGCGATCCGGCGCAGCAGGCGGGAGCGGTCGGCGGTGGGGGTGGCGGACCAGGCTGGGAAGGCGCGAGAGGCTGCCTCAACGGCGCGCGCAACGTCTGTCTCATCCGAGTCGGGGATGAGGGCGTAGGGCTCGGCGGTGGCGGGCTCTGGCTTTTCCAGCCACTTCTGCGCATTCGGGGGCACCAGCTCACCCCCGATGTAGTTGAGGACCTTCTGCATGCCGGACTCCTCCTCGGGCTACCGGGCGCCCGAATAGCACGGTGGCGCTCGCCAGGTCACGGCTCGGGGGCCCCAGGATTTCACATAGGAAGCAGAAGCCGCTTGCGCTGGCCTCGGGGGTGCCCTGAAGCTCGCCCGCCCTGGTTCTTGGGGAGCAGGCACGCACATGGCAATAACGGAACGGAATCATCAGGAGCTGGCCCGGCTGCTGGACCAGGCGCGGCTCGAGGCCCGGGAGGTCCCTCCCCTCACCCGGACCCACGCGGAGCTGCCGCTGCGGGACGCCTACGCCATCCAAGCGGAGGGCATCCGGCTGCGGATCGAGCACGGCGAGCGGGTGGTGGGCCTGAAGATGGGGCTGACGTCCGAGGCCAAGCGCAAGCAGATGAACCTGGACTCGCCAGTGTACGGGGTGCTCACGGACCGGATGCAGATCCCCGCCGGAGGCGTGTTCCGGCTGCAGAGCTCCATCCACCCGAAGATCGAGCCGGAGATCGCCTTCCGCACCTCGCGCGTGCTGCGCGGCAGGATTACGCGGGAGGAGGCGTTCAACGCATGCGCCAGCGCGATGGCGGCGATGGAGATCCTCGACTCGCGCTACGTGGACTTCAAATACTTCTCGCTGCCGGACGTGGTGGCGGACAACTCCTCCTCGTCCATGTTCGTGCTGGGCACGACCGAGCGCCCGCCGCGAGAGCTGGACTTGGCGCGGCTCCAGATGTCGATGGAGGTGAACGGCGAGCAGGTGCAGTCAGCGCTCTCCAGCGCCATCTCGGGAGATCCGCTGCTGTCGGTGGTGCAGCTCTGCGAGCTGCTCGATGCTCGCGGCGAGTCACTCCCGGCAGGGAGCATCGTGCTCGCGGGGGCGGCCACCGCCGCGCACATGCTGAAACCGGGAGACCAAGTCCGGCTCACGGTGGATGGGCTGGGGAGCGTCTCAGTCTCTGTGTCGCCCTGATAAGGGTGTTGAGCGGTTCTCAGCTCCAAACCGGTGGCAGCACGGTCTGCTCATCTCATCATCGCGCATGTCAGCCCGAGCTGATTTTCTGGCAGACACGGCAACGAGGAGGGTGGCGGACATGGAACGGATGGGGCTTGTTGCACACGTCGAGCAGCAACTGGAGCGAGTCATTTCGCTGGGCTTGCTCCCAGAGCAGGGACTTCTTCCCTCGGAGCACACCCTGGCCCGGCAGTATGGCGTCTCGCGAGCCACGGCCCGGCAGGCCCTGCAGCGGCTGGCCGCGAGGGGACTGGTGGTGCAACACCCCGGGCGCAGAAGCCGCGCAGTGGTGCTGGACGAAGTGGTGACCCTGGAGGACCTGGGAGTGGCGCTGCATGCAGACCAGGGCCCGGCCCACCCGGAGAGGCGGCGGTTGCTGGAGGGTTATCTGGCATTGAAGCGGGAGACAACGGTAGAGCTACTGGCCAGCTGCTGCGAGCACGCCTCGGAGACAGAGCTGGAGCGGCTGCAAGACGCCTGCTTCGCGTTGAGAGATGCGGCGCGCTGGAAGGTGGAAGGCAGAGAGTGGGTGACGTGGGAGTTCGAGCTGCTGAGGCTGGCGGCCCGCGCGGCGGACCGTCCCGGGCACTTGCTGCTGATTCACTCGCTGGAGCGCTCTTTCAGGACGATGGCCGCAAGGGTGCTGCCCCACCTGGATTCAGAGGCTGCCCAGGAGTGGGCATGGTGCGCCTTTCATGCATTGGGCGACAGGGACGCGCAGTCGCTGAGGCGAGAGCTTCCGACACTGCTCCAAGCGGCCGATGAGCGCCTGCTCGCCAACCTGACGCCAACCCGCCAAGCCGTCGTGGCACCCAAGGCTCCGCACGGGTCGGCGGAGCCACTCCCTGGGTTGCGCCCAGAGCCAGAATCCGCCAGGGGTGAGCTGCCGGGCGCAAGCGTTGCCAACCTGTCTGCTTGTCATACAGGTTCGCTCCAGGCGCCGCCGACAGCAGGCTCGCCGCCCGAGCTGTATGCTTGTCATACAGGTTCGCTCCAGGCGCCGCCGACAGCAGGCTCCACACCTGAGTCTCCGTCCACCCTCTTCGGCCAGCCTTCGGGCGACACAGCGCTCGAGGCGGGTGAGCTCCCTGGGCGCAGAGAGGAACGTGGCTGCTTTACCTGGTCTCCGGTGCCATGGCCGCTGGTGGCTTCACCTCAAGGCCACCCAAGCTCTGTGCCTCAATCCACAAGTGGGCTCCGGTCGGACTCGGCCTCCCTGAGCCGGACTGCTTGTCATACAGGTTCGTGCCATGCGGAGGAGGAGGACTCCCACCGGGTGTTCCGTCCACCGG
>NZ_DASPHO010000411.1:0-4973 GCF_035629615.1 Hyalangium sp. | reverse complement strand
GGCGGCGGGATCCAGCCCCAGGCGGCGCAGCAGGAACGGCAGCATGGAGCCGCACAGCGTGCCGAACATCACCACGCCCACCACGCTCAACCCTACCGCGATGCCCACCCACACGTAGTAGGGGCCATAGAGCGCCTCTCTCCCGGGCCACAGGACGATGCGCAGCGTGCCCAGCACCCCGAGGAACACGCCCAGGGTGACGCCGCTGATGACCTCTCGCACGGCCACGCGCCACCAGTCGGCCAGGGACACGTCCCTCACCGCCAGCGCGCGGATGATGAGCGAGGTGGCCTGCGAGCCGGAGTTGCCTCCCGAGGAGATGATCAGCGGCACGAAGCTGCTGAGGAAGACGGCCTGGGCGATGGCGTCCTGGTAGTGGGCCATGGCCGTGGCGGTGAACATCTGCCCGAAGAAGAGCACCGTCAGCCAGCCCACGCGCTTGCGCAACATCTGCGTGACGCCGATGTCCAGGTAGGGCGCCTCCAGGGCCTCCATGCCGCCCATGCGCTGGATGTCCTCGGTGGCCTCCTCCTCGGCCACGTCGAGCACGTCGTCCACGGTGATGATGCCCAGCAGCACCCCCTTCGAGTCCGTCACCGGCAGCGCCACCCGGTCATACTTCTCGAAGAAGCTGATGACCTCCTCGCGATCCGCGGTGGCGGGGATGCTCACCAGCTGGCGATCATGGATGTCCGAGAGACGGGTGTCCGGCTGCGCGAGCACCAGCGAGGCCAGGCGCACATCGTCCAGCAGCCGGCCCCGCTCGTCGGTGATGTAGAGGACGTTCAGCGTCTCGCGCCCCTGGCCGTGCTTGCGCACGTACTCGAGCGCCTCCGCGGCGGTGAGGTTCCCCGGCAGCGTGAGGAACTCCGGCGTCATGTAGCGGCCGGCGCTGCGCTCCGGGTACCCCAGCAGCTCTCGAGCGACGGCCAGCTCCGCGGGCGTCAGCGTCGTGAGCGCGCGCCGCGTCACCTCCGCGGGCAGCTCCTCGAGCAGGCGCGTACGGTCGTCCGGCGCCATCTCGTTGAGCAGGTTCTTGAGCTCCTCGTTGCCCAGCGTGCTCACCAGCTCCGACTGCTGGGCCGGCGGGAGGTACTCGAAGACCATCGCCGCCATGTCGCGCGGCAGCAGCCGGAAGAGCACGCCGCTGTCCTTGGCCGGAAGATCCTCGATCACCTCGGCCACGTCCGCCGGATCCATCTCCGTGAACGCCTCGCGCAGCGAACTCCAATCCCTGGCCCGGATCAGCTCGTCGAACTCGGGCTTGAGGAGGTTTCCCAGCATTACAATCTCGCGCGCGGTGGAGCGGGCGCATGGTGTATGAATCGCGCCAGTTGCGATACGGGATTTTTTGAGCCGCCGCGGAGGAGACGATGCAGAGAAAGGGTGCCAGGAAGGTCTCGGGCCCGGCAGGGTCCACGCGCACCCCGGAGGAGCTCCGGGACGCTGCCCCCCGGACCGTCCATGTCCCGAAGCTGTCCGCACCTCAGCCGGACGAGCGCCGCTCGGGCTCGCGCCCAGAGGAGCCCCGGCGCCCGGGGGGACGGAGCGCTCAGCCCGTGAGCGCCCCTGTGATTGAGAGGCAGTCGGGCAATGAGCCGGAGCACCGGCACTTCCCACGGGCCCTGCTGGCCACGCGCTTCGAGCTCTGGAGGGAGGAGGGCGGGCGGAGGAGCTTCTCCGCGACGCTCATGTCCCAGAACGTGAGCGTGAGCGGCGCCTTCCTGGAGAGCACCTTCTTCATGCCCATGGGCACGCAGCTCCAGGTGCGCTTCTCCCTGGACGAGGGCGCGGAGGCCGTGCAAGCGCGCGCCGAGATCATCCGCGAGGAGCGCTCCGGCACGGGCGGACGCTCGGGCTTCGGCATCCGCTTCGTGGAGTTCTCCGGGCAGACCGAGGTCTCCCTGGCCCGGCTCTTCCTCGGCATGCGTCTGCGGGACTTCGCCGAGGAGTACCTTCAGTCACGCAGGGCCCGCTCGCTGCCCAACGAGCTGGAGCGGGTGGTGGATGTGCTCGCCGCGTGGGAGCTGCTCAAGGCCAGCTCCCCCAGCGATCCCTGGCAAGGCGCGTGAGGCGCGCTCAGGCGTTCTTGCCCGCGGCCAGCTGCCGGCGCCGCTCGGCCTGGTAGTGCGCCGAGCACAGGCCCTTGGAGCGGGACTCGCGATCGCACCCGGCCACGGTGCAGCGCCGCTCCTGAGCCACCTGGCCTGCTGCAATCATCTTGGGTGGCCGCCCCCTGCGCCGCGCAGGCGCCGCCGTGCTGCTGCCCGAAGCTCCCAGGCCACTGTTGTGAAGAGCTCGCGCCAGACCTCGACCGATGGCGTCCCCGATCTGCTCCGCCCACGAAGCCAGCGCGGGAGGCAGAGCCACCGTGGCAGAAGAGGGAACGGCATTCTTACGAGGACGAGCCATGGATTCTCCTTAAGACCTTGAAAACGAGTTAAACTGGATAGGAATAATGAACTGCTTATTTCGCCTTAGTTGTTAAATCTGTCAACCCAAGGATGATGGGTTTTTCGGATTATGGCCGAAATGCCAGGGCGCGGCTGGCTTTTCCGGGTGTCTGGCATGAGGAGCCATTCAGGTTCGGCACACGAGACGCTTCCAGGAGCGCGAGCGAGGGTTGCTCGAGCACTCCGAACGTCGGGCCGGACGTTCCTGCAGTGCAGCTGAGGCCCCCAGGCGAGGCGCGAGGCCTCGGCCCGGGGGGAAGGGGGAGCTACAGCGTCTGCTGGAGCAGGGCTTCGATCTTGCCCTTCATGTTGGGGCCAGCACCGACGAGCTGGCGCACCACCTTGCCGCCCTTGAAGACGAGCAGGGTGGGGATGGAGCGGACGCCATATTGCTGCGGCGTGTCCTGGTGCTCTTCGATGTTGAGCTTGGCGAACTTCACCTTGCCTTTGTACTGGACGGCCAGATCCTCGACGACCGGGGCGATGGCCCGGCACGGGGCACACCAGGTCGCCCAGAAGTCCACCAGCACCGGCTGGTCCGACTCGAGCACCACCTGGGAGAAGTCTCCGTCTCCGATGTTCAGCACGCCATCTCCTGCCATGGGTGTCTCCTTCCACAGGCCGTTGGACTGCGGGGCCTGGCGCAGGCGCGTCGTCTAGTACGCACCCCCTATGCCCTGCAAGGATCAGCGGCCTCCACCGGTCCCACCCGAAGAGATGCCGACGGGCGCCGGAGGTTTCAAGCAGGCAGGCGCTACGAGAGACGGGCTCCCCGGGCGGGGGTGATGTAAGCTGGGCGACGTGATGAAGCTCTTCCTGCCCCAGGCCCAACTCGAGGAGTGGGCGCTGGCGGACAAAGCGGACCTGAAGGACGGCAAGCTGGTGGTGACGGCGGAAGGGGGCGCAAGCTTCCCCGCCGTGCCCGCAGTGCACTTCGTGCAGCTTGTCTCCGGGGAGGACACCCACAAGCTGGTGGCCAAGGTGAAGACCGAGGCCCAGCTCGAGAGCCTGGGCGCCGAGCAGATGGCGGACTCGGTGATCCTGGGGGAGTCCGCGTACGAGGTGGTTCCCGGTTATCTCACCGAGGTGGCTGCCGCCCCCCGCCCGGCCGACAAGAAGCCGAGCAACGAGACGGACCTGCTGGCCGCTTTCATCCTCAACAAGATGGGCTGACCGCAGGGTCCGCCCGGGGTTATGTCGCTGCCGCCATGAACGAAACCCTGGTCTCGCTCGCCTGTCATGCGTACGGCTTTGCCGCGCTGGTGTACCTCACCTACCTCGCGCGCCAGTGGAATGGCCTCGCCATTGCCGGGCGCGTGCTCGTCGGCTCCGGGCTGGCCCTCCATGCGGTGGCCCTGTTCACCCAACTGGGCGCACAAGGTGGGATGCCTGTAGGGGCCGCGCAGGGGTTCTCCGCGCTCGCCTTCCTGCTGCTGGCCCTGGGGTTGGTGTTGGATCTGCTCTACCGCAAGCCCGTCATCGGCGCCTTCATCACCCCGCTGGCGGTGGCCGCGCTGGTGCCCGGGCTGCTCCTCCAGGGAGGGGAGGCGCCGCTGTCTCCCGCGCTTCGCCAGCCGCTGCTGCCGCTGCACATCACCATCGCGCTGGTGGGGATGGCGGCCTTCGCCGTGGCGGCGGGGGTGGGCTTCATGTACCTGCTGATGGAGCGGCAGGTGAAGGGCAAGCGGTTCGGCCTGCTCTTCTCGCGGCTGCCCTCGCTGGAGTTCTTGGACACCCTGAACCGCCGGCTGGTGGTGGCAGGCTTCATCGCGCTGTCGATCACCCTGGCCACCGGGGCCTTCTTCATCGCGGGCTCCACCCAGGTGCTCACCTGGATGATGGACGCGAAGGTGCTGGCCACGCTGGTGGCCTGGGGGCTCTTCGCCGGGCTTGCGGGGGCGCGGATCCTGGTGGGGTGGCGGGGGCGGCGTGTGGCGCTGCTGACGATGGCGGGCTTCGCGCTGGTGCTCGTGTCCTTCCTCTCTTCGTATGACTTCACCGGGGGGATGCGGTAGCCATGGAGCTCATCTGCATTGGTCTGTCGCACCGGACCGCGCCCTTGGGCGTGCGCGAGCGGCTGGCGCTGCCAGAGCCCACACAGGTGGAGGTGCTCCAGCGCCTGGCGCAGGCTCCCACCGAGGCGCTGTTCGTCTCCACGTGCAACCGGGTGGAGCTGTACCTGGCGTCGGCGGATCTGGCCCAGGCCGCCGCCCGCGCGCGTGAGGAGCTGAGCCGGCTGGGGGGCCCGGAGGCGCTCGATCACCTCTATGAGCACCACGGGGCCGGGGCGCTGGAGCACCTGTTTCGCGTGGCCTCCAGCCTGGACTCCATGGTGCTGGGCGAGGCGCAGATTCTTGGCCAGGTGAAGGAGTCCTTCGAGCTGGGCCAGGGGGCGGGCGCGGTGCGTGGAGGGCTCACGCGGGTGTTCGCGGCGGCGTTCAGCTGCGCCAAGCGGGTGCGCACCGAGACGGCGATTGGCCGGGCGGCGACGTCCATGGCCTCGGCGGCGGTGGCGCTGGC
>NZ_DASPHO010000410.1:0-12072 GCF_035629615.1 Hyalangium sp. | reverse complement strand
GCGTCATCGGCGGGGGTGCCCTGCTGCACCTTGAGGATGAGCACGCCGCGAGGTTGCCCCGCATCCCGAGCCTCCTGGGGCTCCAGTGTAATGGCGCGGGCGGCCACACCCAGGTAGCGCCGCTCCACCTTGCCGCGCTGGATGAGGAGGCTGGCCACCCACGCCGCCGTGGTGGCGCTGACCGCGAAGCCGATGCCCTGCGCGTACGGCAGCACCAGCGTGTTGAGCCCCACCACCTTGCCGTGGGTGTTGAGCAGCGGCCCGCCCGAGTTGCCGGGGTTGATGGCCGCGTCCGTCTGGAGCATGCCCTCGAGCATCGTGCCGTCCGGGAGCGTGAGGCTGCGGTTGATGGCGCTCACCACGCCCAGCGACACGGACTGCTCCAGCCGGAACGGGTTGCCGATGGCCACCACGAGCTGCCCCATGCGCACGTCCTTGGGGTCCGCGAGGGGCAGGGTGGGGAAGTCGGTGCCCTCGGCGCGCAGCACGGCGAGGTCCGTGGGGGCGTCCCCACCGACAAAGGTGGCCTTGCGCTCCTCTCCTGTGGAGAGCGTCACGGTCTGCTTGCGCGAGTTGCGCACCACATGACGGTTGGTGAGCACGTAGCCGTCCGGCGTGAGAAAGAGGCCGGTGCCGTGGCCGCGCCCGTGCTCCACGCCCACGACGGCAGGCGAGGCGCGAGCGACGAGCTCTTCGAGATCATCCGAGAATTGTTGCAGCAGCTTCATGGTCCGTCCTTTTCAATCCTTCCCGCCACATCACGAGCGCTTGCCAATAGTCAGGGACACCTCGCGAAGCTCGCCGGCGCGCAGCACCTTGGCCTGGAGGGTGGTGCCTACCTTCTCGTCAGCGAGGTAGCCGAGCAGATCCTCCACGCCCTCCAGCTTGCGGCCACCGAGGTTCACCAGCACGTCTCCCAGCAGCAGGCCAGCGCGGTGGGCGGGGCCGTCCGGATCCACGGAGAGGAAGATGAGACCGGTCTCGGAGCCAGCCAGGGCCGACAGGGACTGGGGCACGCGCACGGGGTAGGCGCCGACGCCCAGGTAGCCACGGCGCATGCCCCCGTGCTCGCGGAGGGTGCTCACCACGCGGCTCAGCGTCTCGCCGGGAATGGCGACTGCGGCGTTGCGGGAGAAGGCGGCGGTGAGCAGGCCGAGGAAGCGGCCCTGTGCATCCACCAGAGGGCCTCCGGAGAAGCCAGGGGGCAGATCGGCGTCCGTCTCCAGGTAGCGGTTGATGCGGCCGCCCGCGTGGGTGCGCCACTCATCGCCCAGGGCGCTGACGATGCCGAGGGTGGCGCGGGTGGTCCGGCCGGGGTGGCCCAGGGCGAGCACGAGGTGGCCCACCTTCACACCGTCCAGAGGAGCGGCGGCCAGCGGGGTGAGGCCCGAGGCCTCGGCCTTGAGGAGCGCCAGGTCGGTGCTCGGGTCGCGCCCGACGAGCTCGGCGGGGGCAGTGCGGCCATCGGGGAGGGTGAGCTGGATCTGCCCCTCGTTCTCCACGGAGTGGCTGGTGGTGAGGATGTGGCCTTCGTTGCTCCAGATGATGCCGGTGGCGCCGTGGCGGCGGCGGGCCTCCACGCGGACGACGGAGGGAGCAATGCGCTCGACGAGGGAGGCGATGGACTGGGAGAGGGAGAGCAGGTCGGACATGGCGTTTCCTTTCAGAGCCAGAAGCTAAAGGGCTCGAGCGCGCGCCACATCGGCGAGACGGTCAGGCAGGGGACCCCCCCATTCAGGCAGGTCTCCTCCCCATCCGGACAATCCCCGCCCGGAGTCCCTCACCGGGAGGGGAGGGGCCTCATACCTCTGGGGAGGTGGCCAGGGTGGCCGGGAACAGGGCGTGGCTCACGGCGGCGAGAGGGGCAGGGTCACCGTGAAGGTGCTGCCCTTGCCGGGCTCGCTCCGCACTTCGATGCGGCCCCCGTGGCGGTTGACGATGTCGCGGCTGATGGACAGCCCCAGCCCCGTGCCCTGCCCCCGTGGCTTGGTGGTGAAGAATGGCGTGAAGAGCTTGGAGATCGTCTCCGCTGTCATCCCCTTGCCTGTGTCGGAGATCTCCACCACCACCTCGGTGTCCCGCTGCCACGTGCGGATGCGGATCTCTCCTCGCGTCTCGATGGCCTGGGCCGCGTTGAGCAGCAGGTTGGTGAACACCTGGACGAGCTGGGTGGGAAAGCAGGTGATGCGAGGCAGCGGCCCGAAGTCCCGCTTGACGTCGCACTTGTACTTGAGCTCGTTGCTCACCATCCGCAGCGTGGACTCCAGCTCCTCGTTCACATCCACGGACTGGGGCTGGCCATCGTCCTCGCGGGCGAACACCCGCAGGCTCTGGGCGATCTCCTTGATGCGCCGAGTCCCCGTCAGCGACTCCTGGATCAGCTCCGGCATGTCCGAGAGCAGCTCGTCCAGCTCTCCCTGCTGCCACAACTGGCGCATCCTCGCGAGCTGCTCCGCCGACAGCGTGCGCGGCTCCGTCCCCGGCTCCTCCAGGAACTCGCGCAGCATCCGCAGCAGCGGGCCCACGGCCGAGGCGTACTCATCCAGCGCCCGCAGGTTGCTCGCCACGTAGCTCACCGGGTTGTTGATCTCGTGCGCGAGCCCCGCCGCCATCTGCCCCAGCGAGGCCAGCTTCTCGGCCTGGATGAGCTGCGCCTGCCGCTCCTCCACCAGCCTGCGCTCGGTGATGTTGCGGATGATGCTCACCACCTCGTCCGGCCCGCTGCGGACGACTCGCGCCTCGTAGCTCTGGCGTCCCTGGGGCATGTCCAGCTCGTACTCGTAGACGGCCAGAGCGCCGTCTCGCAGGACGCGATCCAGGTTCGAGAACCACAGATCGTTCAAGTACTGCGGCATCGGCAGGTCACGCATGTTCCGGCCGATGAACTCCTCGGGCGCCAGCAGGGTCCGCTCGGAGGTGCTGCAGCTGAAGTCGATGTACGTCCCATCTCCGCGCAAGCGGAAGATGAGATCCGGAATGGCCAGGAGCAGGGCGCTCAGTCGCTCCTCGCTCCGCTTCATGGCGGTGAGATCCGTGTCGGTGCCGACGATGCGGATCGGCTTGCCCTGCTCATCCCGCGCCGCCACCCGGGCTCGGCTGAGGATCCAGGCCCACTCGCCATCCTTGCACCGCGTGCGGTACTCGAACTCGGCATGAGGCGTGGTGCCCTCCGCATGCGCCTGGAGGCTGCTCTGGATGCGAGGGAGATCCTCGGGGTGGCAGAGCTGTTTCCAGGCATCGAAGGTCGGTGCCAGCTCATTCTCGGCGTAGCCGGCGATCTCCCGCCAGCGACGGCTCACCCTCAGCTCGCGAGTGGGCGCATTCCAGATCCACAGATCATCCTCTACGCTCGCGAGCGTCTGTCTCAGCGCTTCCAGCTCCTCCTGGAGGTGGTGCGCGGCTTGCTGGGTCTGCTCCTGCTGCTGCGCCTCTCGCCGGCTCCGGAGGAGGCTGTCGCCCACGTCCAGCAAGAGCAGGAGGTCCTCGGAGGCCTCGGCGGTGGCCTCACCCGGGCGATGGGTGAAGCCCACGAACCCCGTCCGAGCGTCTCCGGCCTGGAGCGGCAGAACTCTGAAGGAGCGCGGGGAAGGCTCTGGCATGGGGAGAGGGGCACTCCCAGGAACCTTCACAGGCCCCTCGGCCGACAAGGGCTGGCCGGTGGAGAGAGCCAGGCTCACGAGCGCCTGCAGGCTTCGAGGCTCGGCATCCCCGGGAGTCAGCCAGGCGGGCACCTCCCAGAGCGCGGCTCCCCAGCCAGGAGGCGTGGAGGCGAGGACCTGGAGCTGAGGAGCCGGAGCCACACCGGGGGCCTGGAGCTCCACACCGAGCAAGCCGTGCTCGCCGCCCGTCTCCCCCAGCAGCAGCGTGAGCCACCGCTCCAAGGAACGCTGCGGATCTCCACCTCGGAGGAAGTCCGTCTGGAGCTCCAGCAGCGCGCTCAGCAGGGGGGCTCCAGGCTGCGACTCCTCCTCGGAGCGGGTGCCACGCTCCTCGCCAGGGCTGGCTGCCTCGGGCGTCACAGCATCAGGCGAGCGGGGGGATGAAGGCACGGGCTTCTCGGCTCGGATCAAAACGGTACAGACCCAGGGAGCAAGCTGACGCCTTCCCGGCCTCACGCTTCCCTGCTCCCCGGAACAGGCTGGCGATAATTGTAAACAATTCAGGCGCGCATCACAGCGTCACCAGCCCCAGGCGAGCGGCCCGGACCACGGCCTCGGTGCGCCGCTGTACGCCCAGCTTGGCGAGCACGGCGTTCACATGGAACTTGGCCGTGTGCTCACTGATGGCGAGCCGGTCGGCGATGGCCTTGTTGGAGAGGCCCTCGGCCAGCAGCGCGAGCACCTCACGCTCCCGGGGGGTGAGGGCCTCCGGGCTGTTGAGAGAGGCGGCGGCCCGCGGGGCAGCGCGTACAAGGGAGAGGGTGGGCTCGAAGACGGCGAGCCCCCGGGCCACGGCCTGGAGCGCGGCCATCAGCGCGCCCGAAGCGGCATCACGGAAGAGCAGGCCCCGGGCCCCGGCGGTGAGTGCCAGCTCGCCCGCCGCTTCGTCCGGCACGAGCGCGAGCACGGGCGCCCCCAGATCCGGAGCCTCCAGACGCCCCTCGGCACCGTTCAGGCGCAGACCCACATCCCACAGCACCACGTCTGGAGGCTCGGTGCGAGCGGCCTCGAGCTCCGCGAGGGTGCCCGCCGCCACGAGGGAGAGGCCCTCCCCGCCCTGGTCGGAGAGGGCGCGAGAGAGGGCCCCGCGGGCGAGCGGATCCTCGGCGACGAGGGCCAGGCGAAGGGGCGTTGCGAGCGAGTCCAGCACGAGTCCCCATGATTAACCGGCCAGGGGCCGGTTCGCCGATCCGCGTGCGAGCCGTCACCCATCCCACACGGGCATCCCAGCATGGGCAAGGCGGCGTGAAGGCAGGTACCCTCCCTCATCCCTCTCCGGGGGGAGAGGGGAGACACGGATGGGACGCTGGATCGCGGTGGGGCTCTGGATGCTGGGGGCGAGCGCGTGGGCGCAGGCGCCTGGCTCATTCACGAAGCTGGGGGACGAGGTCGTCTCCCACGTGCGCGAGCGCTTCTACGACGCGAAGAAGGCCGCGGACTGGGCCCGGCGTCACCAGGGCTACGGCGCCGCGGCGAAGACGGAGGAGGACTTCGAGCGGCTCACGCATCAGGCGCTGGCGGAGCTGCAGGCCTCGCACACGGCGTACTACCCGCGCGAGAGCCTGGGGCACGTGGGGCTGTCGTCCATCTTCCGGTGGGTGCTGAAGCTGAAGGAGGTGGAGTACGTGAGCATGGGTGTGGACGTGGCCGTGCAGCCCGAGGGCTCCTTCGTGCGCCACGTCTTCGCGGGTGGCCCGGCGCAGAAGGCGGGGCTGCTGCGAGGCGACCGCATCGTGAGCGTGGAGGGCAAGCTCTTCCACCCGGTGCGCTCGTTGAAGGACCGCGCCGGCAAGCCCACGCAGGTGACCGTGGAGCGAGGCAAGGGCGTACGGCCTCTTACGCTGACGGTGACGCCGCGCCGCATCGACCCGAAGACCGAGTGGCTCGAGGCGCAGGAGAAGAGCTCGCGCGTCCTCGAGCGTGGCGGCAAGCGCGTGGCCTACCAGCACCTCTACTCGTGCGCGGGCCCGGAGCACCAGGAGGCGCTGGCGGAGTACATCCTCTACCGCGCCGAGAACGCGGACGCGCTCGTGGTGGACCTGCGGGACGGGTGGGGTGGGTGCAACGTGGAGTTCCTCAACCTCTTCAACCCGCGGCTCCCGGTGCTCACGTCGGTGGGACGGGACGGGAAGCAGGTCGTCACCCAGGGCTCCTGGGTCAAGCCGGTGGTGCTGCTGGTGAACGGCGGCTCGCGCAGTGGCAAGGAGCTGGTGACGTTCGCCATGAAGCAGCGGGAGATGGCCAAGGTGGTGGGCGAGCGGACCGCAGGCGCGGTGCTGGCGGGCACGCCCCTGCGCCTGTCCAATGGGGACCTCCTCTATGTCGCGGTGATGGATGGGAACGTCGACGGGACGCGGCTGGAGGGCGTCGGAGTGGCGGTGGACGTCGAGGTGCCCGCCGCGCTGCCGTACGCTGCGGGGAAGGATCCCCAGCTGGAGAAGGCGCTCGAGGTGGCCGCGGCGGCCAAACCCCCTCCCGGTCCGGCCGAGGGGTTGAAGTAAGAGGCCCTCAGGCCAGCTCCACTCCATGGCCCGCGGGAGAGCGCGCGATGCTCACCCGGGAGCCCTCTTGCTGATACCCCCCGCGGAAGGGGTGCTTCGCGATGAACAGGGGCGTGTCGAGATCCGCGTAGTGGAAGCCGCCCAGGCCCGCGGCGAGGTGGGCCGAGCAGCTCATGGCCAGCGTGCTCTCCACCATGCCGCCGACCATCAGCTCCATGCCGGCGGCGCGGGCCAGGTGCCACATCATCAGGGACTCCACGACGCCGCACTTCATCGTCTTGATGTTGATGCCACTGGCGGCGCGCTCGCGGATGAGGCGCAGCACGTCCTGGGCGGAGCGGGCGGACTCGTCCGCGCAGATGGGCATGCGGGAGGTGCGGGTGAGCTCGGCCATGCCGGCGAAGTCCTCGGCGGGGACGGGCTGCTCGAAGAGCGCGAGCGGCACGCCGGCCTTCTCCAGCCCTGCGAGGAAGGCGCGGGCCTGCGACACGGTGTAGCCGCCGTTGGCATCGGCGAACAGCCGCGCCTGGGGCGCCACCTTATATATGGCCACGAGCCGCTCCACGTCCTGCTCGGGTGAGAGGGCGCCGATCTTCACCTTCAGGGTGGTGATGCCGCGGGCGAGGATGGCGCGGGCGGAGGACTCCGCATGCGCGCGGTCTCCCGCCGTCACGGTCATGTCGATGTCCAGCTCCGTGCCGGCACCACCGAAGAAGACCCAGAGGGGCACACGGTGGTGGCGGGCCAGCGCATCCAGGAGGGCTGTCTCCAAGCCGCAGCGGGCCGAGGGCTCGTGGAGAAGCGCCTCGGTGAGCCCCGCGGACAGCGGGCGCCAGGCGCGGGCATCCTGGCCGATGAGCCGCTCGCGCATGGACTCGATGGCAGTGAGCGTCCGGGACTGCGTCTCTCCGCTGACGGCAGTGAAGGGCGCGGCCTCGCCCAGGCCCGTGGTGCCGTCGGCCAGCGTGATGCGCACGAGCACGTTATGGGCCACGTGCTGCGCACCGGTAGCAATGGCGAAGGGCTCGGTGAGGGGCAGGTCTAGCGGCTCAGCGGTCAGCGAGGTGATGACGGTGGGGTTCATGAGAGGGGGTCGAGGGTGGACGGCAGGCGCACCCTAGCCCTCTCCCAGAGGGTGAGGGTGAAGGTTCTGCGGAGGGCGCAGGGAGGAACGACCCTCCAGCGGGTTCAACGGAGCCGTGCGCTGGAGTGCCCGAGTTCCCGACTTGGCGGGTGGGCCTGGGCGCGCCAGCCTGACTATTATCGCTCTACCGATGCCCCACGCTTTTCACAGCCCGTTGTCGACGCTGATGGGGTCTACGAGCGGCTGCTCGCCGGGATGCGGCTGTGAGGAGGACCGGCCTGTGCCGGATCCATACCAGGTGGCCGCCTGGGTCCGCGAGGCGGGAGAGACGAAGGCACGCAAGGCGCTGGCCCAACTTCAGCGGATGCTGGAGCGCAAGGAGGTAGACCTGAGGGATGCGCAGCGGCAGGCAGGGCGCACCTTCGCAGGCCCCCTGCCTCTGGAAGCATGGCTGCGCGAGTGGGAGCAGGCGTTGCTTGCAGCGCTGGAGAATCTGGATTCGTAGAGATGCGCTCGAGGAGGCACTGGCGCGGCTGGCTGTCCCCCCTTCAACCGCGACAAGACGCCGCGCGGGTTCTGGTCGACGCACGCTGCTCTCGAGAGCTGGCAAGGGAACGCGCCTCGAGCTCGAGCACTTCAGCGCCCCGACGGTGGGCGACGCACGCGGCACCGGCAGCGGCTGGGAGGTTGCGCTGCTCCACCTCGACCGTTGGCTCCAGGCCCGCGAGAAGCCAACGGATGTGATGTACGCGGCAATGGATGCGGTTTGGAACTAGGTGGGGTCTGTGTCCTCCTTGGGTCCATCGAGCTCCGGCGGGCTCGCCTCAATCAGCGCGGAGTGACGCGCCCGCCAATCACCGGGAAGCGCTCATAGGCGCGCATGAGCGCGTCCAGGTGCGCGGGGTTGTCGAGATCCAGCGGAGCCTCCGTGAGCGGGACAATCCACCCGCCTGTTTCTGTACGTCGCGACCGCGAGAGCAGATCCGCGTCGCGCGCAGGGTCCGGGAACCCGATGGCCTGGGCGGCAGCGGCCGACCAGTAGTTCAGCCATCCGAGACGATGTGGGATCTCAGGCGAGCGGATGTCCCACGGGAGCTTGAGCGCGGGGAGCCTGCGTGGTGGAGGCTGCGGGTTGGCCGCCCAGTTCTTCGTCTGCCGCGCGATATCTACCCCCGCACTGAACGGCGTCGCGTGCCCCCAGAACGCACGCGCGCCCTCCGCCACTCCCTCCAGCACATCCGCTGCCGCTGCGATGCCTTCCGCGGCCAGAGGTAGCGCCGCATGGACATCAAGCTGGGCCTGACCGCCCGATGAGCTGTCCGCCGAACTCTCCCATCCAGTCACTGACACGAGGTCGCTCTCGTTGCCGTTGCAAATGAGCTGAAATCCCTCCCCATCCGGCCTCCCTCGGGCAAGCCATGCCTCGCGCTGCGGCAGAGGGATGAACTGCCCCTCGTTAGAAATCGTCCACTCCAGGCGCAAGCCAGGGAGCGCGCGCTCCATTCCATGAACCACCGCCAAAGGGCGACGATCGTCGCCCACGAGCGCAGGCGCATAGACGATGACGGCAAGTTCATTCTCTTGCGTGGCCGGCATTTCAGCACCAGTCCATGACGACGATGAGGCCCTCGAGCTCCGGTGCCGCGAGCTCCAGCGCGGCTTTGTGCGCAGCGCTGCGTACGCCGACTCGAAAGTCGAATCCGCAGGCCCTTGCGAGACCGCGCTCGCGCCGCAACTCCAACACCTGATTGCCGACCACAATTCTTCGAAGGACGGCAGTGTACGTGTCGAAGTTGTCGGTCTTGACCTCCCAGAGCGTGCGCATGGCAGGTTGCAGCGCGTCGAAGGCCTTGCCGTTGACGAGTGCGTTGGCGCCACGGAAGGCATTGAGCGGAACATTATTGGCGCACGCATTATGCAAGGGATGCCCCCCCTTGGGCGGCACCCGTTTGGGGGTGCACTCGGGGCGGCGCTCACTCGGCTCTAGGGACACAGGTGGCTCCGGGGGGAACCAGTCCCTGCCCAATCCCTCCGGCTTGGGCTTTCCGTTCGCCAGGGGTTCCTCCGTGGAGGGCTGCGCTTGAGGCTCGGGCCTCGCAGCCTCACGGGATGCCTCGGGCTTGGGGTGGGCCCGCCGCCTCCGCGCATGCGCATCCAGCTCCTCTTGGATGGCCACGGCCACTACCACGGCGCCGATGATGACCACTGCTCCCACCGCAAAAGGCTGCGCCAACAGGCAGATGGCCACCATCGCTGGCACCGTGGCCGCGCCCGCGGAGGCCACCGGGCATACCCCCTCGGTATCCCGGAACAGGATCCTCCGCGTGTCGAGCGCGTGATGGCATCTCTCCATCAACATGCCCCATGGCTGGGAGGCCTCCTGGACGACGCACCGCCCATGGTCCAGCCAGGGGAACTGCGCCGCCCTCTGAAGGTTGATGATCCTTGGGTTGTCGACCAACGGGGCTCTCGGGCTCGGCTCCGTTGTAGCGCAGGCGGCGACGAGGAGCAGGAGCGCGCTGCAGGTTCGGAAGTTTCTTGGCACGTCCTCTCATTCAACAAGGGGACGCTGCGGGTCAAGTGCGTGGGGACGAGGTGGCCGCCGACAGCAGGCTGGGTCCAGTGAGTGCCGGCGGGCACACCGCCTCATGAGTGTGGGGATTGTCCTACCCATGGGGTAGACTGCTGGGAGAGCAAGCTGCTCCCCCTTGAGGCTCCTCCTGGCCGCCGACTCCTCACTCCGGCACCTGCACCCCGCGCACCTGCCTCCGGGCACGGTGGTGGGCTCGTGGTGCGTGCGTTCCCGGCAGAGCCGCGGCGCCTACGGAGCCGTCTACCTCGTCTCTCGCGCCGCTGAGCAGGACGGCGCTCTCTTTGCCTTGAAGGTGGCGCTTCACCCCAACGACGCCCGCTTCCTGCGGGAGGCGGAGCTGCTGCGCCGCATTGCCCATCCCCACGTCCCGAGCCTGCATGACCAGGGGCTGTGGCCCCATCCTGCAGGCCCCTTCCCCTTCCTGGTGATGGATTGGGCGGAGGGTGTGCCGCTTAATGTGTGGGCTCAAGGACGCACCTTCACCTCGCGTCAGGTGCTGCGGCTGCTGGCTCCGGTGGCGAGTGCTCTGGCCGCCACTCACGCCGTGCAGGGGGTCCACCGCGACGTCAAGGCCGACAACCTCCTCGTGCGCCGGGACGACTTCTGGCCCACGCTCCTGGACTTCGGTGCTGGGGACTTTCTCGGTGCTCCTACCCTCACGCGTGAGCTGCTTCCCCCTGGCACTCCGCACCACCGCAGCCCTGAGGCCCTGCGTTTCCACTGGCTTCACTACCAACTGCCCGGTGCCCACTACGAGCCAGGTCCCGCAGATGATGTGTACGCCCTGGGCGTCACCGCCTACTGCCTCGTCACGGGGATCTACCCTGCTCCCGTGCTCCCTCCCGAGCTTCTGGAAGGTGAGCCTTCCTTCCGGCCTCCCGAGTGGCGGCCACCTGAGCAGCTGGTGACGGTGTGCCCGGAGCTGGCAGCGCTCATCCGCCAGATGCTCTCGCTGGAGCCCTCCGCTCGCGGCAGTGCGGCGCAACTGGCCCAAGCGCTCGATGAGGCGGCTCTGTCCGCCAGCCTCGAGACGGATCAGCCCATCGTCCCGAGGAGCTTGGACCGAGGCGGCGTGGCCTTCCGTGCCGAGGCGCCCGCGCAAGCAGTGCCGGTGGCAGAGCCTCTGGACTCGGGTTCCTTTGGGGTACCTGTCGCTCGGAAGAACCGGCCGGGCCAGCCACGAGTCGGCCGAGTGTCGTGGCCCTGGATCGCCATGACAGCAGGACTCGTGGTCTTCCTTGCTCTCCAAGGGGGAGCCACTCGGCGTCACGCTGCAAACCTGGCAACCAGAAGCGCGGCTGACCCCCTGCGGGACACCAGCGGCGAGGGTGCGAGCACATCGGGGCTCGGCCATGTCGCTCTGAGCGCCTGCGGTGGCACTGAAGAGCTCGCCTCCTCTGTGGAGAGGATCAGCGTAGATATTCCGACGACACCCCTTCCAGGACAGGCACGCCCGCCCTGCAAGAGACGCGAGGTCGAGATCAACGGAGGTTGCTGGAAGCTTCTTGCGGATCCTGCGCCGCCATGCACCGAGCGAGAGTATGAGTGGCGAGGTCTCTGCTACTCCCCAGCCATGATTCTGTCTCCCCCGGCCACCTCGAAACAAAGGTAGTAGGAAAGGGGTCAAGCTTCATCGGATTGTTGCTCCAAGACCCGCGAGGCGCGTGAAGTCCGCCATGCGCTGTTGGAGCACACGAGGCATGGAGCGCTGGAGAGCTTCATATGCGTGAAGCAGGTCCTTGAGCATGAAAGCTATCTGATCCTTGAAGGCCTGAGGGAGACGTTCAAAAAAGGGCCACATCATGTCCAGAGCCTCTTCATAGGCTTTCAGAGCCTCCGGCCGCTGTCCCAGTTCGTCCAGCCTATCGCCCAGGTTGTTGAGGCTCTTGGCCAGGTCGGGCAGGAACGCATCCGGGTTGCGCTGCGCCAGGGTTCGGTACAGTTCCACCGCCTCCAGCGAGGCCTTCAGCGCCTCCTCCCGCCTCCCAAGCGCGCTCAATCTGTTGCCCAGGTTGTTGAGGCTCGATGCCAGGTCGGGCAGGAACGCATCCGGGTTGCGCTGCGCCAGGGTTCGCCGAATTTCCACCGCCTCCAGCGAGGCCTTCAGCGCCTCCTCCCGCCTCCCAAGCGCGCTCAACCTGATGCCCAGGTTGTTGAGGCTCGATGCCAGGTCGGGCAGGAACGCATCCGGGTTGCGCTGCGCCAGGGTTTGCCGAATTTCCACCGCCTCCAGCG
>NZ_DASPHO010000409.1:0-3965 GCF_035629615.1 Hyalangium sp. | reverse complement strand
GCCACGTGCCGTCCTTCGTGAACGCGCCTGGGGGGATCAGCTCGAAGGTCTCGTCCGTCTTCGGGTGGTGATAGAGCATGACGCCCTCCAGGGGCGTATCCACGTCCCGCGCCCGCTCCACTTCTCCGCGGAGCCAGAGCTCCTCGAGCTTGAGCGCCAACACCTTGTACTCCTCGGGCTTGGGAGCATCGCCGGGGTAGAGCTGTTCGAAGAAGGAGCGCTCCTCGGGCTTCTCCACGCGTGCCCAGAGTCCCTTGAGGGGGAACTCGGGGGGGATGTAGCGGTAGACGATGCCCGTCTCCTTCTCCCGGTACCACTCTTCGGGCGTGGTGTAGGAGAACATCTTGCCCACGGGGATGCGCTCGATGCTGCCCTTCTCCAGCTCGGCTGCCAGCCGCTGCTGAAACTCCAGCACCTCGTCGAGCGCACCGAACTCTTTGCCGGAGTGCAGCTTGGAGAGGATGGAACGCTTGGGAAGCAATCCCACGTCTGCCTGCCTTTCCTAGAGGAACACGGCCTTGAGGAAGGTGCCTGTCACGGCGCCTCCCTTTTCAAGCACTGTCTTCGGCACGTCGATGAGGATCTGCGTCGCGCCCCCGGCATAGCCCGTGCCCTGGCCCGCGACGACGCCCTCGTACACCTTGGTCCCCGCCTTGAGGGTGAAGGAGCTGGACTGGGAGGCGGCGTTGCCCCACTCGGGGCGCAGCGCCATGCGGATCTTCCCCTCGAGCCCGAGGGGACGCGAGCCGCCCGTCACCCAGCGGCCCTGCGGGAAGGCCCCGCCGCCGTGGAGGCGCTCCACCTTCACGTCCTGGGTGAGCACCTTCTCCGTGTACTTGCCATCCTTGAAGGCCTTGGCGTCCGCCGGGGACAGTGGGCCTTTGTCACCCTGGTACGTCCTGCCCTCCTTGGCCACCGAGGGATCCAACACCTCCTGGAAGGACTTGCTCTGGCCGCTGCCGCCGGGCTTCTTCTCGATCTTGCTCCCCTTGAGCTTGATCTGCGAGCCGTCCACGGTGAGGTCCTTCGCCCAGATCTTCACCGTCCCGGACTTGTTGATGAGCAGCGCCAGCTCGTCGCCCACCACCACGGCGGCCTCGTCCGCCTTGAACTTCAGCTCCTTCGAGCCGAAGGCCGTCTCCTCCTTCACCTCGGTGAAGGTGTGCCGGCCAGACTCGTCCTTGCGATCCTGGCCGGCGCTCTGGCTCAGGTGGCCCTTCACCTCTTCCTCCACCTCGCCCAGCACGTCGCTGCTGCGGTTGCCGCCAATGGTCTCCGTGCGGTCAATGCCTACATCCTCGCTCTTCAACCCGGCGATCTGCTCCAGCCGGGCGCCACCCACCGCCTTGTTGAGGGCCAGTGCCACGTTCACCGAGTAGACCGCGCCGATGTTGAGCGCGGCGGCGGCGCCCACGTTGAACGCGACGGCCTCTTTGACGTTCAGGTTGTGGGCCATGGCCACGGTGATGCTCTGGTTGCCTTCCGCGTCCTCGGAGTGGCTCTCCTTGACGCGAGTGTCACGGTTGCCCGTCACCGTCAGCGTCTGGCTGCCCTCGATGGCGGAGGCATCCTCCAGCTTCACCGCGAGCGACTGGTTGCCGTGCACCTCGCGGGAGCGGTCCTTCTCCACCAGGAGCGTCTCGTTGCCGCGGACGATCTGTGTCTTGTCGTTGAGCGTCTCGAGGTTCTCGTCCTTCTGGGCGTGGACATAGACCTCCTCCTGGCCCGCGGCGTCCTCGATGCGCGCCTCGTTGAAGCCTCCGCCGCCCGGGCTGGAGTCCGTGCGCTGGGTACTCTTCGTCCTCTCGTCCGGCAAGGCCACCGGCGGTGGGTTGCTGCCGTTGTAGACGGCGCCCACCACCAGCGGCCGGTCCGGGTTGCCTTCCAGGAAGCGGACGACCACCTCCTGCCCCACGCGCGCGATGAAGCTGGCCCCCCAGCCCTCACCCGCCCAGGACTGCCCCACGCGTACCCAGCAAGAGCTCTGCTCGTTGCGTTGGCCCTCCCGATCCCAGTGGAACTGGATCTTGATGCGCCCGTGCGCCTCAGGCTGCGTCTCCTCGCCCGAGGGCCCCACCACGGTGGCTGTCTGGATGCCGGGGATGGAAGGACGGGGCGTGGTGCGCCGGGGCCGGTAGGGTACCTCCGACGGCAGGGTGAGGAACTCGTTGCGGTAGGAGCCCTCGAGCGCCTGCGCGTCCCCGGCGATCTCCTGTCGCTGCCCCTCGTGGCGCACGCGCACCAGGAGCAGATCCCCGTTCAGCGCATCGTCGGGGTGCTCCGCCAGCGAGAACGTGGCGCCCGGCAGCATGCGGTGGCAGGTCCCCGCGCACGCCAGCGTCTTCACGCCGAAGCGCAGCTCCTCCAGGCGCACCTTGCTCAGCCGCTTGCCCTCGCCAGACTGCACGTAGTCACCCGGGTAGTCGTAGATCTCCAGGCCCTGGACCTCCTGGTTCTCCTGGGCCTGGGTGGTGAGGTTCAGCGTGGGACGCTCGAAGTCGAAGTCTCGCAGCGCCACCTTGCCGGGGAGCAGCCGATGCGCGCGGACCACCCGGGTGATGTGCTCGCCCACCGTGGCGGCCTGCCCCGTCTCCGCGCGGAAGAGCAGGGTGGACTCCCCGGCGAGCGGCTCGTGCGCGCTGGCGGCGTCTCCCAGCACCATCACGTGCGAGTCCGGGCCGTGCTCGAAGAAGAAGAAGATGCCCTCGGACTCGAGCAGCCGCAGCACGAAGTCCAGATCGGTCTCGCGGTACTGCACGCAGTACTCGCGCTTGGGGTAGCTGTCAGAGAGCGCCAGGCGGTGATCCACGTGCCCGGCCTTCAGCACCTTGGCCACGATGTCGGGAACCGAGAGGTGCTGGAAGATGCGGCTGCGCCGGACATGGCGCAGCTGCCGCAGGTTGGGCGCGATCCGGATGCGGTACTCGGGCCGACCGTGGCGCAGGCCGAGATCCACCACCTCCTCCACCCAGCCGTGGACGAAGCGCTCGGAGCCCTCCGGATCTCTGACCGAGAGGGCGGCCTGTGTCCCGAGCAGCTCGTGCGTGTCCAGCGGCTCCAGGGCGCTCGGGAAGAACTCGACCTGGAAGTCGAAGAGCTCGGAGAGCGCCTCCTCGCCGCTCAGGCGGGTGACGGAGAGGTCCGCTGCCGCGAAGGGGCCTGCTTGGAGTTCGAAGACGAGCCGGTGGTCACGAGCCACATCATCCCCATGTGCAGAAGCCCGCTTCAGAGTGGCGGAGCGCTTGGCATACTACACCTGGGTCAGAACTGCGCCCAGCCGGGAACGCGAGGGTAGGGAATGGCGTCGCGGATGTTCTGGAGCCCGCAGATGTAGACGATGAGGCGCTCGAACCCGAGCCCGAAGCCCGCGTGCGGCACGGTGCCGTAGCGCCGCAGATCCCGGTACCACTGATAGTGCTCGGGCTTGAGGCCGAACTTCTCCATGCGCTTGTCCAGCACGTCCAGGCGCTCCTCGCGCTGGCTGCCGCCGATGATCTCGCCAATGCCCGGCGCCAGCACGTCCATGGCCGCCACCGTCTGCCCGTCCTCGTTGATGCGCATGTAGAAGGCCTTGATCTTCTCCGGGTAGTTCATCACCACCACGGGCCGGCCCACGTGCTCCTCGGTGAGGTAGCGCTCGTGCTCGGTCTGCAAGTCATTGCCCCACTCGGGCGCGTAGTCCCACTTCTTCTTGGCCTTCTTCAGGATCTCGATGGCCTCGGTGTAGGAGATGCGCTCGAAGCTGGAGTTGATGAACTTCTCCAGGCGCTCCGTCACCCCCTTCTGCACCCGCTCCTCGAAGAACTTCATGTCCGGGCCGCACTCGGCGAGCACCGCCTTGAAGACATACTTGAGGAACCGCTCCGCCAGATCCGCGTCGTCGTTCAGGTTGGCGAAGGCGATCTCCGGCTCGATCATCCAGAACTCGGCCAGGTGGCGCGTGGTGTTCGAGTTCTCCGCGCGGA
>NZ_DASPHO010000408.1:0-2689 GCF_035629615.1 Hyalangium sp. | reverse complement strand
GACGACGAGCGTCCGCTCCTGGCCCGGGCTCCTGCCGATGAGCTCTACGAACTCCGACCAGCCCTTCACCGCGTGCCCGTCCACGCTGCGGATGCGATCCCCCGGGAGCAGCTGCGCACGCGCGGCCTCCGAGCCCGGCGTCACCGTGCCCACCGTGAGGGGGACGACCACGTGGGTGCCAGAGGTGTACAGCGTGAACAGGACGCCCAGGGCGAACAGGTAGTTGGCCAGCGAGCCGGCCAGGGTGATGAGCACGCGCTTCCAGGGGCGCTGGGCCGAGTAGCTCTGAGGGTCGGCGGGATCCAGTCCGGGCGTGTGGGGGTTCATCCCGTGGAGGGTGGCCGCCGCGCCGATGGGAATGGCCGCGATGACGTACTCCGTGCCCAGCAGCCGGAAGGACAGCAGCGGGGGCCCGAAGCCCAGCGAGAAGCGGGGCACCCTCACGCCGAGCAACCGTGCGGCCAGGAGGTGTCCCAGCTCATGCACGGCCAGCAGCAGGCCGAGGGCGAGGAGGGCCAGGAGGGCGTACATCCGGCCGGCGCTTCAGATCTTCCGCCGCTGCCCGGTCCGCTTGTAGGCCAGGTAGTCGGCGAGGATGGTGCCGTGGTCGAAGCAGAGATCCGGGGGCAGGGCATTCACCGGGAAGGCCCGCGCCTCGGCGGCGTCATCCGCGCCCTTCGGCTCGCCCTGCGCCCGGCCAATGTAGACGGTGGAGAGCGTGTGCTTGCGCGGATCTCGCTTCGGATCCGAGTAGGTGAAGAACTGCTCGACAAGCTCCACCGTGAGGCCCGTCTCCTCGTGGGCCTCGCGCACGGCGGCGGCATGCAGGGGCTCTCCCTCGTCCACGAAGCCCCCAGGCAGCGCCCAGCCGATGGGCGGGTTCTTGCGGCGGATGAGGACGATGCGCTCTCCCGGCAGCTCGATGATGCAGTCCACGGTGGGAGTGGGGTTCTTGAACTGGGGCTCGGCCATGGCGGCGGGCACTCTACCCCGGGCTCGGGGAGGACACTGCACTCATGCGCGGGGTTGGTTATGGTGGGCCCGTGTCCACCCGTCCCTTGCTCTTGTCCTTATGGGCCCTCGCCGTGGGGCTCTGCCTCAGCTGCAACACGTTCCTCCAGAACCCGGGGCCCTACGAGATGAGGACCACCGAGGTGTTTCGAGATGACTGCGGCCTGCTGGCCTCGCCCGAGGCGCTGTGGGATGGCTCTCTGCTCATTTCCGGACAGGTGGTGCGCATGGACTTCGACTTGCTGGAGATGCAGCTCGTCGGGCGCTTCCTGGAGTCTGGGGAGAAGTTCGCCGTAGATGGGAGCGTGGCCAACGCCACGGCCATCGCCAACGGGCAGGAGTGTCTGCTGGATCAGGTGAGCGTGCACCTGGAGGGGGACACGGTCTGCGCCACCCAGTTCAACGGCGTGTTGCGGGTGCGCTACGAGGCAAGGCGCCCGGACAGCTGCGTCTGTGAGCTGTGGGCGAGGTTCGATGCCGTCCAGGACTCGCTCCGGTGTGAAGAGCGGCCTTGAGCCCGGGCCTGGGACGACCTAGACACTAGGTCTCGTCTTGCTGTCCCCTTGGGAGGGAGCCCCATGGCTGAGCCGCAGCGTCCGTCACAGGAGATCCAGTCGGTCCTCACGGAGAACCGCGTCTTTCCGCCGCCCGCGGAGTTCTCGCAGCGTGCGCACATCCGCAGCATGGAGGACTATCGCCGGCTGTGGGACGAGGCGGCGAAGGATCCGGAGGCCTACTGGGGCGCCAGGGCCCGCGAGGAGCTGTACTGGAAGGAGCCCTTCAAGACGGTGCTGGAGTGGAAGCCGCCGCACGCACGGTGGTTCATCGAGGGCCGGACGAACCTGGCCTACAACTGTCTGGATCGGCACCTGCCGAAGCTGAAGGACAAGCCGGCCATCCTCTTCGAGGGGGAGCCGGGGGATCGGCGCACGGTCACCTACGGCGAGCTGTCCGTGGCGGTGAATCGGCTGGCCAACGGGCTGCGGTCGCTCGGCGTGGGCAAGGGGGATCGGGTGGGGATCTACCTGCCCATGGTGCCCGAGGCCGCGGTGGCGATGCTGGCGTGCGCGCGGATTGGCGCGGTGCACTCGGTGGTGTTCGGCGGCTTCTCCGCGGAGGCGCTGCAGGATCGCATGAACGACGCGGGGGCGAAGGTGGTCCTCACGGCGGACGGCGGCTGGCGCAAGGGCGCGGTGGTGCCGCTGAAGAAGAACGTGGACGCGGCCCTGCCGAACATGCGGACGGTGGAGAAGGTGGTGGTGCTCAAGCGGGCGGGGGATGCGGGGCCGCTGGGGCCCAAGGAAGTGTCCTGGGAGGAGCTGGTCCGCGGCCAGAGCGAGACGTGCGAGCCGGAGTGGGTGGAGAGCGAGCACCCGCTGTTCATCCTCTACACGTCGGGTTCGACGGGGAAGCCCAAGGGGGTGCTGCACACCACGGCCGGCTACGCGGTGGCCGTGTCGCTGACGACGCGGTGGGTGTTCGACCTGCGGGACGATGACATCTACTGGTGCACGGCGGACGTGGGCTGGGTGACGGGGCACAGCTACGTGGTCTACGGCCCGATGATGAATGGGGTGACGACGATCATCTACGAGGGTGCGCCCACGCAGCCGGGGCCGGACCGGTTCTGGGAGATCATCGCGCGGTACAAGGCGACGATCCTCTACACGGCGCCCAC
>NZ_DASPHO010000407.1:0-4385 GCF_035629615.1 Hyalangium sp. | reverse complement strand
ACCGACTGGGGCCGGGACACGATGATCAGCCTGGACGGGCTGACGCTGGCCACGGGGCGCTACCGCGAGGCGGCGGCCATCCTGCGCACGTTCCAGCACTACGTGCGCGACGGCCTCATCCCCAACTACTTCCCGGACGGCGAGAACGAGGGCGTGTACCACACGGCGGACGCGACGCTGTGGTTCTTCCACGCGGTGGACCGCTACGTGGAGACGACGCGAGACGTGGAGCTGCTGAGGGACATGTTCTCCACGCTGGCCAGCATCGTGGAGCACCACATGCGGGGCACGCGGTTCCACATCGGCGTGGATCCGGTGGATGGGCTGCTCAGTCAGGGACAGGAGGGCTACCAGCTCACCTGGATGGACGCCAAGGTGGACGGCTGGGTGGTGACACCCCGGCGCGGCAAGGCGGTGGAGCTCAACGCGCTCTGGTTCAACGCGCTGCAGTTGATGGCCACCTGGGCGGTGCAGCTGGGGAAGGAGCCAAGAGCGTACATGGGAGCTGCCGAGCGGGTGTATGCCAGCTTCAACAAGCGCTTCTGGAACCCAGCGGCCGGCTGCCTGTTCGATGTGGTGGATGGGGAGGACGGGCAGGAGGATCCTGCCATCCGGCCCAACCAGGTCTTCGCCGTCTCGCTGCGCCACCCCGTGCTGCGGCGCGAGCGGTGGGAGGCGGTGCTGGAGGTGGTGCGGCGGGATCTGCTGACCCCGGTGGGGCTGCGGAGCCTGGCGCCCGGCCACCCGGACTACAAGGCCAACTACGATGGGGATCTGCGCGCGAGGGATGCGGCCTATCACCAGGGGACGGTGTGGGGCTGGTTGATGGGGCACTACATCGACGCGACGCTGAAGGTGAACCCGGACATCAAGGCGGCACGAGCGCTGCTCTCGGGCCTGGAGCACCACCTGGAGCATGGGGGCGTCGGACAGATCAGCGAGATCTTCGACGCGACGGAACCCTACCGGCCGCGCGGGTGCGTCGCACAGGCGTGGAGCGTGGCGGAGGCGCTGCGGGTGTTCCTGAAGACCCACGTCACCTGAGCCCCCTCCCCTGCAGCCCGGACATGGCATCCGCTAGACTCCGGGGACCCTCAGCCGGAGTCACCGGTCCATGCAGCTCTCCTGTGAAGTCTGCCACGCCCCCTTGCGCCCGGAGGATGTCCGCCTGGACATCGCCGTGGCCAAGTGCCACTCGTGCAACGCGGTCTACGATCTGTCCGGACGCAAGGCGCGCGGGCTCACCGCGCCGGCCTCGGACAGGCCCAGGCTCACCCGAGCCAAGGCCCCCCTCCCCGCGCGCTTCCAGGTCGAGGACAATGACGGCGCCACCCGCATCACTTGGCGGTGGTTCAACCCCGCTTTCATCTTCCTGCTCTTCTTCTGCGCCGCGTGGGATGGGTTCCTGGTCCTGTGGTACGGCATCGCGCTCTCGGCGGACGCTCCGATCATCGCGATCCTCTTCCCCATCGCCCACGTGGCGGTGGGAGTGGGCCTCACGTATTACACGCTGACTGGGCTCGTGAACCGCACGACGGTCGAGGTGAGCCGCAACCAGCTCACCATCCGCCATGGCCCCCTGCCCTGGACGGGCAACCGGGATGTTCCTGGCCGCCAGTTCACGCAGCTCTATGGGGAAGAAGTCGTCAAGACGAACAAGGGAACCCAGACCCTCACCTATGATCTGTTTGCGCTGGATCGCGAGGGCCGGAAGATCAAGCTGATCTCCGGCCTGAATGAGAAGGACCAGGTGCTCTACCTCGAGCAGACGCTGGAGCGCCGCCTGGGCATCGAAGACGCACCCGTGGGCGGCGAAGTCGCTACGCGCACCAGCGCTGCCTGAGGCCACACGGAGTGCTCGCGTCTCCCTACCGTATGGGTAGAGTGCGCTGCCATGGTGAAGACCCGATACTGGCTGATCAAGAGCGAGCCCTCCGTCTACCCGTACTCCCAGCTCGAGAAGGATCAGAAGACGGGCTGGACGGGCATCCGCAACTATGAGGCTCGCAACAACCTCCGGGCCATGAAGCCTGGAGATCTCTGCCTCTACTACCACTCGAACACGGACAAGGCCGTGGTCGCCGTGGCGAAGGTGCTCACCGCGGCGGGAGAGGACCCCACCGCTCCCGGCGAGGACTGGGCCTCCGTGGACGTCGCGCCCGTGATTGCCTTCAAGGAGCCCGTCACCCTGGCCACCCTCAAGAAGACTCCCGCGTTCAAGGAGCTCCAGCTCATCACCAAGAGCCGGATCAGCGTGGTGCCCGTCTCCGCCGAGCACTTCAAGCTCCTCCTCAAGCTGGGGAAGACGACCCTGCCGAAATAAGGAGCCGACGCCTCTTATTTCCGGGGCTCGGGGCGGCGCGAACGCTCCTCCTCGAAGGTCGGGTGGCGCATGAAGCGGAGCTCACGCCGCATCTCCCCCATCTCGGCCTCGAGCTTCTGCCAGTTATCCGGCCCCAGCAGTCGCTTGATCTGCAGCATCAGCCCGATGCGGTTCTTGCGCACGGCCATCTCCGCACGTCCCACCGTGTCCACCTGCTGCATCACGGTGCTCTCGTTCGGGTTCTGGGAGCGCAGCAGCTTGTCCAGCGTGAGCTGGGCCCGCTTCAGGTCTGCCTCCAGCGTGATGAGCTGATCGTTCGCCTCGAAGGTCAGATCCTGGATGCGCTGGACGAGGTCCTTCGGCAGCCCCAGCCTCTCCACGACGTGGGGAGGAATGCCATAGGCCGGTGGTGGCAGGGCCACCATCATGGGCGGCGTAGGCGGCATGGGCGGCATGGGCGGCATGGGCGGCATCGGGGCGATGGCCGGGGCGGCACTCCGCTCGATGACGACGTCCTCTTGCTGGGCCAGGGCGGGCACCGCGAACAGCGCTGCCGTGAGGCCGAGGGTCCACATGTTTGTCCTGCTCATCGTGCAAGCTCCTGTGTGGGTGAGGGGTGAAGCGGGGCAAGGGCCCTCTGGAAGGGCCGATCGTTCAGAGCCACAGCCGTGGGCGGGCGCACCCAGAGGGCGAGCATCCCGAAGGGCGCGTACGTCTCATCGTCGAAGGTCGGATCGCGCCGCGTGTAACCTCGGACCTCTTCCATCAGCAGATCGAGCGGAGGTAGCGCCACCCCTGCCGCTGGAGACATGTCCATGGCCACGTCCATGTCGGGCGCCGTTGGCACCTGGCGAGGCATGATGAAGAGGGCCAGGACGGCAACGGCCCCCACCACGGCGGCTCCTGCGACAGCCCGGCGTCGATGCTGACGGCGACGCACCTCCTCTTGGAGGGCCTGCGGGGAGATGAGCTCCAGCGGCGGCGGCCCCGGCAGCCTCAGCGCCGAGGCAGAAGCCTGGAGGCGCACGAGCTCGCGACACCGAGGACACTGGTCCAGGTGGGCCTGGAAGTCCGCGGGTCGAGGCAGCCCGTCATCCACGATCGCCGCGGTCACTTCGTCGCAGCTCATGGCGTTTCTCCTTTCATCATCAGCGCGTCTGCGGCCTTGAGTTTCTGGAGGGCCCGGTAGAGGTGGACGCGGACGGTCCCTCGCTCGATGCCCATGGCCTCGGCAACGGAGCCGAGGTCGAGCCCCTCCAAGTAGCGGAGGCTGAAAGCCGTGGCCTGCTGGGTAGGCAGGCTCCTCAGCGCGCGGCCGAAGGCCTGCCAGCGCTCGACGCCCTCGAAGGACTCCTCCGGCGAGGGCCGAGGCGCCGGGCCCAGATCCAGCATTTCGCGCAGCACGTTCCACACGCGCCTGCGCCGCAGCAGGCCCATGGCCCGCGAGACGAGGATGCGCCGCAGCCAAGCGGGGCCCGCCTGGGGATCTCTCAGGGAGTGGCGCTTCTCATAGGCATCCACCAGGGCGGCCTGGACGAGATCCCTCGCCTCCTCCGCATCCCACACGAGCCGCCGGGCGAGCCGGAGGAGCCCCGCCTGCTCCAGCTCAACGAGGGCGTCGAAGTCGAGCACGGCGCTGGCGCGTGTCCCGATTGACGTCTCGTCCATGGCGGCGGCGACCCTCAACCCTTTCCTCCCGAGCAGCTTCCGGGAAATGAGGACGCATGAGCCACGAAAACGGCATACAGCCGTTCGCATCGCTCAACGGGTAGGGAGATTCCTTACCCAAGGCCAGGAGCAAGCCCGGGCCAGGGCGCCTGTCGGCAGCGCATGCGCCAAACCTGTCTGACAATCTTACAGGTTTGAGGAGCCTCCGCTGCCCTGGGGCAGTCCTCTCAGAGCCAGCTCGAGTCGCATCGGGGGCACACCACGGCCCGGTCATACTCGGAGCGCGGCCCCTCGAAGCCACAGGCGTAGCAGGTACGCAGGGGCCCTCCCACGGGACGCGGAGCCTCCTCCTGCCTGCGCAAGGTGGGGGCCGGCGCTTGGAACGCCTCGGGGA
>NZ_DASPHO010000406.1:0-3122 GCF_035629615.1 Hyalangium sp. | reverse complement strand
AAGTCTAAGGAGTATGTGTACGGGAGGCTGAAGCTCTGTGAGCTGAATTCCCCCACGGCGCGCCGACTGTTGGACGAGGGTCGCGTGGAGCCTTCTACGGCGCTCCTGATCGCCCGCATCCCCGGCGAGAAGCTACAGGAGAGGGCGGCCATGGCGATCCTTAAGGGCGGCGCGTGGGATGACGATCGGGAGGAGCATGGCCCGATGTCATTCCGGGCGGCGAAGGATGTCGTCCAGCGCGAGTACATGCTCCAGCTGAGCAAGGCTCCCTTCAACACGAAGGACGCGCAGCTGGAGCCGGAGGCCGGCGCGTGTGGCCCCTGCCCGAAGCGGACGGGCAACTGCAAGGCGCTCTACCCGGACGTGAAGTCGGAGAACGTCTGCACGGATCCGGAGTGCTTCGGGAAGAAGAAGGCGGTTGCCTTCAAGGCGGAGGCAGCGGCGGCGAAGGAGAAGGGACAGCGCCTCCTCAAGGAGTCCAAGGCGCTGTGGGACTACGAGGGGAAGAGGCTCGGGTACAGGGGGCAGGAGAAGTACGTCGAGCTCACCGACAAGCTGCCTGGCGACAAGAAGGGGCGCACCTTCAAGGAGTTGCTGGGCGAGAAGGCCCCTGTCGTCCTGGCGAGGGATCCGAACGGGAAGGTTCACCAGCTCCTGGAGAAGGAGCGCCTCGAGGAAGCGCTCGCCGCGGCCGGGCACAAGGTGAAGGTGAAGGACAAGAGCTCGGGCCGGGGCAACGACGACTACGCCAAGCAGCAGGAGGAGGAGAGGTTCCGCCATCGGGTGGTGCAGCGACTGCTCAGCGCCGTCTTCAGCAAGATCAACGCGGGGAAGGTGGATGAGCTCACCGCACTGCGCAGCCTGGCGGGCTGGCTCTACCAGACGGAGGATCCGGAGCTTCAGTCGGCGTGGCAGGAGCGAGCTGGCGCGGACCACCAGGTACGTAAGTACATCGACGAGGCCCCCCGGGCCCTCCTGGTGGCCCTCCTCTTCGAGAGCCTCCTCTACGAAGAGCTGTCGCGCACCTGGAACGGCTACCACCACCGAACGAAGGAAGTGTGCGCGCTAGCCGGGGTGGAGCTCGACGCCGTCGAGAAGGAGCAGCAGGCGGCGGACAAGGCCGCTGCAGCGAATCCTCCGGCGAACGGACGCGAGGGCATCAAGGCCGAGGGTGAGGACCTGGAAGAGGACGGGGAGGACGCCTGATGATTCTCACGTTGCAGGACTTGCTCAATGCCGGAGTGAACGCCTTTGCCGTTCGGCTCCTCGCCAAGGACTTCGAGAAGATGACGATGAACGAGCCGCTTCCGGGCCCCGTCCACATCCCCATGCCGATCGCTGGCGGCAAGGTGATCTGGGTGAGCTTCAGCGATGTTCCGCCAGCGGACCCGGACGGGGTTGCCGCCGATGCCCGTGGCCCCAGCAGGGAACACCCGTGAACCCCGCTCGCGTCCGGATGCTGAGCGCCGGCGCGGCCGGAACCCTCGGTGGAGGGTTCCTCGTGGTGGGCTTCCTCCAGGTTCCGTGGTGCGGCCCGCTCGCCGTGCTCTGCCTCACCTGGCTCGCTGTGCTCGTGTGGCTTGAGGAATGACAGGCCCACTCCCGGGCCAGGAGGTAGAACCGTGAGGTACCTCGCCATCATCGGCGCCGTGCTCTTGTCCTGTGCGGCACCGCAGACTCAAACCACTCCATTTCAGAGGGGGACGGGTGTGATGCCTCCTCCGCCGCCAGTACGTCCCGGCCACGGGGCACCTGTGGTGGGCCAGCCAGGACAGATCTCCCCGCCCCACGTGCCGCGCTCGCCGCACAAACGCATTCTCCCCACCGCGCGTGAGCCGGGGCTCTGGAGTGGCGACTCACCGCGCGCGAACTCCGAGCCCGCTGGATGGCGGACGAGGCTACCTATGGTGATGAACATTCACCTTCCGTCCTCGGCCCAGGAAGAGGACGACCTCGTCCGGGCCTGCGCCGTCATCGCCGACATGGCGCTGAAAACCATGTTGACGGAGGAGGCATTCTACAGGGCCAACCTCAACGAGCAGACCTGTCTGGTGGCGAAGCTGTACCGGCATTGTGCCAACGTCGATGAGATCAAGGTGACTCTCATCAAGTACTGGGGGCGAGAGGTGCCAGCGAAGCTTGCAGCGGCAGTCGCCCGGAAGGCGCGTGACGCGGAATCATGGAAGCGGGACGCGTGCACGGAACGAGGCCTCTCACCATGGGTTGAGCGGTGGGTTGACAAAATCCAAGGGCGTTGGCGGATCTTCGATTGGAGACAAGGCTGACCTTCGACTTCGTTGTAAAGGACCATGTTTGAGGTAGTTAACCATTGTCTAGTACAATGGTTCCATGAGCGCACCCGCACTGCGCGCCTTGTCCGGGGTAGAGGCGCTTCCCACGTTGACGAAGAGCCCCCCGCGGCTGCACGTGGTGGCCGGCGGGGCTGCCCCAGCGTCTGCTGCAGCGCCTTGGAAGGTGCGGCGCCCGCGTGGCCGTGTACACCCGAATCAGCTCGCGCTGCCGTTCCCTCGCTCCAGCAGGGGCCAGTACAACGGACTGGAGGCGTGCGCCATTGAGGCCGCTCTCGGCGCTTGCCGGAAGTACTCGGAGGGCAGCGCCCGGCACCGCGTGGAGGTGGCTCTCCTTGTGGATCTGGTGCTGCCCGAGGTGGTGAAGGTGGCCGCCTCGGTGTGGCAGCGCTCCTCGAGCCTCTCCAGGGAGGATCTGGTGCAGGAGGGCGTGTACGAGCTCTACCGGGTGAAGGCATGGCAGCGCTTCACCCCGGGCCGAGCGGGCCGGGCGCGCTCCCTCTTCCCCAAGTACGTGGCCATGGTGGCGCGCCAGGGCATGGGCCGAGCGGTGAAGGCTTTGGGCCGGCCCGTGCACGTAACCCGGTGGAGCGAGCGCACCGGCAAGGTGCAGGAGGCGCCCACGGGGGTGGGCCTCGAGGCTGCCGCCCACGTGGCGAGCACCTGCGAGGAGGAACTCTCGGAGCGGATGGAGCAGGCCCGCGCCGTGGAGGCCCTCAAGAAGCTCGCCCGGCCGATGCGCCTGGCCGTGGCCGCGCCCCTGGGCCTGCTCCGGGAGGGGACGCTCTCGGACTTCCAGGTGGGCCGACGCCT
>NZ_DASPHO010000405.1:0-4670 GCF_035629615.1 Hyalangium sp. | reverse complement strand
GACGAGGTGGAGGCGGCGGGCCTGGTGAAGTTCGACTTCCTGGGGCTCAAGACGCTCACGGTGATCCAGAACGCGCTGGATCTCATCAACCGCAACCCTCCGAACGGGAAGAAGATCGAGCGGCAGGACATCCCCCTGCATGATGATGCGATGTGGGCGCTGATGGCCAAGGGCGACACGGCCGGCGTCTTCCAGATGGAGTCGAGCGGCTTCACCGAGATGGTGATGAAGCTCAAGCCGTCGTGCTTCGAGGACGTGATCGCTGCCGGCGCGCTCTACCGGCCGGGTCCGCTGGACGCGGGCATGGTGGACGTCTTCATCAACCGCAAGCACGGCCGCGAGCCGGTGACGTACCCGCACCCCGCGCTGGAGCCGGTGCTCAAGGACACCTACGGCGTCATCGTGTACCAGGAGCAGGTGATGCAGATCTCGCAGGTGCTGGGGGGCTACACCCTGGGCCGTGCGGACCTGCTTCGCCGCGCCATGGGCAAGAAGAAGGCCGAGGTGATGCAGGCCGAGCGCGCCGGCTTCCTGGAGGGCTGCAAGACGAACAACGTCGACCTGAAAGTCGCCGGCGAGATCTTCGATCTGATGGAGAAGTTCGCCGAGTACGGCTTCAACAAGAGCCACTCGGCCGCCTACGGCCTCATCACCATCCACACGGCGTGGCTCAAGGCGAAGTACCCGGTGGAGTTCATGGCCGCCCTTCTCACCAGCGAGAAGGACAACACCGACAAGGTGGTGAGACACATCGCCGAGGCCCGCGAGTCAGGCCTCCAGGTGCTGCCGCCGGATGTGAACCAGTCGGACATGGCCTTCGGTGCGGTGGACGGGGAGATCCGCTTCGGCCTGGGCGCCATCAAGGGTGTGGGCGAGGGCGCCATCGAGTCGATCGTCGAGGCGCGCAAGGAGGGGCCCTTCAAGAGCCTGTTCGACTTCTGCGAGCGTGTGGACAGCCGGCGGGTGAACCGCAAGGTGCTGGAGGCGCTGGTGAAGGCCGGCGCGTTCGACTTCGAGAAGCGCCCGCGGCGCCAGCTCTTCGAGACGATCGAGAGGGCGATGAACCGCGGCTCCTCCAGCCAGAAGGACAAGGCGGCCGGGCAGAGCTCGCTGTTCGGGATGCTGGCGGGGCCAGCCGCGGGCAGCGGAGGGGCCGCGCTCAAGGACGAGTACGTGCCGGCCGAGGAGTGGCCGGAGAAGGAGCGGCTGTCCTACGAGAAGGAGGCCATCGGCTTCTACGTGTCTGGCCACCCGCTGCACCAGTATGAGAAGGAGCTGAAGCGCTACGCGCGGCCGGTGACGTCGGTGCAGCGCGCTCGGCGGGACGAGAAGATCTCCGTGGGCGGCATCATCGCGGCGCTCCGCGAGCGGCCCACGAAGACAGGCAAGCGCATGGCGTGGGTGACGCTGGAGGATCTGTCCGGCTCCATCGAGCTGGTGTGCTTCCCGGGCAAGGACGGCACGCGCTCGGTGATGGGCAAGGACGGCAAGTGGACCAAGGCCGGGCCCAAGCCGGGCTACGAGCAGTGGGAGACGCTGCTCAAGGGGGATGACCCTATCCTGGTGACGGGCACGGTGCAGATCAGCCAGCGCGACGAGGAATCGCCGACGACGGAGCTGATCGTCGAGGAGATCCAGAGCCTGAAGGCGGTGCGCGAGAGGCGGACGAAGCGGCTGGAGCTGCGCGTGCCGGCGGACCTGCTCACCGAGGAGAAGCTGTCGAAGCTGGCGGAGATCGCGAAGCAGAACATGGGAGCCACGCCGGTGGCGGTGAGCGTGCTGTTCCCGGGTGAGGCCGAGGCGCTCATTGGTGGCACGGCCCTCAAGGTCCAGGTGAGCGACGAGCTGCTGCTGGCCGTGGACAAGCTCTTCGGGATGAAGGTGGTGGAGCTGGGGTAGCGGTCGAAGTCGTGGACGCCGCTCGCCTGTTTCTGTTCAAGTGCCGTCCCCGAGGGAGGGCACCGCATGACCGCGGCGTACCAGTCACTGCGCATTGAGAAGGCGGACGGCATCGCCGAGGTCGTCCTCATCGGCCCCGGCAAAAGCAATGCCCTGGGGCCTGACTTCTGGCGCGAGATGCCAGAGGCGCTCCGAGAGCTCGACGCCGACGAGTCCGTGCGCGTGCTCCTCTTGCGTGGCGAGGGGACGCACTTCTCCTATGGCCTGGACATCGCGGCGATGCTGGAGACGCTCGGGCCGCTCCTCATGGGGGACAACAACCTCGCCTCCGAGCGGACGAAGCTGCTCCAGCTCATCCAGCGGATGCAGGGCGCTACCGAGGGGCTCGCCCGTTGCCGCAAGCCTGTGCTCGCGGCCGTGCATGGCTGGTGCATCGGCGGAGGCATCGATCTCATCGCCGCGTGTGACTTCCGCTACTGCTCGCGGGAGGCGAAGTTCAGCCTGCGCGAGGCGCGGGTGGGCATCATCGCGGATCTGGGCGCGCTCCAGCGCCTGCCGCGCATCATCGGCGAGGGCCATACCCGAGAGCTGGCCTACATCGCCGGGGACTTCAACGCGGAGCGGGCGCTGCGGATGGGCCTCGTCAACGAGGTGTTCGAGTCCCCCGAGGCGCTGCTCGCCGGGGCGCGCGCCACCGCTCGGAAGATCGCGGACAACCCGCCGCTCGTGGTCCAGGGTGCCAAGCAGGTGATGGAGTACTGCGCGGACAAGTCCGTGGAGGACGGGCTGCGCTTCGTGGCCGTGTGGAACTCGGCCTTCTTGCAGTCGAACGATCTCGCCGAGGCGTTCGCGGCCTTCATGGAGCGGCGTCCTCCGCGCTTTCACGGGAGATGAGTCATGGCTGATGGGGTCTTCAAGGACGGACTGCTCGCGGGCAAGGTGGCCTTCGTCACCGGCGGCAGCAGCGGGATCAACCTCGGGATCGCCGAGCGCTTCGTGAAGGCCGGCGCCAAGGTGGTCATCAACGGACGGAACCCGGAGAAGCTCGCGGACGCGGTGAAGGGGCTGCAGGCCCACGGCACCGCCATGGGCCTCCAAGCGGACGTGCGCGACTACGCCGCCGTGGAGAAGGCCTTCCAGACGGCGCGCGATGCCTACGGAGAGCTCGACATCCTGGTGTGCGGGGCGGCAGGCAACTTCCCGGCGCCCGCGCTCGGCATGTCCTCCAACGGCTTCAAGGCGGTGCTGGAGATCGACGTGCTGGGCACCTTCAACGCGTGCCGGGCCGCCTTCGAGCACCTGCGCAAGCCGGGAGCCGCCGTCCTCAACATCTCCGCGCCGCAGGCCTACATGCCGACGGCGCTGCAGGCGCACGTGTGCGCGGCGAAGGCCGGCGTGGACATGCTGACGCGCGTGCTGGCCATCGAGTGGGGTGGGGCGGGAGTCCGCGTCAACTCCATCTCCCCCGGGCCGATCGACGACACCGAGGGCATGCGCCGGCTGGCTCCCACCGATGCGGCTCGCGAGAAGATCATCGGCTCGCTGCCGCTGCAGCGCATGGGCGCCAAGTCGGACATCTCCAACCTGGCCCTCTTTCTCGCCTCGGATGCAGCGTCCTACATCACAGGTTCGATCATGGTCTGCGACGGCGGCTGGTCGCTCATGGGCTCGGGGGTGCTCATGCAAGCGCTCGGGAGCTGACGGCTCGCCGGGCCTGCCTGGCTGGTTCCTGGCTGTTCGATTTGGGACGGGCGGGAGCGGCTCCCTCGGTGTGTTCCATGTCTGCTAGAACACGCCCCGGCTCGCAGTGGCTCCCCCTCCGCGCGAGGGAGCCGTGCGCCCTGGGGAGACGTCCATGCCGCTTGCTTCGTTCTCGTTCGCCCGTCTGCTGGGGCTGAGCGCTCTGTTCCTCGGCCTGTCCCTGGGGTGTGGTGGAGGAGGCCCGAATCCGCCTCCGCCCTCGTCAGCCCCGGATGCGAGCCGCTCTTCCGTGGCAGTGGATCGGGCCGCGGGGGTCCGAGCGGACGGCGCCGACCGCGTCACCCTCACCGTCACCGTGCGTGACGGCTCCGGGACTCCTCTGGCCGGCAGGACTGTGAGCGTGGAGGTGTCCGGTGAGGGCACGACCGTGACACAGCCTGCTGGGGCGACTAACGCCAGCGGCGCGGTGACGGCCTCGGTGATCTCCACCGTGGCGGGGGCCAGGCAGGTGACGGCCTCGGTTGTAGTCGAGGGAGGCACGGTGGTGCTGAGCGAGCGGCCCACCATCGACTTCGTGCTCCCGCCACCCGTGAAGCTGGCCTTCCTGTCGGCAAGCCTGTCCGCCACGGCCGGCGAGGCGGTCTCGCCCGAGGTGGAGGTGGCCTTGCAAGACAGGCTTGGGCGGACCGTTCCGAGTGCGTCAAACGAAGTCTCCCTCCTGTTGGCGGCGGGACCGTCTTCGGCGGGGCTGGAGGGCACGCTCACGGCTCAGGCCCTCAACGGCATCGCACGCTTCCCCCGGGTGGTGCTCAAGCAGGCCGGAGCGGGCTACCAGCTGAAGGCCACCTCGAGCGGCCTGACCGATGCCATCAGCCCGGTCTTCGAGGTGACGCCCGCGCTGCCCACGGTGCTCGTGCTTGCCCTGCCCGCCACGGCGACGGCGGGGAGCCCGGTCAGCGCTGCGGTGACGGTCCGGGACTCCTTCGGCAATCTGGCGACCAACTACCAGGGCACGGTGCACTTTACCTCGACGTCTCCGGGCGCCACGCTGCCGTCGGATGCCACCTTCA
>NZ_DASPHO010000404.1:0-10206 GCF_035629615.1 Hyalangium sp. | reverse complement strand
TGGCAGCGCTGCTGCTGCTCGGGGGGTACGACACCATGGCGCAGGTGATCGGGCTCGGCACGGTGACCTTGCTGAAGAACCCGGACCAGCTCGCCGAGTTCATCCGCGATCCCTCTCTGGGCGAGAACCTGGTGGACGAGCTGGTGCGCTACCTGTCCGTCAATCACGCCGGCCTGCCGAGGGCGGCCTTGGCGGACGTGGAGGTGGGTGGCCAGCTGATCCGGGAGGGAGAGGGCGTCATCCTCATGCTGAACTCTGGCAACCGTGACGAGCTGGTGTTCAAGAACCCGGATGCCTTCGACATCCACCGCCAGACGACGCAGCACGTCGGGTTCGGCCATGGACTGCACAAGTGCATCGGAGCGGACTTCGCGCGGGCCGAGCTCCAGGTCGTCTTCAGCACGCTGTTCCGGCGCATCCCCAGCTTGAGCCTGGCGGCCCCCATCGAAGAGCTGCCCTTCCGCCACGAGATGGTCCTCTATGGCCTGAAGGCACTCCCGGTGAGCTGGGCTCAAGAGTCAGCGAAGAGCTGAGCAGGCGAAGGAGGCTCCTCGATCTCACGAGGAGCCTCTCGGGAGGCAGGCTCAGAACTCTTGAGCGGGACGGGTCTCGATCGCGTGCAGGAGGTCTTTGATGGCTGTGCGCAGCGCGTCAGCCACCGCCGGTATGGCGAGGAGCCCCGCCTCATCGAGCTTCTTGCCTGGCAGCGGGGAAGGCAGCGTGGCGTCGGTGACGAGCGCCCCCATCGTCCTCAGCGTCTCCAGCAGTGCCGGGTGGGCGTGCTCGGAACCCGGCGCCGCGTTGAACAGAACCGTGGGTTTCTGCATGAACTCGCCGCTGCCGACCAGCCAGTCGAGCGCGTTCTTCATCACGCCCGAGACACCGTGTGCGTACTCCGGGGTGCAGATGAACACCCCATCCGCGGCTTGCAGCTGGGCGCGAAAGTCGAGCACCGAGGCCGGCGCCTTGCCGTGATCGAGATCGTCGAGGTCAGGGTTGAAGAGAGGGATCTCGCCCATCCCACCGTAGAGGGTGATCTCCACCCCCTGGGGCGCCAAGGAGGTCACAGCTCGGAGGAGGACGGTGTTCTTCGAGACGCTGCGGAGGCTTCCAGAGATGGCGAGGATCTTCATAGGGAGGGATGGGCAGTCGACTGTCAGGTGAGGGAATATCGCTCTCCTCAGTGTAGCGGAACCTCGCCGCAAACGGTTCTCTACAAGTCTGGAAGAGCGGTCTCATCCATGCGCCACACCCTCGTTCCCATTCTTCTGCTGTGCGTCGCGCTCGCCAGCGTAGGGGTGGGAGTGCTCGCAGTCATCCAGCGCAGCCGCGCGGAGCTGGTGCAGCAGTTCGCCCGGGATCGTCAGGCCCAGCTCGATGAGGCGACTCGGGGGGTGATCGAGGCCGTGGAGGATGTGAGCGAGGATCTGCTCTTCGCCGGAGAGCTCCTCTCCCAGCCGGGGACGCCGGAGGAGCATCGGCGCGAGCTGCGGGCGCTGTTGGAGGTGATCGGCCAGTACAAGGTCATCGCCGCCTATGACGAGGCGGGGGGCGAGCAGCTGAGGCTGGTGGACCGGCGTGCCGATCCCCTGGTGCTCCAGGGGAAGTTCCTTCCGGAGCTGATGGAGACGGCGCGCCGGGCGCTCGAGCGTCCCCCAGGAGACATCACCAGCTCTCCCCCGCTCGCCGGAGTGGAGGGCGGCTGGCTGCGCATCCTGGCCACGGCCATCCCCTCGGAGGGGGGGCCAGCCCGAGGCGCGGTCGCGGTCCTGGTGGACACGCAGTCCCTCTTTGCTCCGCTGCGCATCGTGACGTCGGATCCCGAGGCCCGCCTGCTGCTCATTGGTGCGCACGGCCGCCCCAGCCCGGCGGGCGATGCGGGGCTCGCGAGCTGGTACCAGCGGCTGGAGCAGGAGCAGGGGCTCGTCCCCATGTACGCCGCGCTGGCGTCGAAGATGCGGGCGGGCGAGCGCGGCACGCTCCTGATCAGCGAGCACGAAGCGGAGCTGCTGGGCCTGGGGAAGGCAGAGGCCGTCGCCGCCTTCACCTCCATCCCGCTCAAGGGGGGCAGCCACTGGTCTGCCGCCACCCTGGTGTCCACCATTGCGCTGCGCTCCCACGAGCGGGGCCTCATCGTACGGCTGTCGCTCGCGGCCCTGCTGGTGACGCTGTTCCTCGTGGGCTTCGGGGTGTACGTCTTCCTGGCCCAGCGCCGCGCCGTGGCCCTGCGCGAGAGCCGCCGACATGCGGATCGGCTCGCGCACCTGCATGACAAGACCCAGAAGATCCTCGACAACATCCCCACGGGGGTGCTGGCGCTCACGGCCGAGGGCCGCATCAGCGCGGTGAACCAGGTCCTGCGCGCCCGGATGCCCTCCAGCGTCGCGGGAGCTCCGTTGGCAGCGGCCTTCCCGCAGGCGTCCGAGCCCGTGGTGACCCGGCTGCAGGGGCTGGTGGAAGCCGCCACCCGCGAGGCCCGTGTGCGCAGCCTGCTGGGAGAGCCGCTGGCGCTCTTCGGCGAGGAGGGGCAGTACAGCATCCACGCCGTGCCGCTGGAGGCGAGAGATCCTGAGGTGCGCACGCTCCTCGTGGTCGAGGATCTCAGCAACGTCCGCGCCCTGGAGACGCAGCTCCTGCGCGCCGAGAAGTTCGCCACCGTGGGAGTGCTCGCCGCGGGCATCGCGCACGAGATTGGGACTCCGCTGGGCGTGGTCCGGGGCCGGGCCGAGTACGTGCTCGGCAAGCTGGGAGCCGTCCATCCGCAGGCAGCCGGGGTCGGCGTCATCATCGAGCAGATCGATCGGGTGAGCCGGACCCTTCGCCAGCTGCTGGACTTCTCGCGGCTCCAGCCCGCGGCGGTGCGCCCGGTAGCGCTCGGGCCGCTGCTGCGCGACGTGAGCGAGCTGCTCCGCCTGGAGGCCGAGCGGCGCCAGGTGCGGATCGACTGGGAGCTTCCCGAGGGGCTGCCAGCGATCGCCGCCGATCCGGACCAGCTCCAGCAGGTGCTCGTGAACCTGACGCTCAACGCCTGTGACGCCTGCAGCGTGGGGGGACGGGTCCGGCTGACCGCGGCGGCCCCGGATGGCTCTTCTTCGGGCGCCTGGGGCTTCGTGACCCTCACCGTCCAGGATGACGGGTGTGGCATTCCCCCGGAGAGCCTCAACCAGGTGTTCGATCCCTTCTTCACGACGAAGAAGCGAGGGCAGGGGACGGGGCTGGGCCTGACGGTGGTCGCGCACGTCGTCCGCAACCACGGCGGGCGGGTGGAGCTGGAGAGCGAGCCCGGGCGCGGCACCTGCGTCACCTTGCTCTGGCCCGCAGCCGGGCCTTCGGCAGCCGCGGAGCAGCATGTCAGCTAAGGGACGCATCCTGGTCGTCGACGACCACGTGGAGATGGGGCGGATGCTGCAGGAGCCCCTCACGGACGAGGGGTACGAGGTGGAGCTCGCCACGGGAGGAGCGGAGGCCATCCGCCTGATGCGCGCCCGCCCGTTCGACGCCGTGCTGAGCGATCTGCGCATGGAGCAGGTGGACGGCTTCGACGTGCTGGCCGCGGTGCGCGCGGTGGATCCGGAGGTGCCCGTGCTGTTGATGACGGCATTCGGGGGCATCGAGAGCGCGGTGGAGGCGATGCGGCGCGGTGCCTGGCACTACTTCACCAAGCCCTTCCGGCTGGAGGAGGTGCTCATCTACCTGCAGCGAGCCCTGGAGGGGCGGCGGCTGCGCGCGGAGAACCGGGTGCTGCGTCAGGCCACAGGGCCAGGAGCGCTGGTGGGCCGGAGCGCCGCCATGCGGAGCCTGTACGCGCTGATCGAGCCTGTGGCTCACTCAAGCGCGCCGGTGCTGGTGAGAGGAGAGAGCGGCACCGGGAAGGAGCTGGTGGCGCGAGCGCTGCACTCGGAGGGGCCTCGGGCCGCTGAGCCCTTCGTGGCCGTCAACTGCACGGCCCTGCCTCACGCCTTGCTGGAGAGCGAGCTGTTCGGCCACGTGAAGGGGGCCTTCACCGGCGCCACCACGCCCCGGCGGGGGCTCTTCGTCGAGGCTGACAAGGGGACGCTGTTCCTGGACGAGATCGGCGACATGCCCTCCGAGCTCCAGGCGAAGCTGCTGCGGGTGCTGGAGGACGGAGAGGTGCGGGCGGTGGGCGCGGACGCCAGCCGCACGGTGGAGGTGCGCATCGTCGCGGCCTCCCACCAGGATCTGGAGGCGCGGGTGCGCGAGGGGCGCTTCCGGGCGGATCTCTTCTACCGCCTCAACGTCGTCACCCTGAGGATTCCTCCCCTGCGCGAGCGGCGCGAGGACATCCCGCTGCTCGTTGAGCACTTCGTCGCGCGGGCCCGGGCGAGAACCCCCCGCTCGAAGGTGACGGGCCTCTCGCCCGAGGTGGTCTCCGCGCTGGGCGCCATGCCCTGGCCGGGCAACGTGCGCGAGCTGGAGAACCTGGTCGAGCGGCTGGTGGTGCTCGTGCCCCGGGAGACGGTGGAGCGGGCCGATCTCGAGCTGCATGCACCCTCGGTGAACCCCGGGGCCCACCCGCTCACCCTGGCCCAGGAGGGGCTGTGGCCCTTGCGCCAGCTGGAGGCCGAGTACATCTCCTGGGTGGTGGCCCGCTGTGGAGGCAACAAGACGCGAGCGGCGGAGCTGCTCGGCATCGACGTCTCCACCATCCACCGCCGCGAGCGAGAGAAGGGGTCTGGCAATTCGCCACGGTAGGGTGGCGCGATACCAGGGGGAGGGCCCGAGCGCGGCCCTTTCCTGAGAGAGGCCGGGGCGGCATGGGCGTTGCTTGAGAGCGGGGCATGCGCTCCTTCCTTCTTCCCCTCCTGCTGCTCGCGATAGGCGCGAGCGCCTGTGCCACGAAGTCCGCAGCCACGGCTTCCTCTGAAGGCGTCTCCCCGGTGAGCACGCCGCCCCGCGCCGAGCCGGTGAAGCCGCCGCCTGCTCCGAAGGAGGTGGCCGAGCTGTCGCCGCGGGACTTCGGGCCCATCTACTACGAGCTCGACTCGGCGACGCTTCGGCCCGACTCGAGAGAGCTGCTCGAGCGTGTCGCGGAGGCCCTGCGGCCTCGCCCCGAAGCCCGCGTGACGATCTCCGGGCACACCTGCGAGCTGGGGACGACCGAGTACAACCTGGCACTGGGCCAGCGCCGGGCCGCGGTGGTTCAGGACTACCTCGTGAAGCTTGGCGTGGACCGGGATCGCATCGCGATCGTGTCCTACGGCGAGGAGCGCCCGGCGGAGGTGGGCAGCGGCGAGAGCGTCTGGTCCAGGAACCGTCGCAGCGAGTTCACGGTCTCCGTGGCCCATGCCCGAGCGGGCGGCCAATAGCCGTGGGGGCCCGACAGGCCGGCCACGCGCTGCTCCTGGGTGCTGACGATTCTCTCGCAGCACTCCTCTTCGATGTGCTCTCGGAGGTGGGGATCACCCTGCACGTGGGAGAGGCGAGCTTCGCCCGCCCGGATCTCGTGCTCCTCCAGGTCGGGCGTGGCGAGAACATCCTGAACGCCCTGCAGAGCGCTCGGGATGGGACCTACCCGGCGCCTGTCTTCATCCTGCTGCCGTTCGCCGACGAGCGGCAGATGCAGCGCGCGCTGCGGTTGGGGGCTCGGGGGTGCTTCGCCCTTGGGCAGCCGCTCGAGGGGCTGCGGCAGATGCTGCTCGCGGTGCTCCCCGCTTTCGGCAGGCCTGCTACCCCTTCGGCCCCCCGAGCCGGGCCTCCGCGTCCAGGAAAGTACGATGAGTGACTCAGCCTCGCACCTCTCGACGTCACCCCTCTCCCCCAGGGAGGTGAGGGGCACTGAGCCTGGCGAGAGTGAGACCACGATCTTTGACGACCAGGGCGTGCTCGTCACGAGCGAGCGGGTGGTCATCGCGGGCCGCACGTGGCTGCTCGGAGATGTAGAGGGGGTGGATTCCATCCACCGCAGCCCGCGCGTCCTCCCATGGCTGGTGACCTTGACGGTGGGCGTGGTCGTGGGGCTGCCTATGCTCCTCTCGGCCATGGCGACCCCCGCCGCTCGGGACGGGGAGCTCTATGAGGCGGCCCTGGTCCTGGCGAGTGCGGCCATCTTCGGCTCCATCGCCGCGCTCCTGCTGATGGGGGATACGTACTGGCTGGTGTTGCGCACACGGCAGAGCGAGGGCCGTGTGCTCCGCAGCCGGGACCCGCAGCTCATCTCGAACCTGGTGGCCGTGGTAGCGAAGGCGGCGGCGGCACGACAGCGGCACTGAGCAGGCAGGGGCACGGTTCGCTCAAGTCCTTCAAGGCTGTGCCCAGCTTCCGCTGCGCGGAAACGTGTCGGTGCGGCCGTCCGCGTACAACCCGGTGATCCCGGTCACCGGGCCCGAAGCGTTCTTCTGAATCCGGAAGCGGAGGATGTCCCTGCCGTCGTCGAGCATGAGGGTGTCCGCCGTCATGGGGACGGCCCGGATCTTGAGCTCGCCCTGCTGCCGCTGGTACCAGAGCGAGCCATTCTCGTAGAGCAGCGCGCGCGGCCCGTAGCTGCCCGCGAAGCTCTTCAGCACCTCGGCGGTCAGCGTCACCGGACTGGCGAGCGCCTCCACTTTCTGGAGGGACCATCTGAGCTGCCGCCTCTGCTCGTCGTCCTTGGCCTGGGCCTGCAGCTTCTTCAGCGCATCCAGGTGGGCGGCCTCGAGCGCTTTGTCCGCCGGGACCTTGATGTCCGGCTCCACGCCGGTGCCTTCCCAGTTGGTGCCGGTGATGGGACTCACCGAGCGGCCGAAGGGAATGATCGCCAGCAGGTGCACGTCGGCGAGGAAGTGGGGCTCGATCGGATGGGCGCCGCCGCCCGTTGTCTCGCCGACGATGGTGGCCCGCTTGAGGTGCTTCAGGTTGTAGGTGAACTCCTCGGCCGCGGAGAAGGTGCGCTGGCTGGTGAGGACGTAGATGGGGACGCCGGTCATCCGCTTGCCGGCCACATGGGCGGAGGTCCAGAACTGCTGCGTGGTGTTCCCCTTGCGGATGTAGAAGCTGTTGAGGTGGGTGGACTGGTCGAAGAAGTAGCTGGTGAGGAGCTGGATCATCGATGGATCGCCGCCGCCGTTCTTGCGCAGGTCGATGATCAACGCATCCGAGTGGGCCAGGAAGCTCATGGCGGAGACGGCCGTCTCTCCCGCCAGCTCCGCGCCGATGAAGCCGCGCAGGTCCAGGTAGCCCACATTTCCCGTGAGCCGCTCTACCTTCTCGAAGCCGAAGTTCATGGCCGCCAGCTCGCGTCGGATCTGCTCGCGGGCGGCCGGAGTGCCAGGCCCGTTGGGGTCCATGCCCGGGGGCATGGAGGGCGCGTAGCGGATGCCCAGGTGCTTGTCCTTGCTCACCTCCCGGAGGTCGCGGGTCAGCACCTCCGCGAGCTCGGCCGAGTGGGTGATCTTGTCGTAGGCGCCCGCCTTCAGCTTCTGGCGGATGCTCGCCTCCATCTTCTTGGCCACGTCCGGGAAGACGTAGGCCTCATTCAGCGCCGCCGAGACGCGGTCCACGATCTTCGCGCGCATTGCTGTGTCCACCGGCTCGCTGGGGCCGCGCCCTGGCTGGGCCTGGGACGCACCCGAGACCAGCAGGATTGCTGCTGACAACAGCGCGCCCAGCGCTCCGCACAGCCGGTTTCGGGACGCCCACCGCCCGCCCGTCACGAGTCCACTCCCGCTCTTGCCGCCTGCTGCCATCATCGGAACCCCCTGGGATGGGGGGTTTATGCTCGCGCTGCCGCCAGGTGGCAAGACGCGTGTGGAGTTGCCCCTGTCCCTCCAATGAGTCGTGTATCTCTTCAGGACGATGGTGCGGCCCCTCCAGGACTTCTTCCGACTGAAGGCGGCGAGCGCCCTGGAGGATCCGCAGTCAGCGTAGGCGGAGCGGTGGCGAGTGTGGAGCATGCTTCGAGCGAGAAGCGCACGCGCCAGTCCGTGCCGGGCATCAGCGTGACGCGTGGGTGCTCGGCCAGGAGGGCGTGGGCGGCGCTCGCGAACGCCTTGCTCGAGAGCGCTTCCTTGTCCCCGGCGCGGCGGCGGCCCGTCTGAGGTGGCGGGTGCTCCGCGCAGCCCTTGCGGACCCGTCCGCCCAGCGACGTGCTGAGGGGCTAGAGGGCGGATGCTCGCCATGCTCGGTGCTGATCTCGAGCTAGAGGGGGACGAGTTGGGAGTGAGACCGGAACGGAGCTCGGTCAGGACGAGTCGGCGTTCTGCAGAGGCTTCCACAGGTGGGGCAGCAACTCGTCGATGCGCGAGTTGGGGTGGGTCTGCACTCGGCTGCGCGTGCCCATCATCCACCCGCTGCACGCCGAGCACCCTGCTGATCCCCATCAGCCAGACCGCTCGCACGTCCATCAACTACCTCGCTCGATAACACTACCGGGAGGAACGCATAAAGGCCTCCCTTGGTGGCGATGATGACGCCGTTGGCGTAGGGGTGGGCGTGCCCCGGCTTGAACCGGGGCACGCTGAGATGACCTTCCCGTAGACTGGAACTTGCCTCGAGCAAGGAGGGATCTCATGGCACGTCGTCTGACCGCTGCGGTCTTGTTGTTGGCCCTGTTCACTGCGTGCACGACTCCGCGCGTGGTACGGCTGGACATGGGGCAGGGGGCACCCCTGGAGTACCGGCCACCCACCTCGAACAAGTCCGTGAAGGTGGACGCCGCAGCGTTCGAGGAGGCGCTGACGCGGTTGGTGCTGGAGGCTCCCCTGGCCCTTCGCCCCGCTCAGCAAGCTTGGCTGGTGCGCGCCTCCTACCCAGGTAACGACGAGGACACTCGCTGGAAGCGCCTCATGAGCAAGAGCTTCGGCGGCCTCTGCAAGCCGGGCCAGCGCAGGGATGACTGCCTCTCCCTGCTCGACGATGCGATGGGCTTGAGTCAGTGGGACAAGCTGGGGGTGGCCCTGGGCCTGTCGATCGAGCCCCTCAAAGAGAGCATCTCCCAGGCGGTGGAGAACACCCTGGCCCCCCAGCTCTTCTACACAGTGATCGCAAGGGGATCTGGTGATGACGCTGGAGGATCTTGTCGAGCAGTTCGCTCAAAACGTAGCTGCCCAGACCGATGCCATCTGGCGGGGAGATGCCAAGACCGGGAACAAGCACGCCAGGAAGTACGGTGCCGCGTTTGACAAGCTCCGGGCTCACGGCAATGCGGGGCGCGATGCCCTCTCCGTACTGCTCAAGCACCCGCGCATGGACGTACGTATCATGGCCGCCGCGCATCTCCTTCGTCATCGGACGGCGGAGGCCAAGGCGGTCCTGGAAGAAGCTGCCAAGGGAGAAGGAATGATCCCCTTCGGCGCTCAGCAAGCCTTGAAGCGGTGGGAGGAGGGGACCTGGGCCTTGGATCCGGCGTAGACAGGAGGCTGCGCCTCAGTCCGTGTTGACGTCGTTCACGTGGTTGTAGGGCTCCCCAGCGGGGACTGGCTCGCCATTGATCGACCGGTCCTTGCTGGAGACGGTCCACACGTCGGGGGTGTCGCTGGGGGTGTTGTCCACATCTCCCGCGCACGCCACCGTGAAGTCGCAGTCGGGACACGTCCCCGAGATCCCCACCTCCTCCGCCACCGCCGGGGGGAGATCCGCCACAGTGAAGACGCGCAGCGTGGAGTACCTGAAGGTGTCCACGCCAATGCCCCGGGCCTGCTCCGTACCTTGGGCCTGCGAGCCGCTGCGGTCCTCCATTGGCCCCTGCCCCAGGAAGTACGAGTAGCGGTTGCCCCGCTCCGGAGCGAAGCCGATCTGGGAGAAGGTCAGCCCAGCGCCTTGCACTGGCTCGTCAGTCACCTTGAGCGCCGTGAAGAGGGACTTGAGCTGGGTATGGCACTCCGCTTGCCGCGCCCGCGCCTGGAACCGGATGAAGTTGGGAATGGCGATGGCCGAGATCACGCCCAGGCACGGGCAGGCGAGCACCACAAGTCCGGCCCCGATCAGCACAAAGAGCATCGTGCGGCTCATGCCTGACTTCGGCACCGCCACCACATTGCCGCATTGGCACGTGATGGACGAGCCTGGCTGGAGCCCGGTCATGTTGATGGGGCGCTGGCACTTCGGACACTTCATCGTCATGAGTCCCCCTCGGGGCGCCAAGGCGCGCGCAGAACGTACACGCTGCCGATAAGGACTTCCAGATGAGCCACAAGCCCTCGCGCGTCGCTCACGAGCTCAGAGCGAGCGGCTCGGAGCCCAGGGGCAGCCGGACGGTGAAGGTGGTGCCCT
>NZ_DASPHO010000403.1:0-4335 GCF_035629615.1 Hyalangium sp. | reverse complement strand
CAAGGACGACATCACCCGCATGGGCGGTGGCGGCGCCGCCGAGCCGGACGAGGAGTAGGCGAGCAGGCCCACGGGGCCGCGGATTGGAGGCGCGAACATGCCTGCCCTATGCTCGGGGCATGGCCATCAAGAACCTTGTCTTCCAGGGCGGCGGCGTCAAAGGCATTGCCTATGTGGGCGCCCTCCAGGTGCTGCAAGCCCAGGATCTGCTGCGCTCCGTCAGGAACGTGGCGGGCACCTCCGCGGGCGCCATCACCGCCGCGCTCGTGGCGGTAGGCGCCACCGCGGAGGAGATGCACTCCATCCTGGGCAGCACGGACTTTGCCTCCTTCATGGATGGCAGGGGCGGTTTCATCGGCGACACGGTGCGGCTCGTCCAACACTACGGCATCTACAAGGGTGACGAGTTCGAGCAGTGGTGCCGCCACCAGATCGGAAATCTCACCGCGCGCTCCACCGGGAAGGCCCAGCCGGACCTCACCTTCGGCCAGCTCTGCGTGCTCGCGAATCAGCAGCCCGAGAAGTTCCGCGAGCTCTTCGTCGTGACGACGAACCTGACCCGACAGACGCCAGAGGTGTTCTCGGCGCAGACGCACCCGGACGTGACGCTGTGGCAGGCCGTGCGCATGTCCATGAGCATCCCGCTCTTCTTCGAGGCCTACCATTTCAAAGGCGAGGTGTACGTAGACGGGGGCATCTCCTGGAACTACCCCATCGATCTCTTCGACGGGCTCATGCGGCAGCCCGTCATCGGCAAGCCGGCCGTGTCCGCTGAGACAGGTGTGAGCGACGAGACGCTGGGCTTCAGCCTCGGAACGCACGATCAGATCATGCACCTGGAGCGGTTTGGCACACCGCTCGAAGTCTCCGTCACCGATCTGAAGAGCTACACGAAGGCGCTGTTCAACTTCATGCTGGACGCCACCAACCAGCTCCGCCTGGACCCGGACTCGATGAAGCGCACGGTCTTCATCGACAATGCGAACGTCTCCACCACGGACTTCACGCTGTCAGATGCGCTGAAGCAGAAGCTCGTGGACAACGGGATCCTCGCCACGTCCGCCTGGCTCAAGAGCTTCCAGCAACAAGCCGCGGCGGCCGCCCAGCGCGCGACAGGCACCTGAGCGCCCCCGGACACAACGGAGACCGAGGAGTGGCTTTGGGCGTGGCAGGTGCGTGGGACGCACGGGAAGGAAGGTCCCGAGGACGCAGGGCAAGCCTCGCCCTGCTCGTGCTCTGCCTTGCGGGCGCATGCCGCACGCCGCCACCCTCCCCCGCCGCCCCTCCTCCTCCGGCGCCTTCAGCCCCCACTCTCGAGCCCGTCGCCTCGGTGGAGCCAGCGCCCTCCCCTCCCCCGGCACCCGCCGCACCACGCGTTGAGCCCACCCGGTCGACCAAGCCCGCGCCTCGGATCTTCGAGACCCAGGCGAACAGCACCCAGCTCGCCAGCTACCGCCTCTCCCTCAAGAACAAGGAGCTCGACGCCCCGCCCTCGCGGCTGGCCCAGATCTTCCCCGAGCGCTACACGGAGGCCTCGGGCGTCTTCACCTTCCGCGGGGGAGCGACGCGCACGGGCGGAGCCTGGGGCACCTGTCCGATGCGCGAGCGCAAGCTGGAGCACGTCTGGACCTTCAACACCACCCGCGGCCTGCCCCCCTGGCTGGGCGGAGCCGGGTGGACAGGCCAGCCCGTCATCGTCCAGTGGCCGGACGTCATCCGGCACTCGATGCCGCGCCTGGGCCGCCGCCGCTTCGAGAAGGGCTTCGTCGAGGTCATCCAGGGCTCGCTCGATGGCTCCGTCTACTTCCTGGACCTGCGGACGGGCCGAGCCACGCGGCCGCCCATCGTCACCGGCAACCCCATCAAGGGCAGCGTCTCGCTGGATCCGCGCGGCTATCCCCTGCTCTTCGTGGGCCAGGGCATTCCGCGGAAGAAGAAGGCCATCGGCCTGCACGTCTACAACCTCATCACGCACCGCGAGGTCTTCTTCCTGCCTGGGAAGGACAAGGCCTCGCCGCGGAGCTGGGGGGCCTTCGACAGCTCGGGCCTGCTCAACCGCGCCACCGACAGCTACCTGCTGGGCGGTGAGAACGGGCTGCTCTACGCCCTGAAGCTCAACACCGACTTCGACTCCATCAAGCTCACGCTCAAGGTCCGCCCCGAGGTGCTCCGCTACCGCTACACACCGGAGGGCACCCCCCACTACGGCATCGAGAACTCCATCTCCGTGATGGGCAACCTGTCCTTCTTCGCCGACAACGGCGGCACCGTGCAGGCGCTGGATCTGCGGACCTTCAAGCCGGTGTGGACCTTCAGCGCGGGCGACGACACCGATGCCAGCATCCCGGTGGAGCTCGAGGGCGATCGCCCCGTGCTCTACACCGGCACCCAGGTGGACAAGACAGGCCCCAAGGGCAGCACCTGGCTCCGCAAGCTGGACGGGCTCACCGGCCAGCTCCTCTGGGAGCGCTCCTATCCCTGTGAGGGCTCGCTCGGCCCGCCGAAGAAGATCGACGCGGGCCTGTTCGCCACGCCCATGGTGGGCACGGGGGACATAGGGGATCGCGTCATCTTCACGCTCTCGCGCTGCCCAGGCTTCAACGAGGGCCTCATGGTCGCGCTCAGCAAGGCCACCGGCGAGGAGGTCTGGCGCAAGCCTCTTGAGCACTACGCCTGGTCCTCCCCCACCTCCTGCAAGGACGATGAGGGCCACACCTTCATCCTGCAGGGCGACATCCTCGGCAAGGTGCACCTGCTCGACGGGCGCACCGGTGAGGAACTGGACTCGCTGCAGCTCGAGGGCCTCATCGAGGCCTCTCCCGCCATCTTCGGCGACATGGCGGTCCTGGCCACCCGCGGCAACTGGATCCACGGCCTGCGCCTGCGCTGACCAGGCCGCCCCTACTCCTCCTGCTCTTCCTGGGCGTCGTCGCCCGTCTCCATCAGCCCTGCCTGCAGCTTCTCCAGGAGCTGCTGGAGCGTCTTTGCCTCCTGTGCCGTCAGGTGCTTGCGGACATCGGTCTCCAACCGCCGCAGCTCGGCGTGCAGGAGATCCACCTCTCCACGTCCCTCGGGTGTCACCTCCAAGCGCACGCAGCGGCGATCCTCTCCCGCACCGCGCGTCAGCAACCCCTCCTCCACGAGCCGGTCCACCAGCCGGCTCACCGCCGGCGGATCCACCATCAGCTGCTCGGCGAGCGCGGACTGGCTGCCCACCTCCCCACGGGCAATGACTTTGAGCGCCAACATCTGCATGAAGGGCTTGTCCGTCCGCTTGCTCAGACGGCGAGTCAGCAGCCGGTGAATGGTGCGGCGAACAGATGCCACTTGCTCCGCGACGGTCATTGCCACTATTAATGGTTGCACTTTGCAACCATTGTCAACTGCACTGTTCGAGTCGGCCGCTCAGGGGCACGTGCCCAGCGGGTCCTCCGGTGGAGTTTCCGCGCTTCTGCCCCCTCGTATGCCCTACCGCTTCGCGCTCCTCCTCGGGCTCGTCGCCTCCACGGCCTTGGCCGAGCCCCCCACGCCGCTCCCGCCGCCCACCCAGTTCCAGCCCAAGGTGGATGACCCGATGCTGGCTCCCATGTCTCCCGCGCCCCGGCAGGTGGGGCGTTGGGAGGAGGCCCTCGGGCTGCTCCGGGAGCGCTCCACCGATCTGGAGAGCGCGGAGGCGGGCGTCGAGCGCGCCGAGGGCCGGTGGCGCCAGGCCCTGAGCTCGCTGCTGCCCAACGCGCGCTTCTCGGCGAGTGTCGCCATCGACGCCCTCCATCCTGACGTTCCCCCTCTGACGGGCGGAGGCGGACAGATAGGGGGAGGCACCGGGCCCCAGGCCACAGCGCCCCTCGGAACCGGGACGGTGTCGCTGACGCAGTCGGTGGTGGACGTGAGCGCATGGCGGGGCCTGTCTTCGGCCCAGGCCTTCCAGCGGAGCGCCGAAGCCAGCCTGCAGGACGTGCAGCGCCGGCTCACGCTGGGGCTGTCTCGGACGCTGGTGGCCGTGGTGGCCGCTGAACGCGCGGCCGAGCTCAACCGGCTGGGGCTGCGCCAAGCGCTCGAGCGGGCCGCGCTCGTTCAGCGCACGCTGGAGCTCGGCGCGGCCACCCAGCTGGACCTGGCCCGGACACGGCAGGACGTGGAGGTGGCCCGCCAGTCCCTCATCTCCGGAGACGAGCAGCTGCGCCGGGCCCGCGAGGCGCTCGGCCAGGCGCTGGGCTTCGAGCACGCGGTGGGCGTGAGCCCGGACTTCCAGTTCCAGGGCCTGGTGACCCAGACCCAGACGAGCTGCGCGCCGCTGAAGAGCCTGAGCGAGCGGCCGGATCTGGTGGCCGCGAA